>JAOPYG010000182.1 GCA_025964685.1 Actinoallomurus sp. | reverse complement strand
GTACGGATCGAGCGCGCGGTTCAGCGGCTCGACCTTGCGCAGGTGGCAGCAGAGATCAGGGTTCCGGCCGTTCAGCCGGGGGCCCAGGTCGCGCTCCTGCTCGGCGACCGTACGCGAGGATGTGACGTTCACCACGTTGATCGGGTAGACGGCCTCAACCGCATCACGCGTGCCGATCGTCTCGGCGAAGTGGTAGCCGGTGTCGACGAAGAGCACGTCGATGCCGGGCCTGATCTTTGAGGCGATGTCCACCAGAACGGCGTCCTTCATCGAGGACGTCACGCAGATCCGGTCGCCGAAGGTCGCGATCGCCCAGCGGATGATCTCTTCGGCCGGGGCCTCCTCGAGGGCGTCGGCGGCCGATTCGACGATGTCGGTGAGGTCGAGGGCCGCAGGTGGGCGCTCGAAGGCGAGCGTCATCTCGAGGCCTCCTTTCGTTCACCGAGCGGCAGGCCGGGAGTGGGGGAGGCGCTCAGCGCGCCCATCCCGACGAACCGGAGCCGGAACGCACGCGTGCAGGAGCGGCAGTGCCATCCGCCGTCGTTCTCGTACGGCTCCAGGTCCTCGTCTCCGCAGTAGGGGCAGTAGAAGGGAACAGCGCGTTCGGTCATGAGACCTCCTTCGTCGGCCTCATGACCAAGGTGCTGTGCTGGTCGATTCCCTCACTTCGCTCGGTCATGAGACCTCCTTCGTCGGGCTCATGACCAAGGTGCTGTGCTGGTCGCTTCCCTCGCTTCGCTCGGTCATGTGAGGTCCTCCTGATCGGCGCGCTGGACCCAGTCGGCGAAGGACTCACCATCGGTCTTCTGCTTCTGGAACCTTCGCAGTACCCGCTCGACGTAGTCGGGAAGCTGGTCGGCCGTGGTCTTCAGCCCGCGCACCTTCTTGCCGAACGCGCCGCCGATCGAGCCGCCGAGGTGGATCTGGTAGCCCTCCACCTGGTTGCCGGCCGCGTCCGTGATGAGCTGGCCCTTCAGGCCGATGTCGGCGACCTGGATGCGCGCGCAGGAGTTCGGGCAGCCGTTGATGTTGATCGTCAGCGGCTCTTCGAAGTCCGGCAGGCGCTCCTCCAGCTCACTGATGAGGTCCATGCCGCGCTGCTTGGTCTCGACGATGGCGAGCTTGCAGAACTCGATGCCGGTGCAGGCCATCGTCTGCCGCCGGAACGTCGACGGCCGGACGCGCAGGTCGTTGGCCTCCAGTGCGGCGGCGAGGGCCTCGGTACGGTCCGCCGGCACATCGAGGATGACCATCTTCTGCTCAGTGGTGGTGCGCACCCGGCCTGAGCCGTACTCCTCGGCCAGATCGGCGATCACATGCAGCAGCTGGCCGTTGACCCGGCCGACCTTCGGGGCGAACCCGACATAGAAGTTGCCGTCCCGCTGGGGACGGATGCCCACGTGGTCGCGCCGGGCGCCCTGCGGCGCGCCGGGCGCCGGGCCGTCGGGCAGCGCGTAGCCGAGGTAGTCCTTCTCCAGCAGTTCGCGGAAGCGCTCCGGGCCCCAGTCGTTCATCAGGAACTTGATGCGGGCCCGGTGCCGCAGCCGCCGGTAGCCGTAGTCGCGGAAGATCCCGATGACCCCGGCCCAGACCTCGTGTGCCTGCTCCGGCCGCACGAACGCCCCGAGCCGCTTGCCGAACATCGGGTTGGTGGACAGTCCCCCGCCGACCCAGACGTCGTAGCCGGTCTCGCCCTCATCGTTGACGACGCCGACGAACGCGATGTCGTTGATCTCGTGGACCGTGCACTGCGCCGAGCATCCGGACAGCGCCGACTTGAACTTGCGCGGCAGGTTCGAGAACTCCGGGCTGCCGATGTAGCGCTCGTTGATCTCATGGATCTGCGGCGTGGCGTCGATCACCTCGTCGCCGTCGATTCCGGCGAGTGGGCAGCCGAGAATGACCCGCGGTGTGTCACCGCAGGCCTCCGTCGTGGACAGCCCGACCGACTCGAGCATCTCCCAGATCGCGGGGACGGACTCGATCTCGATCCAGTGCAGCTGGATGTTCTGCCGGTCGGTCAGGTCGGCGGTGCCGCGGGCGTACTTGGTCGACACGTCCGCGATCGCGCGCAGTTGCTCGGGGCTCAGCTGGCCCCCGTCGATGCGCACGCGCAGCATGAAGTAGCGGTCGTCGAGCTCCTCGGGCTCCAAGATCGCGGTCTTGCCGCCGTCGATGCCGGGGCGCCGCTGGGTGTAAAGCCCGTACCAGCGAAAACGTCCGCGCAGGTCAGCCGGGTCGATCGAGTCGAAGCCGGCCTTGGAGTAGATGTCGACGATGCGGTCCCGGACGTTCAGGCCGTCGTCGTTCTTCTTGTTCTCTTCGTTCTTGTTAAGCGGTTCGCGATAACCGAGGGCCCACTGACCCTCGCCTCGCGTCCGCTGACGGGGTGGCATCGTGCGCGTCCTCCGTTGTGGTGGGGACGCGGAGCACGCCGGCAAGGTCGTACTGCGGGCTCAACGTTGAGCTGTGGAGATCTGACACCGGCATACCGCGCGCCCATGAGGCAGTGGCGGTTGATCAGTGTCAACGACAGATGGCGCTGCCCACACGGAGAAAGTCGACGTGCCGGCGCATCACCAGCAACGGATTTGCAGCAGCCATACACCGATGATGACACGCCGTTCGATGAGTGTCCAACCTTGTCCGATATGCGGACTGCTGTCCCAGGCGTCCGGTCAGCCCTGGCGGAGCCAGTTGATGCCGGGTTCGGGCCCGTCGTCCGTCTCCGCGGGTCGCCCCTCGGCGGTCTCGCCGGTGGGCGGCTTGTGCTGGCAGTCACACCACGTGCCGCCGCGGCACTCGCCGTGCAGGCGTTCGCGGCACGCTTCGCAGATCATGCCCTCATTGTCACCCGGCGAACGCCGGCATCGGGGGGCCGGTGGGGGCGATTCACGCCGAACACCACCGAATCTCGTTCTGTACGCTGTTCGAATGGGTGTGGCGATGGACGCGCTGATCAGCGACCTCCGCGCCGAGACGGCCGATCTCGAACGGCTCCTCGGGCCGGACGTGTGGGACGTCCCGACCCCGGCCGAGGGCTGGACGGTACGCGACCAGATCACCCATCTGGCCTGGTTCGATGAGGCGGCGGTACGCGCGGCGACCACGCCGGAGGCGTTCCGCGGCGAGGCGCGGGAGGCCACGGCGGGCGGCCTGGACACGGATCGGCTCGTGGCCGAGCGGCGGTCCATGCCGGGGCCGGCGGTTCTACGGTGGTTCCGTGAGGCGCGCGGCGGCATGACCGAGACGCTCTCCGCGGCCGACCCGGTGGCGCGGATCCCCTGGTACGGCCCTGACATGGGCCTGGCCTCCTTCACCACGGCGAGGCTAATGGAGACGTGGGCGCACGGCCAGGACGTCGTCGACGGCCTTCGGGCCGCCGGGTACGACGCGGTACGTGAGCCGGCCGACCGGCTCCGCCACGTCGCCCAGATCGGCGTGCGCGCGCTGCCGTGGAGCTTCGCCGTGCACGGGCGCCCGGCCCCCGCGGCCCCGGTCCGGGTCGAGCTGACGCTGCCGGGCGGTGGCCTGTGGGCCGCCGGCCCTGAGGGCGCCGCGGACCTGGTGCGCGGCTCGGCGCTGGATTTCTGCCTGGTCGTGACGCAGCGACGGCACCCCGCCGATGTCGATCTGGCGGTGTCGGGGCCCGTCGCGAGAGAATGGATCGGTATCGCCCAGGCCTTCGCGGGCCCACCCGGCAGCGGACGCCGGGCAGGTCGGTTTCGCTGACCAGCGGCGATGGAAGAAGGTCGATACATGGGCGGAACCCGCGCGAGATGTCCGGTGCCAGTCCGCCGGGCACCTGCCCGCGCGGTGAAACCGCTGTTCGACGACGTTCCACGAAGTGGTCGTTGCAGCACGTACCGGACGTGTCACGGCTACGGTAGTGCGTCGTGACCACCCTCTCCGACGCTTCGGCGGGCGTAGCCGAGGCATCGGCCCGTGCCCGGATCCGCGCCGCGGTCTGGCAGATCGTCCGCGGAACGAGCATCTCCGCGTTCCGCTACCGGGTCACCGGGCTCGCGGCCGAGGCGGCGTTCTTCACGCTGCTGTCGCTGCCGCCGCTGGTGCTCGGGCTGATCGGCACGCTCGGGCACTTCCGGTCGATGCTCGGCGACGACACGGTCACCGACATCCGCTCGTGGGTGATCGGACGGGCGCAGACGGTGCTCACCCAGCAGTCGGTCGACACCGTGGTCAAGCCGCTGCTCGATGAGGTGCTCAGGGGCGGCCGGGTCGAGCTGGTGTCGCTCAGCTTCCTGGTGTCGCTGTGGGCCGGGTCGCGGGCGCTGAACGTCTACGTCGACACCATCACGATCGCGTACGGCCTGTCGGGGGTGCGCGGGGTCGTCCGCACGCGGTTGCGGGCGTTCTTCCTCTACATCGGCGGGCTGGGCGTCGGACTGGTGATCATCCCTGTGCTCGTCGCCGGCCCCACGCTGGTCCTGCGGTGGCTGCCGGAGGGCGCACGGGTGCTGCACCTGCTCTACTGGCCGGTGCTGGTCCTCGTCTCGGTGGTCTTCCTGGCGCTGCTGTACCACCTGAGCGTGCCGGTCCGCACGGCCTGGCTGCGCGGGGTGCCGGGCGGCGTCGTGGCGCTGGCCATCTGGGTGCTCGGCAGCCTCATCCTGCGGCTCTATCTGGACGGCTCGGCCTCCGGAGTGACGGTGTACGGCTCGCTGGGCGCCGCGATCGCCGTACTGGCCTGGCTCTACGTCACCGCCCTGGCGGTGCTGATCGGCGCCGCGCTCAACGCCGAGATCGACAAACTGTGGCCCGGGGAGTACACCGCCCGCGCCCGCGCCGAGGCCGCCGAGGCGCAGGCCAAGGCCGCTGAGAAGCAGCTGATGGTGGCCGAGCGGCGCGTTGAGGCCACCGAGTCGGAGACCACCGGCGCCGTCGAGGACCGGGACGAGCCCGCGACCGCGGACGAGACCGCCCGGGACGAGCAGGAGTCGCGGAGCGCCTGACGGCGCGTCCGGGATCCGCCGGTCCGGGGCGGCGGAAAAACGGTTGCCCGCCGCCGGGGTGCGGTGCCTATGATCGGCGCACCGCGAGACCCGTGGTGTACGGAACAGCCGCGAAGAGGTGAGCCACGTATGGCCGTCGTTGCCGTCGTCCCGCCCTCGTCCCTGTTCTTCCGGGTGCCCGCCTGAGCCGTGCGGGGCATCCGCGCCTGAAGGGTGCTCGCGTTGTCTCGTTCGTCGTTTCTCTCATCTCTCGGCTGGGACGACTCCTGGGCCGAGTCCTTCGCGCCGTACGACGGCCTGGTGCCGGGCCGGGTGGTCCGGGTCGACCGGGGCCGCTGCGGAGTGCTCACCGAACACGGTGAGGTCCAGGCCGGCTGGCGGCACGAGCCGCCGTGCGCCGGCGACTGGGTCGCGCTGCGCGGCCTGCCCGGCGGCGCCGACCAGGTCGCGGCGATCCTGCCGCGCCGTACGGCCTTCGTCCGCGGCGGCGTCGGGCGCGAGTCGCGTGGCGGGCTGTCCGGTGACTCGCAAGGCCAGCTGCTCGCCGCCAACGTCGACGTGGCGCTCGTCGTCGAGCCGGCCTCCCCGGACACCGGTCTCGGCCGGATCGAGAGGCTGCTCGCACTCGCCTGGCAGAGCGGCGCGACGCCGTACGTCGTCATCACCAAGGCCGACCTGGCCGCGGACCTGCCCGGCCTGCTGGAGGCGGTGAGCGCGGCCGCGCCCGGTGTCGGCGTGCACGCGGTCTCCGCCGTGACCGGGGACGGCCTGGACGCCGTACGGGCCGTGGCGACCGGGACGTCCGTGCTGCTCGGGCCGTCCGGTGCCGGCAAGTCCACGCTGGTCAACGCCCTCGCGGGGGAGGAGGTCATGCGGACGCAGGCGATCCGCGCCTCCGACGGGCGGGGCCGGCACACGACCACGCACCGCGAGCTGGTCGTGGTGCCCGGCGGCCTCGTCATCGACACGCCCGGGGTGCGGCGGGTCGGCCTGTACGAGGCCGGCGAAGGACTGTCGCGGGCGTTCGCGGAGGTGGAGGAGCTCGCGGAGGAGTGCCGGTTCGGTGACTGCGCGCACGAGACGGAGCCCGGCTGCGCCGTGCTCGCCGCCGTGGAGGCCGGCGACCTGCCCGAACGCCGCTTGGCCGGCTGGCGCCGACTCCGCCGCGAGGCGGCCTGGATGGCGGCCAGGACCGACGCGCGCCTACGGGCCGAACGGCTGCGTGAGCGTAAGGTGCTCCACCGTCGGATACGCCGCGACCGCCCGCGCTGACGTGCGGGCCGCTCACACGCGCCGCTCTTACGCGGACGCTGGGGCGTCAGGTGTCCGGTGAGCCCACACGGTCCACCGCCGCCGGGGTGCCGGAGGGGATCGGCCGGGCCACCGCGGGCGGCCGCCGGTCGGGCCGGTCGCCGTCCTGCGCACGTCCGGAGCCGTCCTCCGCGCGTCCCCGGTCGTCCCCCTTGCGTCCCGAGCCGTCTCCCGTACGCCGGAGGGCATCGCGGGACGGCACCGGCCGGCGGCCGGGCCGGGCGATCGGACCCCACCGCGCCAGGAGCTCCATGGCGTCCGGGAGGGTCTCGGCGAAGACGTGTTCCACCACGTTGCCGGCGTTGCCCTCCAGCTGCAGGAGGAACTGCAGCGGCGGCGCCTCGCGTGAGTACAGCGCCAGGGACACGGGCACCGCGGGCAGCTCGTCCACGCCGATCTGGCACCACGGCTCGTACCCCAGATCCGCCATCGCGGCGCGTACGTCGCCGCCGTAGGGGTCGCAGACCGCCATCACCGGGTCCTCGTGTTCCACCCATGCACCGTTGACCAGGCACCATGCAGGGACGGCCTCAGTCGTGATCACAGCGTCACGCTAGGACGCTTCACCCGCTCGTGGCGGGACCGCCACGCGACGCGCGACCCCGTCGGCGGCCCGCGGGGGCGGGACCGAGGCTCATCGTGGCGTCATGGGCCATTCGAGGCGGATTCGGGAGCGTTCGGGGGATCTCGGCAGGGCCTGGCATGAGAGGTCCACACCGCATCCGTTCAGGGCGCGCAGCCGGCCGGTGAACTCCGCCAGATTCCCGGCGGGGGCGTCGATGTGGATGACGAGCCGGATCGGCGGCCGTGGGTCCGCCGTGATCGCCACGTGCGCGGCGGACAGGTATTCGCCCGGGACCAGCGTGAGGGTCCGGTGGACCAGCTCTGCCGCCCGCTGCCACGCGGGCGGGTCGATGACGGCCTCCATGCCGTGGCCGAGAGTGATCGAGGGGCAGGCTTCGCCGGGATCGCAGGCGCGTTCGACGGCCTCCACGATCAGTGTGCGCAGCCCGTTCGGCCGCTCCGCCGCGCCTTCGGGGTAGAGGCCGAACACCACGCCACGGAAGTCCCGGATCGCGCCATCCAGGCCGTGGATCGCCTTGTGGAGCTTGTCGACGGTGACGTGGGTGGAGATGTCCGCTTCGATGTAGGTCAGGGCGGCATGCAGGTCGAGGCCGACCGCGAACAACCGGTGCATCAGCCCGTCGGCCAGTCCCTGGGAGATGCGCTCGCCCTCGTCGCCCGGCAGTCCGGCGAGCGCAGGACCGCGCCCCCCGGCGTCACCGTTCACCACGGGCTCTCGTGTTGTGGTCAAAGCCTTTCGGTCCCCTCTGTCACCGGTACGGTCGGGCAGCGGGCTGCCCGTGCGGTCGGAGGATCATCACGGGGGACTTATGTGGTTCTAGGGTGCTTCTTACCCATCTTTGCTGTTCATCGCACATGCGCCGTACGCAGGAAATGCCCGGTCTCGGCCGCGAGTCCGCAGTGCTGTGACCAATGTGAGGATCCTCGCCGCGAGATTAAGGACCTTCGTCCCTGGATGAAGCGGGCCATGTGACGGAACGTATTCTTGAGGACAGGGAAGGAGGTATTCGGCCGCACCTAAGGGAACGGGCCGGGGATCTCCAGCCACCTCGGCCGGAGGCTCAATGGCGAGTGTGACGGTGACGACCTGCCGCAGTGGGACGACGACCTGCCCCGGTGGGACGACACCGCCCGGCGGAGGTGGACATGTCGTTCGCGGACATCGCCAGCGCGCTGGCGCATCAGGGACGGTTCTTTCACCCGGCATCCGGCGCCCCGGCCATCGCCACCGAACCCGGTGACCCGCCGCCGACCAGGCCCATGACGGTCACCGCGGATGACGGCGTCGAGCTGCACGTGGAGATCCAGGAGGCCCCGGGGGCTCCCCTCACCGTCGTTTTCTGCCACGGATACCTGCTCAACTCCACCAGCTGGGACGTCCAGCGCACGATGCTGGCCGGCAAGGTGCGCGTGGTGCTGTGGGACCACCGCGGCCACGGCCGATCCGGGTGGGGCACGCCGCCCAACGCGACCATCGACCAGGTCGGGCGCGACCTGTTCGCGGTCATCCGGGCGGCCGTGCCGCGCGGGCGGCTCGTACTTGTCGGCCACTCCATGGGCGGGATGGCCATCCTGGCGCTCGCCCAGTCACATCCGGGAATGTTCGGCGGGCGCGTGGTGGGCGTCGTGCTCTCCTCCACCTCCGCGGGCGGCCTGTCGTCCATCACCGCCGGCCTGCCCGCGATCACGGCTCCCTTCGTCCACCGCCTGGTGCCCGCGACGTTGACCCGGCTCGGCCGGCACGCGCGCATCGTCGACGGTGCCCGGCGGTCCGCGGGCGGCGCGACGTACCTGATCACCTGGCCCTACCTCTACGGCTCGCGGGTGCCCCGCACGGTGGCCCGCCTCACCACCCGGCTCATGGCCTCCGTTCCCATCCAGGTGATCGCGGAGTTCTACACCGAGCTCGTCCGCTACGACCTGCACGCCGTGCTGCCGGCGCTCGGGCGCGTCCCGGTGCTCGTCCTCGTCGGCGAACGCGACCTGATCACCCCCATCGCGCATGCCGAAGCACTCGTCGCGGCGATCCCCGACGCCGAGCTGGCCGTGGTGGCCGACTCGGGGCACCTGCTGGTGCTGGAGCGTCCCCGCGAGTTCGGTGAGCAGGTGAGGAAGCTGATCAACCAGGTGATGCCGCCGAAACTCGTCCCCAGCGCCCGCACACGCGTGACCGGATAGCCGATCCACGAACCCTCATGCCACGGCGGTGGCCTTGTGGACGACGTAGCTCAGCCCGGCCTCGGGACTGTCACCGAGCGCCCGGAGCTCGTCCAGCCCACGCTGCAATGTCGCCTCATCCGGGGTGTCCGGCAAGGATGCGATGTCGGTGATCGTGGCCTGCGCGCCTTCCGTCATCCAGTGAGCGTTCCGCGTCACCTCGGCGCCGTGAAAGGAGAACAGCCGCTCGCCGGGCTCGACGTCGGTGAAGCCCGCCTCGTCGAGCCAGCCCCGCAACCGCGTCCCCGCGTCCTCCTGACCGAAGGTCCTCATCGCCTGCCGCACGGCGGACCACAATGCCTCGATCGACGGATTGGCCGGGGCGAACCTCACCGTCCCGTAGTCACCCTCGATGGCGGTGATCGTCCCGCCGGGGGCGAGGACGCGCCGCGCCTCACGCAATGCCGCGACGGCATCCTCCGGGGTCAGATGCTCGAGGAACCACATCATCCAGACGTGGTCGAACGAGTCATCCGGGAACGGCAGCCGCCGGCCGTCGGCGACCCGCAGGTCGGCCGGCAGGCCGCGTCGGCCGAGATGCTCGCGGGCCGCGGCGACCTGCTTGGTCTCCACGTCCACGCCCGTCAGCCGTACGCCGTGGAACTCGGCGCCCAGGATTCCCAGCACCGCGCCCACGCCACAGCCGACGTCCAGGAGGCGAGTGCCGTCCGCGAGCTTCGTTCCGTCCAGGATCAGATCGCGCCAATACTCGGCTTGGGCGATGAGGCGTTCCTGCTCTCCGGGTTCGTAGCCGTGAACGTAGCGAGGCGGTACTTCAGGGTTGACCATGAGGACATTATTCAGACTTGATGGGCGGTTCGTCCTGATTTTGGCCTCTCTGGCCTGCGCTGACGCGTGGACGGACGTGGTTCAGTCGACCGGGGACGGTGCGTATCCGGCACGCAGCATGCTCTGCTGGACCAGCCTGCCGACGTCGTCCGTGGTGACCGTTCCGACGACGCGGTGGCCGGTCACGACGACCGCGAGCAGCATGCCCGCGAGCGGCCGCCGGCCGGTCAGCGACGACACGGGATCATCCGGTTCGGCCCGGTAGTCGTGCGGGAGGGCGACCGCCACCGTGTCGGTCCGGTCGCCGGCGCTCGCCGGTGGCACCCGCGCCAGCCGGGCGAGCGTCACCACTCCGCACGGCTCGCCGTCGAAGCCGACGACGGGGAAGACGGACTGGCGGGAGTGCGTCGCCACGGTCGCGATGAACTCCCCGACCGGCCGCCAGGCGGCGGCACACTCCGGTGAGGGTTCCATCAGGTCGCGGACGTGGACACCGGAGACGGCCTCCTGCACCACCCTCGCCTTGGCCTCACTGCCGGCGGCCCAGATGAGGAACCAGCCGATGAGCATCAGCCACAGGCCACCCGTTTGCCCGAGGAAGATCAGCTGGGCGACGCCCGCGCCGGCGAGGGCCGCGCCCATGACCTGGCCGGCGAGGGTCGCGGCGCGGTCGCCGCGCGCCCGGTCACCGGAGCGCATCCAGACGAGCGCCCGCAGGATGCGCCCGCCGTCGAGCGGGGCGCCGGGCAGCAGGTTGAACACGGCCAGGAACGCGTTGGTGGCGCCGGTCCACGCGAGCGCGGCGACGATCGCGCTCGGTGAGCCCAGCGACGCGGCCGCCTCGGCGCCGGCGAACAGCGCCACTCCGACGGCCAGGCTCGTCACCGGTCCCGCCGCGGCGATCGCGAAGTCCGCGCGGGCGTTCGGCGGTTCGCCGTCCAGCTGGGCCACGCCGCCCAGCATCCACAGGGTGATCGATCGCACCCCGAGGCCCTTGTTGCGGGCGACGGCCGCGTGGGCGCCCTCGTGAGCCAGCAGGGAGGCCAGGAACAGCACGGCCGTGGGGAGCGCGACCGCCCAGTAGACGGCCATGGAACGGCCCGCGTCCGCGCGCGGCAGGACGCTCCTCGCCACGATTTGGGTGATCAGCAGGAGGATCACGAGCACGGACCAGTTGACGCCCACCGGAATGCCGGCGACGCGGCCCAGCCGGAGACTCTGCTTCATCGCCGCCTCCCCGAGACTCACTCAGCCTCAACTCTGGGGTCCCGCGCGGGGAAGGAGGTACGTCCATTGGTCCCCGCTCGCCGGGCGAAGGTCAGCGACGGTCCGCCACGAGCCGAAGGTCCCGCCGTGGCAGGACCTTCGGCCCTTGAGAGCCGGTACGTCCGTGGAAGGCTGAAACCAGGCCTGCGAGACGAGCGAGGGAGCTGGACCGCGAAAACGCGGACGAAGCGCAAGGAGCTTCTGAAGCTTTCGTGGAAACGCTGAGAGGCCGAACCGCATCGCCGGAACGGCGACCTCCAACACCTGACCCGGGCAATACCGGCGCAGGGAAATCGCCTCGCAGGTCTTTCGTCGCCTGATCGAAAGGCCGCCCAGGGGCCGAACCCGTCACAGCGTCCCTGGGCGGTGCCTCGTGGGCCCTGTTGCGGAACGCCGCGGGTGGGTAGAGCACCGACAACCGGTTTTTCGAGGTGGTTCACCGTGGGTGCGAGCGGTCATGGCGTACGGCTGCCGTTCACCGACCGGGCCGAGGCCGGGCGCGTGCTCGCCGGGCGCGTGGCCTCTCTGGGGCTCACCGATCCGGTCGTTCTGGCGCTGCCCCGGGGCGGGGTGCCGGTGGCACACGCCATCGCGGAGCGGCTGGGAGTGCCCTTCGACGTGCTGGTGACCCGCAAGATCGGGTGCCCGGGCCAGGAGGAGCTCGGCGTCGGGGCGATCGCCGAGGGCGGAGAGCCGGTGTTCGACGCCGAGCTGCTGCGCCGGCTGGGCCTGACCGAACGCGACCTGGACGCCACCACCGGGCGGGAACGCGCGGAGCTGGCCCGCCGGGTCACCGCCTACCGGGGTGACCGTGCCCTGACGCCGGTCAAGGGCCGTGACGTCGTCGTGGTCGACGACGGTCTCGCGACCGGAGGCACCGCGCGCGCCGCCCTGGCGGCCGTACGGGCCGAGGGCGCCGCGCGCGTGGTGCTCGCCGTTCCGGTGGGGGCCGCGCAGACGGTCCAGGAGCTGTCCGCCGACGCCGACGACATCGTGGTGCTGGCCGCCCCGTCCGCCTTTCGTGCGGTCGGGCAGTGGTACCAGCACTTCGAGCAGCTCAGCGACGCCGATGTGCTCGAGCTCCTGTGACGCTGGGGAGTGCCGCGGACAACGCAGAAGAGCCGGACCGCCTGATGGCGGTCCGGCTCTCTGGAAACGCTCGAGCTGCTGTGATGCTGGGGGGAGTGCCGCCGACAAGGACAAGAGCCGGATGCGCCCGATGGCGGGTCCGGCTCTATGAAAACGACCCCGCGGGGCGGGGCCGCAGGCTGCGCTGTCGCTCAGGCGGCGTTGGCGCGGCGCATGCGGCGGCGACGCTCCGACGCGCGCTCGTCCTCGTTCAGGCCGCCCCACGTGCCGTACTTCTCCGGCCGGGACACGGCGTAGTCAAGGCATTCTCCTCGCACGGGGCAGCGCATGCAGACCGACTTGGCCTTGCGCTCACGGATCTCCCGCTCCGGCTGACGTTCACCGTCCGGGCCGAAGAACAGGATCAGGTCCTCCCCCCGGCACTCGGCAGCGTCCTGCCAGCCCCAGCTGGGACGGGGGAGGTTTGCCTGCCGACGTACCTGAGCCATAGAACTACCACCTCGTAGCTTGCGGGTGAGCAATAATTTCGGTCACGCGCGCCAAACGGTGAGTACGTGCCAAAAACTAGCAACGTCGTGAGGCGCCGTGATGTTCCCCGGAGAGCGCCGCGTCCTCTCGGGAACGGCGTACAGGGCCTCGGAGAGGTTACACGAGGGCTGTCTCGTTGAGAAGGGTCAGGTCCCGTTCAACATAGGTTCGGATGTCGTCGCTACATCCGGGACCGCAGGCGCCCAGTGGTGTCGGCTCGATTCGTAGCCTATAGCGCGCGCGGAGTGCTCGCACCACGGCGACGTCGCCGACCATGGACTCGACCGTGACGTCCTCCACGCCGAGCACTCCGCTCCGGGCGCGTACGAAGTGCTCGGCGGCCTGCACCGGCTCGGGCAGCCCCGCCCGGCCGCGGTAGCCCTCCAGCACGATCCGGCCTTTGCGGTACTCCGAGGCGGCGGCCGCCGCGCGGCTCTGGTCGAGGTCGCCGTAGTAGAGGCCGTGCGGCAGGCAGACGAGGTTCGCGGCGTACCGGTCGCCGCCCACATGTGTGGTCTCCCACACATCGCCGAACCTCTCGTGGAGGAAGCGTGCGAGCGGTGCGCCGACGCGGGCGCAGCACGCGCTGTGCCTGCCGTGCGTGCACACGAGCAGGACGGGGCCGGTGACCGGCACCCCGAACCCCGGGGCCCGGCCGGCGCCCACCGCTTCGAGGTCGAGGTCGGCCAGCTCCTCCGGATCCTCCAGCTCGCGACCTTCCAGCCACACGCGCTCGTGGCCGGTCCCGGAGAAGCCGGCGTACACCCGGAGCGGCGGGGTGGTCCGGCGCCTGCGAGGAGATCGGATGAGCTGCGGGCGCACGCCGTTCCGCCGGGCACGCCGGACGGCGTCGGCGAGCGGGACCGGCAGGGCCATCTCGTCGATGTCGGGTCCCCACGGGCCGGGATGTTCGATGAGCAGCCAGGCCCGTGAGCCGACGGTCGCGCTGGCGAGGCACGGAAGCCGCCCGGTGTGGGACGCGGCGCAGTGCGTGCAGCCATTCTCCGGCAACGAGCCCCCTCGACAACAGAATTAGGTAAGACTAACCTAACTCACCGCCGTAACAGGAACATCGCAAGCCTCTGATGAACGCCCCATGAACACCCGGCCCAGAGATGACCCATGGTGTCGACGTGGGACATAGGGCACGTTCTACAGTGTCTTCGTCCCCCCGAGACCGATCACGGGAGCCCCATGCGCACGCCGTTCCTGATCGTTGGTGCGGCAGTGCTGCTGGCCGCCGCCGGCGACGCGCGCCCGACGGCCGGGGCGCCGCTCCCCACCGCGATCGAGGTGTCGACCACGGGTTGTGGCACCGGCTGGACGCACCCGCACACGGGCGGCCAGGTGCTGTCGCTGCGCAACGACGGCGCCACCGCCGCAGGGGTGACGCTCATCGATCCCGCGTCCGGCGCCGTCTACGCCGAGGTGGAGGGGCTCGGACCCGGAGTCACGCGGCAGTTGCACCTGGCCCTCGGCGGCGGCACGTACGCCTTCCGCTGCCAGGACGAGGGCGGCGGCGATCCGGTGACCGGCCCGGCGACACGCATCGCCGGCCCCGGCGGGGGCGGCACCGCGATCGTGCCCGTCACCAGCAACGACCTGTACGCATCGGGACGCGCCTACAGCAAGTACGTCGCGGCGGGTCTCGACCGTCTCACCGACCGGACCGACACGCTCCGCACGGCCGTCGACGACGGTGACCTCGACGCCGCACGCGCCGCCTGGACACCCGCGCACCTCGCGTACGAGCGGCTCGGTGCGGCGTACGGGACGTTCGGCGACCTGGACGGCGCCATCAACGGGGGTCCCGCGGGCCTGCCGGACGGGGTCCGCGATCCCGGATTCACCGGCTTCCACCGCGTGGAGCACGGCCTGTGGCACGGGGAGTCCGCCTCCTCGCTCCGCAAGGCGGCCGACCGGCTCGCGCGCGATGTCCACGCCCTCAAGGACGACTTCCCGAACCAGCGCATGGATCCGGCGGATCTGCCGCTCAGAGCACACGAGATCCTGGAGAACACCCTGCAGTTCCAGCTCACCGGCCACGCCGACCAGGGCAGCGGCACCACGCTCGAGACGGCGGCGGCCAACATCGAGGGCACCCGTGAGGTGCTGAACGTGCTCCGGCCGATCCTGCGTCCGCGCTATACCGCTCTTCCCCAGGTCGACCTGTGGCTGGACCGGATGGACGCCCTGCTCAAGGGGCGGTCCTCGGTCGACCGGCTCTCCACGGCGCAACGTGAGCGGCTGAACGGCGTGGCCGGACAGCTCCTGGAGATCCTCGCGCCGGTCGCCACCATCGCCGAACCCCGGCGGGTCTCATGAGCGAGGTCTCCCGCGGGCACGGCGACCGCCGCTCCTTCCTGCGCGGCGCGCTGGCCGCCGGCGTCGCCGGGTCGCTGGCCGGTGCGTCCACCAGCGCCGCCGCGGCCCCGGCCCCGCCCGCTGACGCCCCGGCCCGTGCCTTCCACGGCGAGCACCAGGCCGGCATCCTCGAGCCGCCAAGCCGGCGGACCATCGCGGTCTCCCTCGATGTCGTCGCCTCCGGTCACGGCGAGCTGACGGATTTCTTCCGCACGCTCACCGACCGGGCCCGCGCGCTGACCGCCGGGGGAGCGCCGGCCGACCCGGGCATCAGCGCGCCGCCGGCCGACTCCGGCGTGCTCGGGCCCGACGTTCCCTCCGGCGGGCTGATGGTCACGGTGGGCGTGGGCGCCTCGCTCTTCGACGACCGTTACGGTCTGGCGAGCCGCAGACCCGCCGGCCTCAAGCCGATGCGGATGTTCCCCAACGACGATCTTGACCCGGCCTGGTGTCACGGCGACGTGAGCCTGCAGTTGTCCGCCGCCGACGACGACACGGTCGTGCACGCGCTGCGCGACATCGCGCGCCACACCCGCGGCGCGGCGCAGATCCGCTGGCGGATGAACGGCTTCACCAGCCCCCCGCGGCCGAGCGGCACACAGCGCAATCTCATGGGCTTCAAGGACGGCATCGCCAACCCGGACGTGCGCGACGCGGCGCAGATGAGCCGTCTCGTGTGGACGGACACCTCCGCGAACGGGCGGGAGCCCGCCTGGACGGCCGGCGGCTCGTACGTCGTCATCCGGCTGATCCGCATGCTCGTGGAGTTCTGGGACCGGGTCGGCATCACCGAGCAGGAGCAGATGATCGGCCGCAACCGCGCCACGGGCGCGCCGCTCGACGGCATGCACGAACTCGACGAGCCCAAGTTCGCCCAGGACCCGATCGGCAAGGTCATTCCGCTGACGAGCCACATCCGGCTCTCCAACCCCCGCACCCCGCAGAGCGACGGCAACCGCATCCTGCGCCGCAGCTTCAACTACGACCACGGCGTGGACGAGGTGGGCGACCTCGACATGGGCCTGATCTTCACCTGCTACCAGCAGGATCTGAAGCGTCAGTTCGAGACCGTGCAGGAGCGGCTGCTGGACGAGCCGCTCGTCGACTACATCACCCCGTTCGGCGGCGGTTACTTCTTCGCACTCCCGGGCGCGCGCGGCCCGGGTGACTTCCTCGGTCGCACGCTCATCGCCTAGCTGTACGGGATGTGAACGCAGGGCGCGGAAACCGGTGGGAAACATCCTTTAAGCGCACATGGGGGTGTGTTTACGCGCACGTCACCTTCCGTCAGCGCGATCTTCGTCCTGGTCCGATGTGATCCACGCTGGACCGACGCGGCCCCCGGGACTCCCACACGTGGACCCGGAGCTTCATATTCACCAGGAGGCAAGATGGGTCCCGGCAAGTGGAAGAGACGGAGACCGGTGGTGATCGCCGCTTCGTTGGTGGCCGCCGGATCGCTGGCCCTCGCGGCCTGCGGCACCGCAGGCGGAGGGGCGTCCACGCTGACCGCGGCGGAGTCTCCCGTCCGGACGACGACCCCGATCAAGCATGTCGTCGTGCTGTTCGACGAGAACGTCTCGTTCGACCACTACTTCGGGACCTACCCGAAGGCGGCCAACACCGACGGCACGAAGTTCACCGCGAAGAAGAACACCCCCACGGTGGACGGGCTGAGCAAGAAACTGCTCACCAAGAACGCCAACCAGTACAACCCCACGCGCCTCACACATGAGCAGGCCCTCACCTGCGACCAGGACCACGGCTACGCCCACGAGCAGAAGGCTCTCGACGCGGGCAAGGCCGACAAGTTCGTCGAGAACACCGGCCGCGACACCTGCACGGGCCAGCCGATCCTGTTCGGTGAGCCCGGCCTGGTCATGGACTACTACGACGGCAACACCGTCACCGGTCTGTGGAACTACGCGCAGAACTACGCGATGAGCGACAACTCCTGGGCCTCGACCTTCGGGCCGTCCACCCCGGGCGCGCTCAACCTGGTCGCGGGCCAGACGCACGGAGGCTACGCCGTCGACCCGGTCACGCACGCGAAGGTCACCGACACCGGTGTGGTGTCCTCCGCGGACAAGAAGGGCGTCGGCACGGTCATCAACGACCCGGACCCGGCGTTCGACGACTGCTCGGACAACAACCACACCTCCAAGAACAACCTGGCCGCGATGACCGGCGAGAACGTCGGTGACCTGCTCAACAAGAAGAAGGTCACCTGGGGCTGGTTCCAGGGCGGCTTCCGGCCGACCGGCTCGGCGAACGGCTACGCGGTCTGCGGCGCCACTCACCCGAACATCGGCGGTGTGCCGGTCACCGACTACAGCCCGCACCACGCGCCGTTCCAGTACTACCAGTCCACGTCGAACCCCAAGCACCTTGCGCCGTCGTCCGTCGCCGCCATCGGCCACACGGACCAGGCCAACCACAACTACGACCTGACCGACTTCGACAAGGCGCTCAAGGGCGGCAACCTGCCCGCGGTGAGCTTCCTGAAGGCGGCGGCGTCCCAGGACGGCCACCCCGGCAACTCCGACCCGCTGGACGAGCAGCAGTTCATCGTCAACACGATCAACCAGCTGCAGAAGTCCTCGGCGTGGAAGTCCACCGCGGTCGTCGTCGCCTACGACGACTCCGACGGCTGGTACGACCACGTCGCGCCGAAGATCACCAATGGCTCGTCCGACTCCGCGGCCGATGACCCGGCGATGTGCGGCAAGGCCAAGGTGGCCGGTGGCTACCAGGACCGCTGCGGTCCCAGCCAGCGTCTGCCGCTGGTGGTCGTCTCGCCGTACTCCAAGGTCAACTTCGTTGACCACCACTACACCGAGCAGGCCTCGATCACGAAGTTCATCGAGGAGAACTGGGGCATCGGCCAGATCGGCGACGCGTCGTTCGACGCCCGAGCGGGCGACCTGGACCACCTGTTCGACTTCCGCAAGCCGAAGGCGGGATCCCTCCTCCTCAACCCGAAGACGGGAGCTCGCCAGGTCGGCTGAGCCGATCGCACGGGGCGCCCCCCTCCGGCTCCGGCCGGGTGGGGGCGCTCTGCCGTGTGCTGCCGGCGTGACCGATGCCGGCAGGGATGTTTACGCGGCGGCCGGGTTCCGGCAACATGATCGTCGCTTTGTACTCATCCTGGAGGCGACATGGGTCCCGGTAAGTGGAAGAGACGCCGATCACTGGTGATCCTCGCGTCTGTGGTGACGGCCGGGTCGCTGACCCTGGCGAGCTGCGGGAACGGTGGCACGCAGGCGACCGCCGAGACCGCCGCGTGGTCTCCGGCCGGCACGACGACGCCGATCAAGCACGTCGTGGTGCTGTTCGACGAGAACATCTCCTTCGACCACTACTTCGGCACGTATCCGAAGGCCGCGAACACCGACGGGACGACGTTCACCGCCAAGCGGCACACGCCGCGGGTGAACGGGCTGAGCAAGAAGCTGCTCACCGACAACCCGAACGCGTACGACCCCAAGCGCCTCACCCACGAGCAGGCCCTGACCTGCGACCAGGACCACACGTACGGCAAGGAGCAGCTGGCCGTCAACGGCGGCAAGATGGACAAGTTCGTCGAGAACACCGAGAAGGACAAGTGCACCGGCCAGCCGATCCTGTTCGGCGAGCCCGGCCTGGTCATGGACTACTACGACGGCAACACCGTCACCGGTCTGTGGAACTACGCGCAGAACTACGCGATGAGCGACAACAACTGGGACACGGTGTTCGGCCCCTCGTCACCCGGCGCGATCAACCTCATCTCGGGCAACACCCACGGCATCTACGCCGTCGACCCGGTCACCCACGCGAAGGTCAGCGACCCCTACGTCGCACAGTCGCCGGACGCGAACGGCGTCGGCACGATGATCAATGACCCGGACCCGGCGTACGACGACTGCTCCGGCAACAACCACACGTCCAAGAACAACCTCGGCGTGATGACCGGCCGGAACATCGGTGACCTGCTGAACAGCAAGAAGGTCACCTGGGGCTGGTTCCAGGGCGGCTTCCGGCCGACCGGTTCGGCAGGTGGCTACGCGGTCTGCGGCGCGACGCACCCGAACGTCGGCGGGATCGCCGCGGTCGACTACAGCCCGCACCACGAGCCGTTCCAGTACTACAAGTCGACGGCGAACGAGAAGCACCTGCCGCCGTCCTCGGTCGCCGCCATCGGCCGTACCGACCAGGCCAACCACCAGTACGACCTGACCGACTTCGACGCGTCGCTCAAGGCGGGCAGCATGCCCGCGGTGAGCTTCCTGAAGGCGCCGGAGTACCAGGACGGCCACGCCGGCTACTCCGACCCGCTGGACGAGCAGCAGTTCCTCGTCAGCACGATCAACAAGATCCAGCAGTCACCCGAGTGGAAGTCCACCGCGATCTTCGTCGCCTACGACGACTCCGACGGCTGGTACGACCACGTCGCGCCGAAGATCACCAACGGCTCGACCGACGCGTCGCAGGACACGCCGCTCTGCACCACGGCGCACGTCGCCGGCGGTTACCAGGACCGCTGCGGGCCGAGCCAGCGCCTGCCGCTGCTGGCCATCTCGCCGTACTCCAAGGTCAACCACGTCGATCACTCGTACGCCGAGCAGACCTCGGTGCTGAAGTTCATCGAGGACAACTGGCGCGCCGGCCGCATCGGCGACGCGTCCCTGGACGTGCGGGCCCGCGGAGTCGGCGGCCTGCTCGACTTCCGGCACCAGAAGGCGCGCAAGCTGACCCTCGACCCTAAGACCGGCGCCCCGGCCTCCGGCTGACGTCGTCACCGTGATGGCGGTCCCCGACGGGACCGCCATCACCGGTGCAGCGGGGTGGGCGTGAGGGCCCGCCGGGCGGCGGGAAGCGCCGCCTCCCGGTCGTCCGCGATCAGGCCCACCCTCGTGCGCCGGTCCAGGAGATCGCCTTCGTCCAGCGCCCCCTCGTGGCGGACCGCCCAGTCGAGCTCCGCGCCGAGGGTGGCCGAGCCCGGGGCCACCGGCTCCAGCAGTGATGGATCCTCCGCCGCGAGGGCCATGACGTCGCGGGCCTCGGCACCGTACCTGCGGACGAGGTGAGGCGGCGCGACGAGCCGGGCCAGGTCCTGGGCAGGTCCCGCGCCGATCAGCGGCAGGCCTGCCGTACGGCACGGCCCGGCGGTCAGGCCGCGGCCCTCCACCGCGGCGTCGACCGCGTCCTGCGCCATCCGCCGGTAGGTCGTGAGCTTGCCGCCGACGATCGTCACGACGCCGTTCGCCGCGGTCAGCACGGCATGCCGCCGCGACAGGTCCGCGGTGCTGCCCTCGGCTCCGTCCAGCAGCGGCCGCAGCCCCGCGTACGCGCCGGCCACGTCCGCGCGGCGCACGGGCACGTCGAGCGCGGAGTCGACCAGGTCCAGCAGGAACCCGATCTCCGCCTCGGACGGCTCGGGAACGTCGGGGATCGGCCCGTCGGCGGGCTCATCGGTGAGCCCGACGTAGATCCGCCCGTCCTCCTGTGGCAGCACGAGCGCGAAATGGCCGGAGGCGCCGGGGACGGGCAGGTGCAGTCCGGTGGACAGGCCGCCCAGGCTCCCGGCCCGCAGCACCAGATGGGTGCCGCGCGAGGGCCGCAGGTGTACGCCGTCGGCGAGCCCGCCCGCCCACACGCCGGTGGCGTTGACCACGGCGCGGGCGCGCAGGAAGAACTCGGTGCCGGTCAGCTCGTCGCGCACCTGCGCGCCGCCGTCGTCCAGCGCGAGCGCGCGGCAGCGGGTGAGCACGCGGGCGCCGTACGCCGCCGCGGTGCGCGCGATCGCGGTGACCAGGCGCGCGTCGTCGACGAGCTGTCCGTCCCAGGACAGCAGGCCGCCGCGCAGCCCGTACGAGCGCAGCGCGGGCGCCAGCCGCAGGGTCTCCACGGCGGTCAGGCGGCGCGGGCGGGGAAGCGCCGCGCGGTGCGTGCGCGCGGACCTCCGCAGCATGTCGCCGGCCTCGATGCCGGCCCGGGCCAGCGCGACGGCGGACCCGGAGACCTGCGGGGTCAGTGGCAGCACGAACGGCAGTGCCCGTACGAGGTGCGGGGCGGTCCGCTCCATCAGGACACCGCGCTCGACCGCGCTCTCGTAGGCGATGCCGAGCTGCCCGGCGGCGAGATAGCGCAGCCCGCCGTGGATCAGCTTGGAACTCCACCGTGACGTGCCGAAGGCGAGGTCGTGCGCGTCGATCGCGGCGACGGACAGGCCGCGTGACGCGGCGTCGAGGGCGACCCCGGCGCCGGTCGCCCCCAGCCCCACGACCAGGACGTCGACGGCGGCGCCGCGGGAGACCTCCGCGAGCTCGCGGCCGCGCCGCGTGGCGTTGAGCGAGGCCGCGGGGGCGGCGGGCGGCAGGGCCGGCTCGGCCGGACGGCGAAGACGGGTCATGGCGTTCATGGCATGAGATACCTCTCGAGAATCCGTCGCAGCTCCTCGTCGAAGGAGGCCGCCGACAGGGCCCGGTCGTCGCCGGTCATGATGTGGCCCGACATGGCGAAGGACTGCAGGACGAGCAGCACCGAACGCGCCTGCCGGGCCGGGTGGCCCTTGCGCACGCTGCCGTCGCGGTGGCCGGCCCGCAGTGTCCCCTCCAGGGCGCGCAGCATGGCGTCCTGGCTCGTCCCGCGCCGTTCGAGGATGTAGGGGAGCAGGACCTCGGGGTCGACTTCGATGATCTTGTGGAACAGCGGGTGCGCGCGCAGGGCCGCCACGCCCGCGACGAGCGCGGCGACCGCCTGCGGCCGTACGGGGGAGCCGTCCTCGGGAGGGGAGACCCGCGCGACCACGCCGGTCCACTCGCGCGTCATCAGGTCGGCGACCAGCGTCTGGACGTCCGGCCACCGCCGGTAGATCGTCATCCGGGAGACACCGGCGCGGCGCGCCACGTCGGTCAGCGTCGTACGGCGCACGCCCACCGCGAGCACGCAGTCGCGCGTCGCGTCGAGGACCGCATCCTTCTTGTGACGAATCGACGCCATGTGTCACAGTGTAACTGTGCGGGGGAGGAGGTAAGCCATGCCCATCGTGGACATGTCGTGGAGCGGCTGGGGTGATCCGGAGCGCGCCGAGCGCCTGCCGGAGTCCGTCACCGACCTACTGCGCGAGCTGCTCGGCGTCCGCGCCGAGCCGGCCCAGCCGGTGAAGCTCGCCGAGATCGAGCCGCCCGCGGCCCGGCCGGTCGCCGGGCTCCTCGCCGACGTGGTCGGCGAGGAGCACGTGCGCACCGACGACGAGACGCGGGTCCGGCACACGCGCGGCAAGTCGACGCCGGACCTCATCCGTATCCGGGCGGGCGACGTCCGCACCGCGCCCGACGCGGTCGTGCTGCCGGGTTCGCACGAGGAGGTCGCCGCGGTCCTGGCACGCTGCGCCGAGCACCGGATCGCCGTGGTGCCGTTCGGCGGTGGCACCTCCGTCGTCGGCGGCCTCACGCCGGAGACGGCCGGCTTCGCCGGGGTGGTCGCGCTCGACCTGCGCCGGCTGGACCGGCTCGTCGGCGTCGACACGGTCTCGCGCACGGCCACGCTGCAGGCCGGGCTCCGCGGGCCCCAGGCCGAGCGGCTCCTCAACGAAGAGGGCTACACCCTGGGCCACTTCCCGCAGTCGTTCGAGTGGGCGAGCATCGGCGGGTTCGCCGCCGCCCGCTCCGCCGGGCAGGCGTCGGCGGGCTACGGGCGGTTCGACGAGATGGTCGTCGGCCTGACCCTCGCCACTGCGCACGGCACGCTGACGACCGGACGGTCACCGAAGTCCGCGGCCGGCCCCGACCTGCGCCAGCTGGTGCTGGGCTCCGAGGGCGCCCTCGGCGTCATCACGGACGTGACCGTGCGGATCCGGCCGCTTCCGGAGACCCACGCGTACGAGGGATGGCTGTTCGGCTCGCTTTCTGAGGGCGTCACCGCGGTCCGCGCCCTCGCCCAGGACGGCCCGCTGCCGACCGTGCTGCGGCTGTCCGACGAGACCGAGACGATGATCGGGCTGGCCCGTCCGGACGAGCTGGGCGAGCGGAACGGCGGCGGCGGGTGCCTGGCGGTCTGCGGTTACGACGGCACCGCCGTCGAGGTCGCCGAGCGCCGGGCGAAGGTCCGCGCGGTGCTGGAGGCGCTCGACGGCCGATACCAGGGGGAGGAGCCCGGGGAGAGCTGGGCGCGGGGCCGGTTCGCCGCGCCGTACCTGCGCGACGCGCTCCTCGACGCCGGTGTGCTCGCCGAGACGCTGGAGACCGCCGGTTTCTGGTCGAACCTGTCCCGCCTCTATGACGCCGTGCGGCTGACGCTCGCCCACGAGCTGTCCTCGTCCGTGGTCATGTGCCACGTCTCGCACGTCTACCCGGCCGGCGCCTCCCTGTACTTCACGGTCGTCACGGCACAGGGCGAGGAGCCGCTGGAGCGCTGGGCGCACGCCAAGGCGGCGGTCAGCGACGCGATCCTCGATGCCGGCGGCACGATCAGCCACCATCACGGCGTCGGCGTCGACCACCGCGACTGGTACGCACGCGAGGCCGGGCCGCTGGGGGTGGCGGCGCTGCGCGCGGTCAAGGACCGGCTCGACCCCGAAGGCATCATGAACCCGGGCGTGCTCATTCCGGGGGAAGGCTGATCCACCGCGACCACCGACCCCGTACGATCCGGCGCAGAGCC
>JAOPYG010000169.1 GCA_025964685.1 Actinoallomurus sp. | reverse complement strand
CATCAGAAAGTAGATCGGCAGCAGGAAGTAGATCGCCAGGAGGAACATCAGAGCCATGGCGGCCGTGCGGCTGACGCGGCTTTCGCGGATCACGGTCTGGTTGCTCACAGTCCGGCCTTCTTCGAGGTCAGTCGCATGAACCCGAAGCTCAAGACGAAGGTGATAACGGCGATGACCACGGAGATCGCCGCTGCCTGCTGGTCGTTGTTTCCGGAGGCCACCGCATACGCGAGCATGTTCGGTGTGAACGTGCTCGAGATGTTCGAGGAGATCTGGCGCAGCACGGCCGGCTCGGCGTAGAGCTGCAGCGTGCCGATGATCGAGAACACCGTGGTGAGGATGATCGACGGGGCGATGATCGGGACTTTGATCTTCCACGCGATCGCCCAGTTGCTCGCACCGTCGAGCTTGGCGGCTTCGTAGAGCTCCTGCGGTATCGACTGCAGTGCCGAGAACATGATCAGCATGTTGTAGCCGGTCCAGAGCCAGGTCGAGACGTTCGCCGCCGACCACAGCACGGCGCCTGGGCCGAGGAAGTCGGGCTGGAGACCGATGCCTTTCAGCCGGTCGACGAGGGGGCTGAGCTGCGGCGAGTAGAGGAACGACCACATGATCGCGGCGATGACGCCGGGCACGGCATACGGCATGAACGCCGCGATGCGGAAGAACGACTTGAGCTTCAGCAGGGGAGTGTCGAGCAGCAACGCCATGATCAGCGCGAAGAACAGCATGACCGGCACCTGCACGATGCCGAACAGTGCGATACGCCCGATGCTGGCCCAGAACTCGGTGTTCTGGAACACCTGCACGTACTGGTCGAAACCGCCGAAGGTCGTGTACGACGTGCCGAATTGGCCGCCGCTGCGGCGCACGACGCGGAGGCTCTGCCAGATCGCATAGACGATCGGCACCAGGTAGAACAGCACGAACGGAAGGAAGAACGGGATCAGGAACGCGACGATGGTGCCCGCCCGGGGGCCGCCGCCGTTGTGACGACGGCGGCCTCCGGTCGCTGCCACCACGGGGGTCGCGCGGCTTGCGATGTCGGTCATGCTGCGGTCAGCTGCCCGCCACAGCCGGGATCGCCTGATCCTTCATCGACTTCAGTGCGGTCGCCTGGGCGGCCGAGAGTGCGTCGGTGAGCGTGCCGTTGCCGGCTGCCGCCTTGGCCATCGCGTCCTGAAGCGCCAGGTTCACCGTCTTCTGGGTGGGACCCCAGGTGAAGCTGGTGTCGATGTTCTTGGACGAGGCGGCGAAGACGTCGAAGATCTTCTCGTTGTTGTAGTACGGGACGCCCTGCGAGAGTGCGGGAAGCTGCGAACCGGCGGTGGCTGCCGGGTAGAGGCCGCCCAGCTTGTTCTCCAGCGCAAGGGCTTCGGGGTCGGTGTTCAGCCAGGAGTTGAACTTGACCGACTCGTACAGGTGCGTGTTGCCCTTCATGAACGCGACGGTGGATCCGCCCCAGTCGCCGGATGCGGCGTTCGTGCCCCACGTCGGCATCGGGACGATCGTCCACTTGCCGGCCTGCTTGGGCAGGTTGTCGCGGAACATGCTGTAGCCCCAGGCGGCGCCGACGTAGCTGGCGACCTGGTTGTGCTGGTACGCGGCGTACATCGGGGTCGAACCGTTGGCGAGATCGGTGCGGACGAGCTTGGCGTCGATCAGCTTCTGCCAGTACTCGGCGACCTGCTGGCTCTGGCCGGATTCGACTGTGACGTGCCACTTGTCGCCGGAGTACTTGTACATCCCGGCGTTGTTCTGCCAGAGGAGTCCGTTGAACCACTCGGCGTTGTTCGGGTCGAAGAACGTGATGGTGAGCTTGGAGTCCGCGTCGTGCAGCTTCTGCGCATCCGCTGCGTACTCGTCCCAGGTCTTCGGGATCTGGAGGCCGTGCTGCTTGAAGATGTCGCTTCGCACGTAGAGGGCCATCGGGCCGGTGTCCTGCGGGAAGGCGAACACGCCGGTGCCGCCGAAGCTGGACTGCGACCAGGTCCACGGCACGAACTTCGACTTGGCCGCGGTGGCCGCCGAGCAGCCCGAGGCGTCCACGAAGGCGTCCTGGGTGCGCAGGTTGGCGAGCTCGTCGTAACCGACCTGAGCGAGCTCCGGCGCCTTGTGCGCCTTGAGGGCGTTGCCGATGGTGCCGTACTGGTCGTTGGTGATGTTCTTCATCTGAACCTGGATGTTCGGGTTCTTCTTGTTCCACAGGGCGACCACCTTGTCCATGCCCGGAACGGTGTTCCAGTACTGGAGGGTGACGTTGCCCTTCGCGGGTTCACAGGAGGCTGCGGAGGCATCACTCGACGGAGCGTTCGACGAGCACGCGGCGAGTACGCCGATACTGGCTGCCGCGGCGACGACGGCACCCGTGAGGCGGATGCGCGTGACTGTGTTGCTCATGTCTTCCTTCCAGAGAACGACTAGCGACGGCGCTAGCCGGGTCGACGTTGACGCCTCAGGCAGGGGTTTCGGGATGCCATCCGGTGGGGGATGGACAGGCCGCAAAGGGCCGGTTCAAGCGCCGAGCGCCGTGGCGGGAATTAGCAAATCATGTTGTCTAATTACCCGCAACACTTTGTGAGGACAAAGTGGGATGTGGTCACTCCGCCGCGAGGAGCAGGGCGGACGGCCGCGGCGAGAAGTTGTTGTCCAGCACGAGAGTCGCGGCTCCGACGGCGGCGACATCGACGGGGATCGCGGACTGGGCGAACCGGATGGGGTGCGGCGGAATCAGGGCGGGATCGCCGCGCACCGCATCCGGTAGCGCATCGAGGATCGCCGGGGAGATGCGTGCCCAGAACGGCCCGCCGAAGATGACCTCGTCGATGTCGAGAAGGTTCACGATCACGACGATCGCGCGCGCCAGAGAACGTGCGGCGTCGGTCAGAATCGCGCTCGCCTCGGGGTTCCCGGTCGCGGCGAGGGTCGCCAGCCTGGTGAACGCCGCATCCACATCGACCATGTCGTCGAGGTCGCCGGCCTCGGCCGCGGAGAACACGCCGTCGAGCACCGCGCGTTCGACGAGCACTCTCGGAACGGTGATGTACCCGACGCAGCCGCGTCGGCCGCAGGTGCACACCGGACCGTCGGGATCGACGGTGATGTGGCCCGCGTCGCCCGCATTGGAGCTGATGCCGCCGCTGGACAGTGGCCAAATGCACTTGAGGACGAACTCGTGCGTGGACATGCGGCGCTGGCTGGCGAGCCGCCGGT
>JAOPYG010000152.1 GCA_025964685.1 Actinoallomurus sp. | reverse complement strand
GACCCGGGTACGCCGACCAGACCCGGAGACCATCACCGGTGACCGGTATCGGCCCTGGGTGAGGAGAGAGCGGACTGGGATTGGCTACGCCTATCCGCGGCTCCGAGCCAGCGGATTGAGAGTCCGCTGCTTTGCTACCGGATCGGATTCCTAGTGGTCGCCTGCCGATCGGACGCGACGGCCGCAAGCTCACGGCCGGATCGGCGCTGCTGGGATCGGACGGTGAGGTGCTCGCGGTGGCCGAGACGGTGTGGCTCACCGTGCCGCACCCGGTCCCGGGGATGACCGCCGAAGGGGCGTCGTGACAGCGCGGCGTGGCGTGGCGCTTAGCCGATGGAGACCCGGCGTGACGTCATCGTCAAAGCTGCGGCGCTGGCTGACGAGTTGCGGTATGAGACCTTCGCGGTACCCGAGGGATGGGGGCTGGACTCCACCCCGGTGCTGACCGAGATCGCGCTACGCACCGGGCACGAGATCGGCGCCCGCCCCAACCGCACCCGTGCGGCGGTCGTCGGCTGTTCTAGAGGATTTGCGGGTCACAGGGCATGGATGGGGTTTTCGGCACTCGCAGAGTCGCGCCCTGATGTCGATCGGCCGTGCGGATTCGAAGCCGTCGGCGAGACTTCAACGCCTCAGCTGGTGAGCGTAACTCCGCAGGTCATCGATTTCGGACGAGCACTTTAAGTATCTTCAGCCTGACTATTGCTACCCCATGTCGTCGTTGCTACTGTCTGCCCTTGTTACGGCCAGCGTACCCCCATGTTACGGCAGGTGAAACGATTGCGATCAAGTGATCGGCTTCTGGAGCTACTCGAGGAGCTCGCCGGCACCCACGGGCAGACGCTCACCGCGCTGAGTCAGCGTCTCGATCTGCCAAAGCCGACGGTGCTGCGTCTACTTCGCTCGCTCGAAGAGCGGGGTTGGGTCGCACGCCTGCCCGGCGGCGGCTACCGCCTCGGGCAGCGGTTCCTGGCCGTCGCCCAGCAGTCGATCGGCCGCGACTCCGTACTACGGTGCGCGTCTCCACACATGGTCGCGTTGCGGGACGCCCTCGACGAGACCGTCAGCCTGCTCAGCGTCACCGGCACGAGCCGGGTGTGCATGCTGGAGTTCCCCAGCGGCCAGCCGCTGCGTTATGTCCACGATGTCGGTTCGCAGGGGCCGCTCCACGCGGGGGCGAGCGGCAAGATCCTGCTCGCGTTCGGCCCCGACGAACTGCGTCAGGCGGTCTTCGCCCGGCCGCTCGAGCGCTACACCGGCCAGACGTTCACCGACGTCGCGGAGATGGACGCCGAACTCACGCGCATCCGGACCGCCGGCTGGGCGATGAGCCAGGGGGAGCGCAGCGAGGGCAGCGTGGCCGTCGCCGTACCGTTGCGCGACCCGCAGTCGGGTCGCGTGCATTCCCTGACCGTCTTCGCCCCACAAGTCAGATTCCGCGACGAGTCGCGTCCGGCCTGGGTCGAGCAGATGAATGAGTGTGCTCGCGCGATCGAGGTCGCGGCCGGGTCATCAACGGAGGTTGAACCCCATGCCTGATGTGCTGACCCGGTCGGAGATAGGCAAGCCCTTCCTTAAAGTCGACAAGCTCGATTTCAGTTATCGCCGGGACAAGAAGGTCACCCCGGCGCTGTCGAATCTGTCGCTCGACGTCGCCGCGGGCGAATTCATCTGCCTGGTCGGGCCGTCGGGCTGCGGCAAGAGCTCGCTGCTCAGAATCCTCTCGGGCCTGGAGCGGCCCGAGCGCCGTGAATCGATCAAGTGGTACGGCAAGCCGCCGCGCACCGGAATGATCTTTCAGAAGGCGTCCGCCTTCCCGTGGATGACCGTGCAGAAGAACGTCGAGTACGGCATCGACCGGTCGGTGCCGAAGGACCAGCGGGCCACCAAGGCCACTGAGTGGATCGAGCGCATGGGCCTCGGCCCGTACACGCACCGCCGGGGCTCGGAGTTGTCCGGCGGTATGGCGCAGCGCGTCGCGATCGCGCGGGCGCTGGCGGCCGACACGGAACTGCTGCTGCTGGACGAGCCGTTCGCCGCCGTCGACGAGCCGACGCGGATTCAGCTCCAGCAGGACCTCCTCGAAGTCTGGAGCGCGGCGTGCCCGACCGTCTTCTTCGTCACGCACAGCATCTCCGAGGCGCTGCTGCTCTCCGACCGGGTGGTGCTCATGACCGCGGTCCCGGCGTCGGTGCACTCGATCGTCGAGCCGCCGTTCGCGCGGCCGCGGGAGCTGATGGAGATCCAGGCGGACGACGAGTACCCCGGACTGGCGAGCGAATTGTGGACCGGACTCCAAGAGGAGATGCTCCGGCAGAGGGTGGCCCGATGAACCTGAACCGTTTCGCCGGGCGCACCCTGCTCTCCATCGCCTCACCCGTCGTCGTGCTCGCGATCTGGGAGGTGCTCGCGCGGACGGGGGTCATCGACACCCGCTTCTGGCCGGCGCCCACCACGATCATCAGCAACCTCTGGGACGCGCTGCTGCACGGGACGCTCCGCCACGACATCGGCGTGACCACCCTGCGCATGTTCATCGGTATCGCCATCGGCGGCGTCGCCGGCATCATCGTCGGGCTGG
This sequence comes from Actinoallomurus sp., assembly GCA_025964685.1. Lineage (GTDB taxonomy): Bacteria > Actinomycetota > Actinomycetes > Streptosporangiales > Streptosporangiaceae > Actinoallomurus. Next base: position 12,317 of record JAOPYG010000152.1, on the reverse strand, counting down.
GAATGGGCCTGTCGCGTACCTGCCGGGCGCTCGTACGGCCGCTGATAGCGATGACCTATCCGATCCCCAAGATCGCGATCCTGCCGCTGTTCCTGCTCATCTTCGGGACCGGTGAGACGGCGATGTGGATGATCGTGGCCGTCGGCATGTTCTACCTGGTCGCGATGAACACCTTCGCCGGCATCGGTGAGATCGACCCCATCTATGACGAGACGGCGACCGTCTACCAGGTCTCGCACTGGCGCCGGATCTGGACCGTGGCGCTGCCGGGCGCGCTTCCCCTGATGCTCACCGGCATCGAACTCGGGATCGGCGTCGGCTTCCTCCTCGTCGTCTCGGCCGAGTTCGTCAACGGCCAGTCCGGGCTGGGGCACGCGATCTGGCAGGCCTGGCAGACATTCAACGTCCCGCTCATGTACGCGGCACTGGCCGTCATCGCGATCTACGGGCTCATCGTTCAGATGGCGATGCGCTTCCTGCACAAGCGACTGGTGCCGTGGCGCGTCGAGCACTGATCCCGGTTGGTCCCGGCGTCTCGTGGAACGTTCCGTTCCGTCACGCCGACTGTACGCAGCCCGCCGTCCGGCGGTCACAACACTTCGTCAAGGTTCTAAGGAGACGTCAATGATGCGTCGTCGTGCGGCCGCGAGCGTGCTCGCGCTGGCCTGCGTCGTACCGGCCGCGGCGTGCGGCAGCAACTCCGGCTCCGCAGGCTCGGGTGGCTCCGGGTCCAAGACCGTCAACCTCAACGTGGGGCTGTTCGGCGCGCTGTCCGACGCCGGTCTGATCATCGCTCAGAAGAAGGGCTACTTCACCGCCCAGAAGCTGAACGTCAAGTTCGTGCCGTCCCAGTCGGCGCCCACGATCATCAGCCTGACGGCGGCCGGAAAGATCGACGCCGCGGGCACCTCGGCGACTCCCGGGCTCTTCAACGCGATCGCCCGTGGCGTGAAGCTGAAGATCGCCGCGGACAAGGGCGAGATCGACCCGACGCACAGCTGGACGTCGCTCGTGGTGCGCCAGGACGAGTTCACCTCGGGCGCGGTGACGTCCGTCGCGCAGCTGAAGGGCAAGCGCATCGGCGTCCCTGACCAGAACACCGCGACCGGCGCCGAGCTGGCCAAGGCGCTCCAGTCGGCCGGACTGTCCCTCAAGGACGTCAAGCTCGTGCCGCAGAACCCCGCGGACAGCTTCGCCGGGCTGCAGAGCAAGTCGATCGACGCCGCTGCGCTGCAGGAGCCGTTCATCGCCCAGGCGACCGCGAAGGGCGCCGGTCACATCCTGCTGCCGTTCGGCACCGTCATGCCGCAGGCCGAGAACGGGATCATCCTGTACGGCGAGAAGCTCGCCGCCGACAAGGCCCTCTCGTCCCGCTTCCTGTCCGCCTACCTGAAGGGCGTCGCGGACTACAACGCCGCGTTCCCGACGGATGGCAAGGCGCCGGTCGGGCGCGACCAGGTCGTCGGCTACCTGGTGGCGGCCACGTCGGTGAAGTCGCCGGACCTGTACGCGAAGATGGCTCCGGTGCTGCTGGCGCCGGACGGCAAGGTCAACACCTCGTCCATCGACGCCTTCCAGCAGTTCTTCAAGAGCATCGGAAGCCAGCAAGAGATCGTGCCGAGCAGCAGGTACCTGCTCGGAGCATCGAGCTAGACCGGTGCCCATGACCTCCTCAGCCTCAGCCCAACCCGTGTACGACGTGCACTGTCACTTCGTCCCGCCCGCGACTCGTGAGTACCTCGCGGCGTCGCCGGCGGTGACGCTGACCGACCGCGGGATCGTCCGCGGACCGGCGGTGCTGCCCCTGCCCGGCCGCCTGTCCGACGCGGATGCCTTCGCCGCGCACCGGGCCGGGCTCGCCGGCGCCGTCGTGGCCCCGCCGCCGGCGCTCTACCTGGAGGACCTCGCCACCGGGGACGCCGGTTACGTGCGGGAGGTCAACGGACCGCTTGCCGAGCTGGCCCGGGGCGAGAAGGGACTGGCCACGCTCGCCTGGCTGCCGTTGTCATCGCCGGAAGCGGCGGTGGCCGAGGTGGAACGGGTCGCCGCCGATCCCGAGGTCGCCGGCGTCGTGATCGGCACCTCGCTCGGCACGGCCGTGGCGGACCCGTCGCTCGCACCCGTGTGGTCGGCCCTCGCGAAGGCCGACCTCGGGGTCTTCCTGCACCCGGACTCCGACCCCTTCGATTCCGGGTGCCGGCCGCTGCCGAATCCGTCACCGGCCGGATTCCCCGCCGCGACCACCGCCGTCGCGCTCGCCCTGCTGACCAGGGGGGAGAGTTTCTGGAACGCGGGCGTCGACCTGTGCCTGCCGCACGGCGGCGGGTTCCTCGCCACGGTTCTCGGCCGCGTGCTGCGAGCCGACCCGGGTGCGGCCGCGCTCGTCCGTGACCGGCTCCGGCGGGTCTGGGTGGACAGCGTGGTCTTCGGCGACGGCCTGCTGGAGTTCGTGATCGCGGCCTTCGGGCCGGACCGGGTCCTGTCCGGGTCCGACTGGCCGTTTCCGCTCTCCATGACGGCCGGGGATCTCATCGCGCAGCGGGGCGATGTGCTGCGTACGGCGGGCGCGCCCGCCGCGTGGTGCCCCCGCCTCGCTCGCCTGACATCAGGAGTATCGGAATGACCGCACCCGTGATCGAAACCAAAGACGGGCCGATGCCCGTCCTGATCGGCCGTCCTCAGGGGACCCCGCGCGGCGCCGTCGTCGTCATCCAGGAGGCGTTCGGCCTCACCGGACACATCGAGTCGGTGTGCGACCGGCTGGCGGAGGCCGGCTGGTTGGCGCTGGCACCGGGCATCTACCACCGCACCGGCAACGCCACGTTCGACTACGCCGACCTTGCTCCCGCCCTGGAGGTGATGAAGCTCCTCAACCCGGGCGACCTGCGCACCGACCTCGACGCGTCCTACGCGTACCTCAAGGGCGAGGGATTCGGCGCGGACCGGACCGGCATCGTCGGGTTCTGCATGGGCGGCGCGATCTCGATGTGGGAGGGCACGCGCGAGCGTGTCGCGGCCTCGGTGACCTGGTACGGCGGCGGCGTCGCGAAGGGCCGCTTCGGCCTGCCGCCGCTCATCGAGCTGGCACCGGCGCTGGACCGCCCGTGGCTCGGCCTCTACGGGGACCTCGACCACTCGATCGAGACGGCGGACGTCGTACGCCTCGGCGAGGCGGCCACGGCCGCGTCCGTCCCGGCCGAGCTCGTCCGCTACGCCGACGCGGGGCACGGCTTCAACTGCGACGACCGGGCCGACCACTACCAGCCCAGGGCGGCCGCCGACGCATGGGCGCGGATGCTGGCGTGGTTCGAGCGGCATGTCGGCCGGGAATCATCGTGATCACTGAGCTTCCGCACGCGACCGGCGTGGCCCAGGTGCCGCTGGCACCAGGGGTGTACGCCTATCTCGGCGAACACGGCATGCCCAACGCCGTCACCGTCGAGGGGCGCGACGGCGTCGTCGTCATCGACTCGCTGTTCACGCCCCGGCACGCGGCCCACATGATCGAGGCGCTGCGGGCGACCACCGACAAGCCGGTGGTCGCCCTGGTGAACACCCATTTCCACGGCGATCACGTCTTCGGCAACAGCGCCGTCCCGACCGACCGGATCATCGCTCACCGCAGCGCGCACGAACGCCTGCTGACCGGCGGCGACGCCTACCGCGAGCTGCTGTGCGGCGTGCGCCCGGACCTGGCGCCCGAGATCGGCGACCTGGAGTTCGTGCTGCCCACCGAACTCATCGACGACAGGCTCACGCTCGATCTGGGCGACGTGCGGCTCGACATCCGGCACTCCGGACGTCACGCGCACACCACGGGCGACCTCGTCGTGGAGCTCCCGAGCCACGGCATCTTCGTCGCATCCGACCTGGTCTTCAACGGGATCCTTCCGGTCGCACGCGACGGCGACCTCGACGGCTGGATCGCCGTGCTGGCCGAGCAGCGCGACGGCTTCACCGGGGACGTCGTCGTGCCCGGCCACGGCGTGGTCGGCGGACGGGAACTGTTCGACCGGCAGATCGACGTGCTGAGGGGGGTCATCGAGAAGGTGACCGCCGTGCTGAGCGAAGGCGGTTCGCGGGACGAGGCACGAGCGGCCGCGCTCACCGCCGCCGGCGCCCTGTTGCACGCCGACGAACGCATCGACGCGTACGTGAACCTGATCTGGACGAAGGAGACGAACCTGTAGTGGTCGCCCTGATAGAGCACCAGGCCAAGGCGCTGCTCGCCGCGTCGGGGCTGCCCGTACCCCGCGGCGAGATCGTCCGTGATCCGGGCGGGCTCGCGGCCGTCGCGGGCTTCCCGGCGGAGGCCCGGCTCGCCGTCAAGGCGCAGGTGCCGGCCAAGAACCGCGCGTCGGCCGGCGGCGTCGTCATCGCCGGCACCCGGGCCGACGCCGAGGAGGCGGCGCGCGCGATGCTCGGCGGCCGTATACACGGACATCCGGTGAACAGCGTGCTCATCGAGGAGGCGCTGGAGATCGCCCAAGAGTGGTTCCTCTGCGTGCTGGTCGACCCATGGGGCGGTGGCCTGATGGTCCAGTGCAGCGACCAGGGCGGCACCGGCATCGAGGAGCGGCTGGCGGACGGAGCGGGTGCCCGGTACTCCTTCCGGCCCGGTGACATTCCTGACGGTGAGACGCTCGCCCGTGCCTGGGGCTGGACGGCCGACCCTCTGCGCGATCAGGTCGCGGACCTGGCCGGGAGGCTCTGCCGGCTCGCGGTCGAGAAGGACCTGCTGCTCCTGGAGATCAACCCGCTCGGCGTGACGACCGGGGGAGACCTCGTCGTGCTCGACGCCCACGTCTCCGTGGACGACGCCGCGGAGTTCCGCCAGCCGTGGTTCGCGGCGCTGGAGGAGGAACTCGCCGTGGTCCATCCCGGCCGGGCCTGGCGCCGCCGCTACGGCGGTGACCTCACCGTCACCGACACCGAGGGCACGGTCGCGCTGCTCAACACCGGCGCGGGCGCGGGCATGCTGCTCATGGACGACCTCGGCGCCCGCGGCATCCGGGCCTACGACTTCAGCGACATCCGCGCCGGCACACCGGCCGGCCGTCCCGAGCGGTTCCGCGCGGCCGTCGACCTGATCCTCCAGGGCGACGCGGTCGACACCGTGCTCATCTGCATCCACGCCGGCATCACCGACCTGCGCGAGGTCAGTACGGACCTCGTGGAGTCGGTCGGCACACTCGTGGCCGCCGGGCGGAACGTGGTCGTACGGCTCCAGGGCCCGCACTCGGCCGAGGCCTCCGCGGAGTTCCGCGGCCGGGCAGGGGTCGTCGTCGAGCCGGACATGCGGCGCGCCGTCGACGCGGTCGCCGAACTCACCAGGAAGGCGTCATGAGGTCGTTGCGCGATCGGCTCGGAGCCGCTCAGGGTGTCGTCATCCAGGGGCTGGCCAGTAAGACGGGGCGGGTCCAGCTGGCCGCGATGCAGGCCCAGGGCACCCGCGTCGTCGCGGGCGTCTCCGGCCGGCACGCGGGCACCGAGGTCGAAGGAATTCCGGTCTACCCGACCATGGCGGAGGCGTGCCGTGCCACCGGTGCGACGACCGCCCTGCTCTTCGTCCCCGCCCAGCACGTGCGTGCCGCCGCCCTCGACGCCTTCGCGGCGGGTGTGGATCTGCTGGTCGTGCTGGCCGAGGGCGTGCCGGTGATGGACGCGATCGCGGTGGCGGAGGCCGCCGGCGACCGGCTCGTCGTCGGCCCGAACTCCCCCGGACTGATCGTGCCCGGCCTGGCCAAGCTCGGGTTCATGCCGTCCGGCGCGCTGCGGCCCGGACCGGTCGGGCTCGTGTCGCGCAGCGGGACGCTGTCGTATGAGGTGTCACTGCATCTGGCGCAGCGGGACGTCGGGATCTCGACGTGGATCGGGATCGGCGGCGATCTCACACCGTTCCTGCCGATGCCACGGGCCGCCGAGCTGGTCGCCGCGGATCCGCGGACCGAGCTGCTCGTCATCGTCGGCGAGGTCGGCGGTACCGGTGAGGAGGCCGTCGCCCAGGCGATCGCCGACGGCCGGCTGACCGTTCCGGTGCACGCACTGATCGTGGGCGGCAGCGCGGGCGGCGACGAGCCGCTCGGGCACGCCGGAGCCGTCATGCTCGGCGGCGCCGGCGGCTACGACGCGAAGGTGGGCCGGCTCCGCGAGGCCGGCGTCACGGTGCACGGCACACCGTGGGACCTGGCCGAGGCGGTAGCGACGCAGGTCGCTTCCGTACCGGCTCGACTTGGAGGAGACCGATGAGCCCGATGACCGACGTCGAGGACCTCGCCCTGGCGACGCGCGTCCTCGCCGACCACGACATGATCGGCATGTACGGCCACGTGAGCGTGCTGCCCGACCCGGCCGCCGACCGGTACCTGCTGAGCCCGGGGGCAGGTTTCCGCAAGGAGCTGTGCGCGCCCGGTGACGTGATCGAGCTGGGATTCGACGACCTCTGGCGTCCCGGGCTCCCGCTCGAGCTCTACATGCATTCCGAGATGCATCGCCGCCACCCCGAGGTCCGCGCGCTCGTGCACACGCACGCGCCCGCGCTCACCGAGCTGAGCCTGTACACCGACGTGCCGGGTGACGCGCTGCTGCTGCACGCGGCGTTCTGGCCGGACGTCGTGCCCGTCTACGAGCTGCCGCAGCTCGTCGTCGAGCGCGAGCACGCGAGCGAGCTCATCGACGTGATGGGCCTCGAGTCGGTCGCGCTGATGCGCTGGCACGGCGCGGTGGTGGCCGGCCGGAGCCTGTCCGAGGCGGTGTTCCGCAGCATCTACGCGGAGAAGAACGCGCAACTACTGCTCACGAGACTGCGGGCCGGCGGCGCGGTCGCCGCCCTGCCAGGCGGTGCCGAACGAGCCCAGATCGCGGATCGGATCATCACCGACCGCATGCTCGGCCTGCACTGGAGTTACGAGGGCACCGGCGACGCACGCCGCCACGGTGCCGAGGAGGGGAAATGACGGAGTCACCGGTGACCGCGCTCGGCGACGCGGACCGCTACGGGCTGACCGAGGCGCAGCGGGATCTGGCGGCCCGGACGCGCGCCATCGCCGAGGAGCACTTCGCACCGCGCTCCCTCGAATGGGAGGAGACCGGCACGTTCCCCGAGCCGAACCTGCGGCTCCTCGCCGACGCCGGAATCCTCGGGACCGCGGTTCCCGTCGAGTACGGCGGCTCCGGGGGCAGCTGGCTCGACTCGGCGGTGGTGCTCGAAGAGATCGGGCGCACCTGTTACGTGACCGCGATGGCGACCCTCGGCGAGCTCGGGGTGCAGAGTCATGCGATCGCCGCCTTCGGCAGTGACGAGCTCAAGGCCGAGCTGCTCCCCAAGATCGCGCGAGGCGAGGTGGTCTGTTCGATCTGCATCACCGAGGCCGAATCCGGCAGCGACGTCGGCAGCATCGGCACCCGCGCGGTCCCCGTCGACGGCGGATACCGGATCACCGGAACGAAGGCGCTGATCAGCCGGCTCGACGTCGTCGACATCATGCTCGTCTGCACCCGGTTCGGCACCGGCGAGGAGCGGGGCGTGTCCGACGTCGGCTTCCTCGTGGTCGAGCGCGACCGCCCCGGCATCGAGGTGAGCGGTGCCCACCAGACGCTCGGCGGCGAGCGGCTGTTCGACCTCACCCTCACGGATGTCTTCGTCCCCGAGCGGAACGTGCTCGTCGGAGCCGGCGGCTTCAAGAAGATGATCAACGCGTTCAACGGTCAGCGCACCCTCAACGCATCGATCAGCATCGGCATCGCGCAGGGCGCGCTCGACGCGGCCAAGGCACGGGCCGCCGAGCGGCAGCAGTTCGGCCACCCCATCGCCGACTTCCAGGGGCTGCGGTGGATGCTCGCCGACTGCGCGATCGAGATCGAGGCGGCACGGGCGCTCGTACACCGTGCGGCGTGGAACGGCGGTAAGCCCTTCCCGAACCGCTACGACGCGGCCGTGGCCAAGGTCTTCGCCAACGAGATGTCGCTCCGGGTCACCGACCGGGTCCTGCAGATCTTCGGCGGGCACGGCTTCCTGCGCGACCTGCCGGCCGAGCGCTACCTGCGCTGGGCGCGGTACGGCGGGCTGGGCGGCGGTACGCCGCAGCTCCTGCGCGACGGGATCGCGACCGAGCTGTACCGCGAGCGCCCGGCGGCGTCCTGACGATGGACAAGACAGTCCAGTCGGTCCGGTCCGCGGTGGCCGACATCCCCGGCGGGGCATCGCTCGCGGTCGGCGGATTCGGTCTCTGCGGCATCCCGCTGATGCTGATCAACGCCCTGCTGGAGCAGGGCGCGACGGGTCTGGCGACCGTGTCGAACAACTGCGGAGTCGACGGCGCCGGGCTGGGCGTGCTGCTGGAGGCCGGGCGGATCCGGCGGACGATCGGGTCCTATGTCGGCGAGAACCGCGAGTTCGCCCGCCAGTACCTGGCCGGCGAGCTGGAGCTGGAGCTGTGCCCGCAGGGCACGCTGGCCGAGCGGCTGCGCGCGGGCGGCGCGGGCGTCCCGGCCTTCTACACGCCGGCGGGTGTCGGGACGCTCGTCAGCGAGGGCGGCCTGCCGTGGCGGTACCGGCCGGACGGGGGAGTGGCGGTCGCGTCGGCCGCGAAGGAGATCCGCGACTTCGAGGGGCGCCCCCACGTGCTCGAGTACGGCATCGTGACCGACTTCGCGCTCGTACGCGCCGCGCGGGGAGACCGGCACGGCAACCTCTCCTATGACGCGTCGGCGCGGAACTTCAACCCGTTGTGCGCGATGGCCGGCCGGGTGACGATCGCCGAGGTCGAGAAGCTCGTCGAGCCCGGCGAGCTGGACCCCCGGCACGTCGACACGCCCGGGGTGTTCGTCCAGCGGGTCGTCGAGGTCGGCACCGCGGGCAAGCAGATCGAGAAGCTGACGACCCGGCCGCGACCGGCGGAGGCGACATGCCCCTGACCCGCACGCAACTGGCGGCCCGTGTCGCCGCCGAACTCACCGACGGCCAGTACGTGAACCTCGGCATCGGCCTGCCGACCCTGGTGCCGGGCTTCGTCGACCCGGACGTCCACGTGGTGCTGCATTCGGAGAACGGCGTCCTGGGCGTCGGCCCTTACCCGCTCTCCGGCGAGGAGGACCCCGATCTGGTCAACGCCGGCAAGGAGACCGTCACCGTGCTGCCCGGCGCCGCGTTCTTCGACTCGGCCCTGTCGTTCGGGATGATCCGGGGAGGGCACATCGACGTCGCGGTCCTGGGCGCGATGCAGGTCTCGGCCGGCGGCGACCTCGCCAACTGGGCCATCCCCGGCAAAATGATCAAAGGCATGGGTGGCGCGATGGATCTCGTCCATGGCGCGAAGAAGGTCATCGCGATGATGGAGCACCGAGCGAAGGACGGCGGGTACAAGATCGTGAATGAGTGCGACCTGCCACTGACCGGCAGGGCCTGCGTGGAGCGGATCATCACCGACCTCGCCACCATCGACGTCACCGGATCGGGCCTGGTGCTACGGGAGGTCGCGCCAGGCGTCACGGTCGGCGAGGTCCGCGCCGCGACCGAGCCGGCACTGACCGAGGCCGGCGACCTGCGCGAGATGGTGCTGCCCGCGGCGGTGGCCGGATGACGGAGCCACGTGTCGTCCAGCAGCGCGGACTCTGGTACGAGGAGCTGGACGAGGGAGTGCTGTACCGGCACAGCCCCGGACGTACGATCGGCGAGGCCGACAACACGCTGTTCAGCACCCTGACCATGAACCCGCAGGCGCTCCACCTCGACGCCGCGTTCAGCGAGACGCAGGAGTTCGGCGAGCGCCTCGTCAACAGCATGCTGACGCTCTCGGTGCTGGTCGGCCTGTCGGTCGGCCACCTGACACAGGGCACGCTGGTGGCCAACCTGGGCTTTCGCGAGGTCGCCTTTCCGGCGCCCGTCCTCATCGGGGACACGCTCTACGGGGAGACGACGGTGCTGTCCAAGCGGCTCTCGGCGAGCCGTCCCGGCCAGGGCGTCGTCGCCTTCCAGCACACCGCGCGTAAGCAGGACGGCACGGTCGTCGCCACGGTCGTACGCGACTCGCTCATGAGGTGCCGGCCGTGACCGGGCTGCAGGGGCCGGCGCTGCTGTTCTGCCCGGCCGACCGCCCGGATCGCTACCTCAAGGCGATGGCCGCCGCCGACACGGTCATCGTCGACCTCGAGGACGCCGTCGCCCCGCGGGATCGGCCGGCCGCGCGGCAGGCGCTGCTCGGCACGCCACTCCACCCCGACCGGACGATCGTACGGGTCAACCCGGCCGGCACCGAGGACCACGCATTGGACCTGGAGGCCGTACGCCGGACCGCGTACCGGCGGCTCATGGTCGCCAAGAGCGAGAGCGCGGCGGACCTCGGCGGGCTGGGGGAGTGGGAGATCGTCGCGCTCTGTGAGACCGCGCGTGGTGTGGTGAACGCCGCCGAGATCGCGGCGGTCCCGTCGGTGGTCGCCCTCATGTGGGGTGCGGAGGATCTGGTGGCGTCGTTGGGCGGATATTCCAGCAGAGGGCCTGGTGGCGGTTACCGTGACGTCGCCCGCACGGCACGTGCGCAGGTGCTGCTCGCGGCCGGTGCGCATGGGTGCGCCGCGATCGACGCCGTGTACCTCGACATCAAGGATCTGGAGGGGCTCGCGGTCGAGACCGAGGACGCGGTGGCGAGCGGATTCGCCTGCAAGGCGTGCATCCATCCGGGGCAGGCCGAGACGGTACGCCGCGGCTTCGCACCCGGTCCCGATCGCGTCGAGTGGGCACGGCGCGTCCTGGCGGCGGGCGCCGAACGCGGCGTCGTGCGCGTCGAGGGCCAGATGGTGGATGCACCACTGCTCGCCCAGGCCAAGCGGATCCTCGACCGGGCGCGGCACCAGGACATCTAGCGTCACGTAATCCTGATCGGACGCCGGTGCCGGGGTCACGGCCGTGGTCGGATTCGATCTTCCCGATCGCTGCGAGCAGGTTCCACGGGACCCCGTAGCGGGGGGGAACCCCCGGACGTCATCCGACTTGGGGTTGCGCGCATCCACCTTGACAGTGCCAACTTCAGTGATCGCCGTGACCACTACATCCGGTCGGCAACTCCCGTTCGATGACGGCTGATTTGCGGCCCACGTGCCACTCGCGTGCCAGACAGGCCGGTGATCAGGGCCAGATCGGTGGGGACGGCCATGTAGCTCAGCAGCCACAGCCACACCGCACACTGCGGGGACCGATCGCGGGCCGGCGGATCTGATGTCGCCGGTAGTTTGCGTTCTTGCTTCCGGATTACCGGCCGCTGCGGGCGGTTCAGGTCATGGGTTGGGTGCCGGTGTTTGAGGTGGCGAGCCCGGTGGCGGCTCCGCGCCTAGTTCGACGCAGCATGCGCCGGGGCGTGGGGCCAGAGTGGCTTGTAGGGGCGTGGCGTCCAGGCCGTCGAGGAATCCGGCGAGAAATGCGTGATTGATCGCGCAAATTAGGTCCGGAGCCTTGGTCGCCAATGGGTGGAACGGACAGTTGCGCAGGCGTAGCAGCGTAGGGGCGTCGCGCGCCGGTTCGAAGCCGTATCGTTCCAGGACTTCGCCTGCGCGGGTGAGGGCACGTTCGGCGCCGAGTCGGCCGGGTCGACCGCGTTCGCGTTCGCTTTCACCGAGCCGGCGGCCGCGGTCGGCGGCGACGCGGAGCGCGGCCTGGCGGGCGTTCTCGCCGCCGGTCTCGGTCAGCACGGCGTCGACCAAAATTTCGGCGAGGATGCCGTGCTCGCGGGGCGGGATGCTCACTCGGACGTCTATGTCGGCGGGCTCATACACCTTGGGTGCCCTGCCTACCCGGGGGAGGCCGGACAGGTTGGCGTAGCCGGCCTTCAGCAGGCCTGCCGCTACCAGCTTGTCGAGGTGGAACGCGGCGAGCTTGCGGGAGATGCCGACGCTGGCGGCGGCCTCATCTCGGGTGACGGGCCGGTCGGAGCGGCGGATGAAGGCGTGCATGCGCCTGCGCAGGTCGTCATCGAGTACGGCGACCGCCGCGATGGTCGATGCATCCGAGTTCACGTGTCTTACGATAACGCCTAGAACCATGGGTGAAAATAGGAGACCCTGACCGGTCGCCTGCATCGGTTGACTCCCTCGCCGGATAACGCTAAGACTTGTTAGTGAAATAGGAGGTGGGTCATGTCTGATCCGCTGCATCAGCCAAGCGGCCGGTGAGCCTGATGGCCGGCACATATGGGCATCCTGCTCGGCGCCGTGGCCACGGCCTGCGCCGGGTTCTTGGACCTGTTCGCCATTTCGACCGGCACTCGCGTGCACTGACGTAGGCAGCGGCCTGGTTCGAGTTCCCCTCATCAACGGAAAGGAGACCT
>JAOPYG010000123.1 GCA_025964685.1 Actinoallomurus sp. | reverse complement strand
GCGAGCGGCAGCAGCGCCGCCGGATTGGTGAACAGCCTCGCGGCGCTGTCGACGCGCAGTTCACCGCCGACCCGCAGGTATCCGACCGGGTTGTTGAGGAAGCCGTTCGCGACCAGGATGAAGTACGCCGAGAGGTACGCGGTCAGCGTCACCACCCAGATCAGCGCGAGGTGCGCGTAGCGGTTCAGCCGGTCCCAGCCGAAGATCCACAGGCCGAGGAACGTTGCCTCGACGAAGAACGCGACCAGGGTCTCCATCGCGAGCGGCGCCCCGAAGACGTCTCTGGCGTGGTCCGTCAGCCCGGGCCAGTTCAGCCCGAACTGGAACTCCATGAGCAGCCCGGTGACGATCCCGACCGCGTAGTTGATCACGTAGAGCTGGCCCCAGAAACGCACCATCCCCTGGAGCGCCGTGCTGTCCTTGACGACCGCGCGCGTCTGCGTGATCGCGACCAGCGTGGCCAGCCCCAGCGTCAGCGAGACGAACAGGAAGTGCGTGCCCGCCGTGACCGCGAACAGCAGCCGGGCGAGCGACAGGGAGCTCAACGGGGGGCCTCCAGGAAACGTACGGCCGGCCCTCGGATGACCGGCAGGTGTAACTCAACCGGAAGGAACCAGTCCATACGTCCCACTGGGCGCTACATGAGGCGTACGTCCTCAGTCGCACGGGCGCGGGCGGTGTACATCGTGGAGCGTAGGGGCAGGGCTCAGCCCAGCCAGCCGGGGCGCACCATCCCCGACTCGTAGGCGAGCACGACGAGCTGCGCGCGGTCTCGGGCTCTCAGCTTGGTCAACACCCTGCTGACGTGCGTCTTCGACGTGGCCGGGCTGACCACGAGCCGGGTCGCGATCTCGTCGTTCGACAGGCCGGCGGCGACCAGCGTCATGACCTCGCGTTCGCGCTCGGTCAGAGAGTTGAGGTCCTGTGAGGGCGGCGGGACCTTGATCCTCATGGCGAACTCCGCGATCAGCCGGCGGGTCACCGAGGGAGCGAGCAGGGCGTCACCGTGCGCGGTGACGCGCACGCCGTGGATCAGCTCAACCGGATCGGTGTCCTTGACGAGGAAGCCGCTCGCTCCCGCCTTGAGCGCGGTGTAGACGTAGTCGTCGAGGTCGAAGGTCGTCAGGATCACGACCTTGACGTCGGACAGCCGCTGGTCGGCGACGATCTGGCGGGTGGCCTCGATGCCGTCCAGCACGGGCATCCGGATGTCCATCAACACCACATCGGGGCGTGTGGCGGAGGCGACGCGCACCGCCTCGGCGCCGTCGCCGGCCTCGGCGACCACGGTGATGTCGTCCTCACCGTCGAGGATCGACCGGAATCCGGCACGGACGAGCCGCTGGTCGTCGGCGAGCATGACCCGTATGGGGGAGTCCACATCGCTCATCATCACATCGCCTCCGTGGCGCACCCGGACAGGGGGAGAGAGGCGCGTACGAGGAACCCGCCGCCGGGGCGGGTGGTGGCGGCGAACGTGCCGCCGAGGGTGGCCGCGCGTTCCCTCATGCCGCGGATCCCGTTGCCCTCCGGGGCCTCGGCCCCGCGGCCGTCGTCGCAGACCTCGACCACGACGTGGTCGGCGTTGTAGCGCACGAGGACGGTCGCGGTCGCCTCGCCCGCGTGGCGTACGGCGTTGGTGAGCGCCTCCTGGACGATGCGGTAGGCGGCCAGGTCGACCGGCGCGGGAAGGTCCGGCCGGTCACCGGAGACGGTGAGGCGTACTCGCAGGCCCGTCTCGTCGGTCCGCGCGATGAGCTGGCCGAGGTGGTCCAGTGAGGGCGCCGGGCTCAGCGGCTGGGCCTCATCGACCTGCCGGAGCACGCCGAGCGTGGTCCGCAGCTCCCGCAGCGTCTCCTTGCTGGCGTCCTTGATCGCCGACAGCGCGGCGAAGGCCTGGTCGGCTTCGCGTCGGTGCAGTGCGGCCCCGGCCTGCACGTTGATCAGCGAGATCTTGTGTGCGAGCACGTCGTGCAGCTCGCGGGCGATACGAAGCCGTTCTTCGGTGGCGCGCCGCCGGAACTCCTCCTCGCGGGTGCGCTCCGCCTCGTCCGCGCGCCGCCGTGACTCGCTGAGGTAGGCCCGGTGGTAGCGGCTCAACTCGCCGGCGCAGAGGACCACGAGCACCCAGGCGAGCACGCTGACGAAGCGCCCGACCCGTCCCGGGCCGGCGAGCAACTCCGCCCAGGCGAACACCGCCAGCCCGGCGCCCGTGCCGACGCAGGCGGCGAGCCGCCGGCCGGTCGCCGCCGCGAGGAAGGACGCGACCGCGAACATGATCATCTCCGGCCCGTCGGGGAAGGGCCCGATGTAGTAGTACGCCGTCGATACGCCGGCGACCGTGACGGACAGGACCGGGAACCGGCGCAGCACGGTGAGCGCGGCGGCACCGACCAGGATCATGGCGTAGGCCTTGATGTCGCCGACGTGCGGGCCGCGGGTGTGGAAGAGGGTGCCGGCCATCACCAGCACGCCGACGACCGCCCCCAGCACCAGATCACGCCGACCGAACCTGCTCACCCCTGAGAAGGTACGCGAATCCGGCGTTTCCGTGCTGGTCGTAACGCATCGGGGTGGGGCTGTTGCGATTTGTGCAGGTCGGGCAGGTATCAATGAGTAGGGGGACCGATATTCGAGGGCGGTCGTCGTGGCCGTCGGATCAGGAGATCGGGGATGGCTGCGAAACCGCTGGCGGATGCGGCCCGGGGGATGGACGAACGGCTGGGCCTGGCCCGTGCATTGAAGAACGCGCTGAAGAAGGCCTTTCCGGACCACTGGACGTTCATGCTCGGCGAGATCGCCATGTACTCGTTCGTGATCATCATCGCGACGGGGATCTTCTTGACCTTCTTCTTCAAACCCAGCATGGGCGACGTCGTCTACAACGGGACCTACAGGCAGCTCCACGGCGTCCGGATGAGCGAGGCGTACGAGTCGACCCTGCACATCAGCTTCGACGTGCGCGGAGGCCTGCTCATGCGGCAGATCCACCACTGGGCGACGATCACCTTCCTGGCCGCGATCGTCGCGCACATGCTGCGCAACTTCTTCACCGGTGCCTTCCGCAAGCCGCGCGAGCTCAACTGGGTGATCGGCGTCGTGCTGTTCATGCTGGTCATGCTGAACGGCCTGTTCGGCTACTCCCTCCCGGACGACCTGCTCTCCGGCACCGGCATCCGCATCCTCGAAGGCGTGCTGCTGGCCATCCCGATCGTCGGGTCCTACCTGGCGATGTGGCTGTTCGGCGGGCCGTTCCCCGGCGACATGATCATCCCGCGGTTGTTCACCATCCACGTCCTGCTCATCCCCGGGATCCTGCTCGCCCTGATCCCCCTGCACGCGGTCATCCTCACCTGGCGGCAGACCCACACCCAGTACCCCGGCCCGGGCCGCAGCGACCGGAACGTCGTGGGCAAGCCGTTCTTCCCGTCCTTCATGATCAAGACGCTGGCGTACCAGATGTGGGTCTTCGCGGTCGTCGCGCTGATGGCGACCTTCCTGCAGATCAACCCGATCTGGCTCTTCGGTCCGTACGACCCGGGCAGCATCAGCGCCGGGTCACAGCCCGACTGGTACATGGGCTGGCTGGAGGGCTCACTGCGGCTCATGCCGGCCTGGGAGATCGACGCGTTCGGGTACAGCATCCCGATGAGCGTGCTGATCCCGGCGCTGGTGGTGCCGGGTCTGATCTTCACCACGCTCGCCGTCTACCCGTTCCTCGAACGCTGGGCGATGGGCGACTACGAGACCCACCACCTGCTGGACCGGCCCCGCGACGTGCCTGCCCGCGTGGGCGTCGGCATGGCCGGCGTGACGTTCTACGGAATCCTGTGGCTCGCCGGCGGCAACGACATCATCGCCAAGACGTTCGAGATCCCGTTGTTCGGGACGACATGGTTCTTCCGGATCGCGGTGATCGTCGGGCCGATCCTGGCGTTCATCATCTCCCGGCGCATGGCGCTGGGCCTGCAGCGTCGTGACCGCGCGGTCCTGCAGCACGGTGTCGAGACCGGCGAGATCGTGATGCGTCCCACGGGCGCGTACGAGGAGATCGAACGCCCGGTGGACGACGAGGAGCAAGCGGTGTTGCGCAGCCGCCGCCTGCCTCCCACGCTGCCCCCGCCCGGACCGGACGGCGCCGGCGTCGAGCCGAAGGCGGC
Source organism: Actinoallomurus sp. (assembly GCA_025964685.1). Classification (GTDB taxonomy): domain Bacteria; phylum Actinomycetota; class Actinomycetes; order Streptosporangiales; family Streptosporangiaceae; genus Actinoallomurus. Next base: position 32,674 of record JAOPYG010000123.1, on the reverse strand, counting down.
ACGCCGGGCCAGGCTCCGCCAGCGCCTCAACCGGCTGTACACCGCCGACATCGTGCCGCCGCCGAACGGCGAGCACGAGGAACGACCGGCGGTCGAGCCGAGGAAACCCGCCCACTGACCTACGCGACAACCCGGCGAGGTCAGAGCAGCGCGGCGTCCAGGGCGCGGTGGAAGGTCGGGAACGCGTACATCATGTGCCGCAGACGCTCGACCGGGACCTCGCCGTGCACCGCCACCGCCAGCGCCCCGAGGATCTCACCGCCCATCGGGCCGGCCGCGGTGCCGCCGACGAGCCGGCCCTCGCTCTCGATCAGCTTGATGAAGCCCTCCGCGTGGTGCAGCCAGCCGCGCGTGTTGTTCGCCAGGTCGGTGTTGTACACGCGGACGTCGAGGCCCTGTTCGCGCGCCTGGCTCTCGGTGAGGCCGACGGCGCCGATCTCCGGGTCGGTGAAGGTGACGCGGGGCAGCGCGCGGTAGTCGGCCGGCGGACCGTCCTCACCGAGGATGGCGCGCGTGGCGATGCGGGCCTGGTAGACCGAGACGTGCGTGAACGCGCCCTTGCCGGTCACGTCGCCGACCGCCCACACGCCGTCGGCCGCCCGCAACCGGTCATCGACGTCCACGAACCGCGCGGCCTCGTCCAGGCCGACCGCACCGAGGCCGAGGCCCCGGAGGTTGGTCCGGCGCCCGATCGCGACGAGAAGCCGCTCGGCACGCAGGTCGTCGTTGACGACGAAGCCGCCGTCGTGGCGGATCCGCTCGGCCTTCGCGTCGAGACGCACCTCGATGCCCTCGTGTCCGAAGGTCTTCATGAGCAGGTCGCTCGACTCGGGCTCTTCGAGGGACAGCAGCCGCGGTCCCGCCTCGACCACCGTCACCCGGCTGCCGAACCGGGCGAAGACCTGGGCCAGCTCACAGCCGATGGCCCCGCCGCCCAGCACGATCAGCGACTCCGGAAGCTCCTTCGTCTCGATGGCCTCGCGGTTGGTCCAGTACGGCGTGCCGGCCAGGCCGTCGATCGGCGGCACCGCCGGCGCCGTACCGGTCGCGACGACGATGCCGCGGCGGGCGCGGATGACCTGGTCACCGACCGTCACCTCGCCGGTCCCGCTGATCCGGCCCTTGCCGCGGATGAGCCTGCCGCCCTTGCCGGTGAACCGCTCCACGGCGGCCCGGTCGTCCCAGGCGGCCGTGACCTCCGCGACCCGCTCGGCGACCGGTGCCCAGCCGGCCTCGATGGTCGCCGTACCGGCCAGACCCGGAATCCGGCGTCCCTCCGCCAGCACGTCGGCCGCGCGGACCATGGCCTTGCTCGGGATACAGCCCCAGTAGGGGCACTCGCCTCCCACGAGGCGATCCTCGATGCCGACCACGCTGAGCCCGGCCTCCGCCAGGCTTCCCGCGACCTCTTCTCCACCTGGGCCCATGCCGATGACTACGACGTCCACGTCCATGGGGCAGATCATTCCCTGTCTTGCCGGATCACGACACTCCGCGGATCGCCCGTTCATACAGTTTTCGGACGTCGTCGTCGAAGTAGGCACTGTAGGAGACGGCGTCGGCGACACCGCCGAGCTGATATCCGCCGATCACTCCGACGACCTCACCCCGCTTGGTCCGGGGGTCGTAGTGGGTCAGCCAAGGGCTGCCGCTGGTGCCGGGCGGATAGCCGTTGCAGGCGAACCGCATCTGGTACTTCAGCTCGCGCGTGGTCTTGTTGATGCAGGTCACGGGCGCGCCAGAGTCCGTCGGGTAGCCCGTGACCCGGACGAGGTTGCCGAAGCCCTGGTCGATGCCTAGCAGGTTGGACCCCAGAACGTCCTCGATGTTCTTGCCGTTCAGGGGCTCGACCACGGCGAAGCCGACGTCGACGTCCGGATCGGAGTCACCGGCCCATCGCGGGTCCACGAACTGTGCCTTCACCTTCCAGACGCCGTACGGAGTGGCGCCGTTCCGATAGCCGGGCACGAAGACGAGGTCGCTGAGGTACGCACCGTCCTTGCCGGAGTGCACGCAGTGCGCCGCGGTGATGATCAGGTTGCGCCCGGGACTGTCGACGGCGCTGGCGGTGCAGAAGTGATCGCCCTTGGTGTCGTGCGAGAACAGCGCCCCGACCCGTTTCCCGAACGTGGCGGGCGCGGCGGTGGGTGTCCCGGTCGGCGGATGCGCGCGGAGGAAACGGTCACGGCTCCAGGTGGTCGTCTCACCGGCCGGCCGGGGCAACCCCGAGCCGGCGCAGCCACTGCTGAGCGCGGCGACCAGCACGACCGCCGCCATGACCCTTCGCATCGCCACCTCCCGGCCGATTCCTTCCCGTACGAAATAACTCGGCAAACTCCGGATTGCCTGGCTGGCGAACACCGGTCAGTATGCGGCGAGCCCACGTCCGCACGGGATCGCCGTCCACCGGCCCCGCAAGCGGCGCTGCCGTGGTCGCTGAACGCTCTCGCGTCGGCTTGGGAGAGGGCGCCGCACCATCCTGGCCTGCGAAAACTCTGGTGAAGAGCCTATGTGGCGAGATATGGTGACTTGCCCGCTCACCCCCGACGCGGGTTCCCTGCTCGGTCCGTTTCGCCGCGCGCCGAGATTCCCCACCAACCTCCGAATCGTCGCCCGCACCAGAGCGACAACCCCTCGGGAGGCCACGTCGATGGGTCCGCGAGCGTGAACGCGCACCGGATCGCCGCGATCCCGGGCGACGGCATCGGCCGTGAGGTGCTGCCCGTGGCGCAGCGGGTGCTGGACGCGGTGGCCTCGCGGCACGGCTTCGAGTTGAGCTGGAACGAACTCCCGTGGAGCTGCTCGTGGTACGCCGCGCACGGCGCGATGATGCCCCCGGACGGCCTCGACCGCCTGCGCGACGCGGACGCCATCTTCCTCGGCGCGATCGGGCAGCCGGGGGTACCGGACCACATCTCACAGTGGGGACTGCTCATCCCGATCCGGCGGGCGTTCGACCAGTACGTCAACCTCCGGCCGGTACGGCTGCTGCCCGGGCTGGAGAGCCCGCTGCGCGACTGTGGCCGGTTCGACGTGGCGATCGTCCGGGAGAACACCGAGGGGGAGTACTCCGACGTCGGCGGCCGTTTCGCGACACCGGCCGGTGACGTGGCCGTCCAGGAGTCGATCTTCACCCGGCGCGGATGCGAACGGGTGCTGCGCTTCGCCTTCGACCTGGCCTGTGACCGCGGCGGGCGGCTGATCTCGGCCACCAAGTCGAACGGGATCATGCACACCATGCCGTTCTGGGACGAGGTCACGGCCGAGGTGGCCGCCGGGCACCCGGGCGTGGACTGGCGGCGGATGCACATCGACGCGCTGGCCGCGCGTTTCATCACGCATCCGGAGGACCTCGACGTCGTCGTCGGCTCGAGCCTCTTCGGCGACATCCTCAGCGACGTCGCGGCGGCGGTCTCCGGCTCGCTGGGCGTGGCGCCGTCGGCCAACCTCGACCCGACCGGAGATCATCCCTCCATGTTCGAGCCGGTGCACGGCTCCGCGCCCGACATCGCGGGCCGTGGCGTCGCGAACCCGATCGCCCAGGTCTGGTGCGGCGCGCTGATGCTCGAACACCTCGGGCACCCGGAGGCGGCGGCCGACGTGCTCGCCGCGATCGAGGCGGTGACCGCCGAACCTGCCCTGCGCACCCGCGACCTGGGCGGCAGGGCGACCACCGAGGATGTGGCCGCCGCCCTGACCGCCGCGCTTCCCCCGACTTCGCCCCTGCCTCACTGAGGCGTGCGGTCGTCCGGGGTGTACGTCGCGGTCAGAAAGCCGCTCAGGGAACCGCCCGTAACGGGGCGGCCGTAGGAGGCGGCGACGTCGGACAGCGCGTGGACCTCGGTGCGCCAGCCGTGGTCGATGAGCCAGCCGGCGGTGTCCTGGCCGAGGCCGCCCTTCCACAGCGAGGCGTACTCCTCGATGCCCGTACGGTCGCCCTCAGCGATCATCGACGCGGCGTTGTTGCGTTCGAAGGACGACCGGCTGCCGGGTGCGGAGAGCTCGCCCACTCGGGTGAGCAGAAGGGCGGCCTCCTCGGCCGTCAGGTAGACGAGGAGACCTTCGACGAGCCAGGCGGTGGGGGCGGCCGGGTCGAAGCCGGCGTCGGTGAGCCGTGCCGGCCAGTCTTCGCGCAGGTCGGCCGGCAGGGTGATGCGTTCACATCGCGCCACCGCGCTCCGCCCGGTGAGCACGCGCTCCTTGAATGTCAGCACCTCCGGCAGATCCAGCTCGTACAGGCGTACGCCGTCCGGCCACGGCAACCGGTACGCGCGGGTGTCCAGGCCGGCGGCCAGCAGTACGACCTGGCGGTGGCCCGCCTCGGCGGCGGCCAGGAGGTAGTCGTCGTAGAACCGGGTGCGGATGATGACGTGGAAGGCGAGCCGGGCCCGATGCGGGCCGGGCGCGGGAGGCGTACCGTCACCGGTCCCGCCGGCGGCGGCGAACGCCGCGGCGTACGGGTCGTCGAACAGCCGGTCGGGGCGACGGCTCTCCCACGCCCGTGCGCGCGCCACGCCCAGGGACGTTCCGCCGACACCGCTCAGTCCCGCCGATTCCATCGCAGATCCCTCCAGAAGGCTCAGTCGCCAGAGTACATCGGCACCGATGTATCTGCGCCGATGTATCCTCGGCGCATGGACGGCGTGCGGATGCACCGGCTGGGCAAGCGACTGATCGACCTGTCCCGCGAGGTCACCACCTCCGCCGGCGACGCGTCGCTGACGCCGGCCGAGATCGCGGTGATCGAGGATGCCCTGAAGCATCCCGGCAGCCCGATGAGTGAGATCAAGGTGCGCACCGGGTTCGCGCAGAGTCATGTGTCGGAGTCGGTGGCGCGGCTGAAGGAACGCGGCCTCATCGAAACGTCGGCGGATCCGGCGGACCGCCGGCGGACGCGGGTGACGCTGAGCGAGGTCGCGCGGCAGGCGGTGCTCGCGCGGGCGGGGCGGTCGGCGGATCAGGTCATCGCCCGCGCCGCGGGTGATCGCGTGCGGGCCGAGCGGGTGGGGGCGTTGCTCGACGAGCTGGCCGGACTGCTGCTGTGAAGGATCAGGCGGAGTCGGGCGTCAGCAGGACGTCGCACAGGCCGGCGTTGCGGCCGAACACCTCGGCGGGACTGATGGCCGACACCAGCACGGCGTGGGAGCGGATGAGGAAGGCGGCGGTGAACGTGCGTCCGCGGCGGTCACCGCTCCAGTGCCATTCGGTGGCCAGGGCGTTGACGGTCTGCAGGCCGCGACCGCACTCGGACAGGTCGTCCGGCTCGGGGACGCGGGGGATCTTGTGGCTGCCCTCGTCGGTCAGCGCCACCGACGCGCCGTCACGCCAGCGGCGGACCTCCAGGAGGTAGCGGCCGCCCGGCCGAGACGAGGCCGTGTGCCGCAGGGCGTTGGCGGCGAACTCGCTGACCACCAGCACGGTGTCGTCGACCCGGGGCAGGTCGGCCAGGAGAAAGCCGGCGAATTCGCGGGCTTGGCGGACGTGCTCGGCCAAGCCGGGAAAGGATCGGCGCCATATGAGTACGCGATCGTCCGGATACTCCTCCATGGCGACCCTCTCTCGGTCTGTTCAGGAACCGCGACCCTGGACTCGCTCTCCCCAAGCGGAGCCCAGGGCCGCGGTTCCGCGAAGCGGTTCGGAGGAAACCTCCTCGCCGCGGTGCGCGGACGGCACCGGCGTGCGTTGGCGTGGTCGACTCGCGTCGATCACCGGACGGTCACGCCGGCCCGCCCAGTCTCGATGTCGTGAACGCGATTTGAAGCGTTCTGTAGTCGCGCGATTACACTCTGACCCAGAATGATGATCCAGTGCAAGTGATTCAGCGCATTATGTGAGGAAGCAATGCCGTACACCCCCACGGTCCGCGGGCGCCAGCTCGCACGCGAGCTTCGTCACCTGCGAGAACGCGCCGGAATGACCGGCGAGCAGGCGGCGACGAAGATGAGCTGGGAACAGTCGAAAATCAGCCGCATGGAGACCGCCAAGATGCGGATCACCTCGGGCGAGGTGATGGAGCTCTGTGAGACCTACGGCGTCGACGGCACCAAGCGCGACCAGCTCGTCCTGCTCGCCCGCAGTGCCCGGCAGCAGGACTGGTGGCGGGAGTACAGCGACTACCTCAAGAAGGGCTTCATCGACTTCCTCGCCTTCGAGGCGGAGGCGCGCACCTCGTGCGGGTACGAGGCTCAGGTCATCCCCGGCATCCTCCAGTGCGGGGAGTACGCGCGGGCCATCCTGCTCGGTTCTCAGCCGCGCCGGTCGGACGAGGTCGATCGCGGCGTCGAGGTACGCCTGGCGCGGCAACAGCGAGTGACGCAGTCAGACGATCCAATGCATGTGTGGGCGGTGATCGACGAGGCCGTGCTCCATCGCGTCGTGGAGCGGCCCGAGGTGATGGTCGCGCAGTTGAAGCACCTGCTCGACCTCGGCGAACTCGGGAATGTGTCGATCCAAGTACTCCCATACCGGGCTGGAATTCATGCCGCGATTGATGGTCCTTTTGTTCTACTTACCTTCGATGGCTATCCGGACCTGCTATACATCGAGCACCTGGTGGGGTGTGTCTACCTGGAGAAGCCCTCTGACACAGATCAAGGGCGCCTGATATTCGACCACCTCCGCTCGGCAGCGCTCAACACCGGTGACTCCTCGGCGTTGATTCGCGAGCAAGTCAAGGAGCTCTCACGATAAGAAGGGTGTTCGTATCATGACGAATGCAGGTCATTCTCCGTCGACGTGGCGCAAGAGCAGCCGCAGCGGCAACGGAGGCAACTGCGTCGAGACCATGGTCACGTGGCAGAAGAGCAGCCGCAGCGGCAATGGTGGCAACTGCGTCGAGGTGGCGCGCATCGAGCTGACCACTGCGGACGCCTGATCTGCCACACCGTGGTGGCGTGACGACCATATAGGGGTACGCCCCGTGCAGCCATGGCCGCCCTCCGACCGGAGCGCCAGGCGCCAGCGGGGCGTACCGTCGGCGCCGGGGTCCGCTCGGCGGCCCGGTCCGCGATGACGAATGACAATCCCTCTGCAGGTTCTTTCCCGCTCGTGTTGACGTGATTCGCCACTCTGATGCCCCGATAAGTAACTCGTGACATTTGTCCGAAATGTGGGGTCAGTGAGTAGTAATGGCAGATCGTCCCGCGATTTCGCGCCGATAGTGCGGTGCGGCGGTGGGCCGGCTTTGCATACGGCACAATCACATTGCCGTCCGCAGAAGAGGAAGTGAGCACGGTGGGAGCCGAGCCTCCGAGTCCGTCGCCAGAAACGCCCCAGCCTCAGCCTCAGCCGAGCGTGATCAGGGCCGATCTCGACCGCCTCGAGCAGATCCTCGAACACTTGCAGGTCTCCTGCACGCGTGACACGCGCGGTCGCCTGGCCACCCGCTGGCCCTCCTATAGCCTCTTCTTCACCCTCGACGGTGAGGGCGAGGTCTACGCCGCCCGCACGATCTACGACCGGTTCTTCACCGTGGACGACAAGCCGGCGATCCGAGGCATTCTCGACGAGTGGAACCGCGACACCACCGGGCTGAAGGTATACACCGCGACCGACGACGACGGCACGGTGATCGTCGTGAGCGAGGCGACGATGCACGTCGGCGGTGGCGTGACCGGGGAGCAGTTCGCCGCCACGACGACCGCGTGGCTCAACGCGGCCGGGTCGTTCCACCTCTGGCTGTCCCAGCGCCTCCCGCTCGCAGGCCTCCCCGGCGACCCGGCCTGACCGCGGCTCAGCCGCCGGAGCCCAGGGCGGTCAGTGCGTCGTCGGTCAGGCGGAAGACCGACCATTCGCCCAGTGGTGCGGCGCCGAGCGAGGTGTAGAAGCCGATGGCCGGGTCGTTCCAGTTCAGCACCGACCACTCCAGGCGCGCGTAGCCGCGGCGTACGCACTCTTCGGCGAGTTCGGTCAGCAGGGCCCGGCCGAGGCCGGTGCCGCGCCGGTCCTGGCGGACGAACAGGTCCTCCAGGTAGATCCCGTGGCTTCCGCGGAACGTCGAGAAGTTCAGGAACCACAGGGTGAAGCCGACGACCTCACCATCGACCTCGGCGACGTGCCCGAACAGCGCGGGTTCGGGGGCGAACAGCGCCGAGCGCAGCCGGTCGGCGGTCAGCTCGCATTCGTGCGTGAGCCGTTCGTATTCGGCGAGGCCGTGGACCAGCTCGACCACCGCTTCTATATCGCCTTCCCGTACCCGGCGAATGCGTGGATCCACGCGGTAACTCCCTGAGAACTCGTCCGGCATGCCCGGCCGGCCGACAGCAGGTCACGGCCGGTCCGGGGCACGTAACCAGCGAAGACTAGCCGCCGTGGCCGGCTCTGCCGTCCGCCTGCCGAACACCCGTTATGCGAACTTCGGGTCTTGTCCTGGAAATAGGGAGCTCAAAGTACAACGCCCACTATGTACGAAGTGCCAGCTTGCGCCGTACTTTTGGAGCGTTCCTGGGTACTGTTCCGGACGTGAAGGAGACGGCGTGACACACGCACTGGAGCAGGTCGGAATCGCCCGCATTCCCGTGTCACTACGGTGGGACGGAGGGTCCGCGAGCTCGTACGTCGTTCAGGACGACGGCCTCGCGATCGACGCCGGTCCGAACACGGACCTGTTCATCAACCCGCAGCGTACGGCCGAGGCGCTGGACGCCCCGCGCCTGCTCGCCTGCGCCCAGGGTGACTTCCTGCTCAGCGCCCGCGTCCGTATGGATCTGGTCCGGCCCGACGACGCCGGCGGCCTGCTGGTGTGGCTCAACGACCGGGCATGGGCCAGGTTCGGCCTGGAGATGTCCGCGCAGGGTGAGGCGGAGATCGTCTCGGCCGTCACGCGGGGCACCTCCGACCGTGCCAGCGGCTTTCTCGTGTCCGGTGACCAGGTCTGGCTCCGGATCGCCCGCGTCGGCGCGGCGTACGCCTTCCACGCGTCGCTGAACGGGGAGTACTGGCGGCTGATCCGCCACTTCGCGCTCTACGCCTCGGACGCGCCGTCTTACGGATTCTTCGCGCAGTCGCCCACCGGGACGGGCTGTTCGGCGACCTTCGACCACATCACGTTCGAGCCGAAACGGCTGGCTCAGCTCCGCGACGGCTCCTGACCCACGCGGAACCTGGTGCGCTAACGTAACGGGAGGGCACAGCCATGATCATCGCCACATTAATCGCCCATTAGGGTCAAGACCCTGAAATTTGGGGGAGTAATGCATGGTGATTGAGTCGAAGAAGAGTGAGTTCGTCGTTGTGGCCAACCGCCTGCCGGTGGACCGGGTCACCGATGAGGACGGCGAAGCCACGTGGCGCCGAAGCCCCGGCGGCCTGGTGACCGCGATCGTCCCGGTCATGCAGCGGCGTGAGGGAGCCTGGGTCGGCTGGGTCGGCTCTCCCGACGAGGAGCTCGAGCCGTTCGAGGCCGAGGGCATGTCGCTCGTACCCGTGAGCCTGTCCAGCCGCGACGTCGAGCTGTACTACGAGGGTTTCTCCAACGCCACGCTGTGGCCGCTGTACCACGACGTGATCGCCAGGCCGATCTACCGCCGGAGCCTGTGGGAGGCCTACGAGCGCGTCAACCAGCGGTTCGCCCGCGCCGCCGCCGAGGCCGCCGCCGAGGGCGCCGTCGTCTGGGTGCAGGACTACCAGCTGCAGCTCGTCCCCAAGATGCTGCGCGAACTCCGCCCCGACCTGCGCATCGGCTTCTTCCTGCACATCCCGTTCCCACCGATGGAGCTGTTCCAGCAGCTTCCCTGGCGGCGCGAGATCCTCGAGGGCCTGCTCGGCGCCGACCTCGTGGGCTTCCAGAGCCGCGACGGCGCGTCGAACTTCGTCCGCCTCTCCCGGCGCTTCTGTGACCTGAAGACGCAGGGACACGAGGTGATGCTCGACGACCGCACCGTGCAGGCCGACCACTTCCCGATCTCGGTCGACGTGAACGAACTGGTCACGCTGGCAGGCGACGAGAGCGTCCAGCAACGGGCCGTGCAGATCCGCGAGGAGCTCGGCAACCCCGCGTCGATGCTGCTCGGCGTGGACCGTCTCGACTACACCAAGGGCATCCAGCAGCGGCTGCAGGCGTTCACCGAGCTGTTCGAGGACCGGCGGGTCAAGAGCGGCGATGCGGTGTTCGTTCAGGTCGCCACGCCGAGCCGTGAACGCGTCGAGGAATACCGCATCCTGCGCGACGAGATCGAGCTGCAGGTCGGCCGGGCCAACGGCATGTACGCCGAGCTCGGCGCACCGATCATCAACTACCTGCACACGTCCTACAGCCGCAAGGAGCTCGTCGCTCTCTACCTGGCGGCGGACGTGATGGTGGTGACGCCGCTGCGGGACGGCATGAACCTCGTGGCCAAGGAGTACGTCGCCAGCCGCGCCGACCTCAGGGGCGCCCTGCTGCTCAGCGAGTTCGCCGGCGCCGCGAACGAACTGCAGCGCGCGTACATGATCAACCCCTATGACATCGGCGGCACGAAGCAGCGGATGTACGAGGCGATGCACGCCGGCCCGGTCGAACGCGCCCGCCGCATGCGCTCGATGCGCCGGCGCGTGCTCGAGCACGACGTCGACCTGTGGGCCAAGGAGTTCCTGGACGCCCTCGAGTCCGGACGCTCAAAGCCGGAGTGACAGCACGGCACTGAGCGGGCGCGGCCGCCCCCGTGGACCACGCCCGCCTCCGCGTCGCCGCGGCTACGCGTCGTCGTCGGCCGGCTCCTCCTCGTCGGACACCTTCTCCGGCACGATGTGCGGGTTCATGCCGTCCGGATGGACGAGGTGGTCCTTGTCGGTCGTCGGGGTGGGTTCGCCGCTGTCCTTGGGCTGGTCGGCCATTGCTCAGCGCCTCTCGTCGGGGGTAATGGCGCGAGCCTAGTGACGCCGGATCAACGTCCGATCAACGTGGGGCGGGCGCCCGGTCCAGCAGGGCGCGTACGTCGTCGGCGGCGGGCGCACCGAGCGCCTGGAAGACGCCGAGCGCATGCTCCCAGCAGGCGCGTCCCTCATCCACGCGGCCGTCCTGCACCAGGGCCCGGCCGAGGACGGCGAGGGCGCGGCCCTCACCGAACCGCTGGTCGATGTCGCGGGCGATGGCCAGGGCCTCCTCGGCGTGCACGGCCGCCTCGGCCGGCCGGCCGGCGCGCAGGTGGCTCTCGGCCAGCCGGTACAGCGTGTGATGCTCGCGCAGGCGCTGTCCGGTGGACCGGAAGACGGCCAGGCAGTCGAGGTAGTACGGGATCGCGTCCTCGGGGCGGCCCATGCCGTCCAGGATCGAGCCCAGGTACTGCATCGCCTTGGCCGCCCCGATGGCGCTGCCCTGCCCGCGGAACAGCTCCAGGCTCCGCTCGGCGGCCTCGAGAGCCTCCTTGTCGCGGTGCAGTTCGGCGGCGGCGCGTGCCATGTTGGCGAGGCAGTTGGCCTCGCCCTCCGGATGGCCCAGCTCGCCGAAGACCTCGGCGGCACGCTGGAAGAACACGAACGCGTCCTCCCACCGGCGGTGCTCGAACGCCACGACGCCGACGCCGTTGAGCGCCTCTGCGCGTACGTACCGGTCACCCGAGGCCTCGGACAGTTCGACCGTCGTGCGCAGGCTCGCCTCGGCCTCGTCCAGGCGGAATCCGGCGTGCAGGATCAGGCCGAGCAGGTAACCGGCGCGGCCACGGCTGTGCGGGTCGTTCTTCTCCAGCGCCGCCGTGACCACCAGCCGCGCGGTCTGCTCGAACTCCCACAGGTGGGTACCGGACATGATGAGCGGTTCGAGGCTCAGCAGCAGGTCGGCGGCGACCGGCAGGTCAGGTGCGTCGCCGCGCGTGGCCTCCGCGATCACCGCGCACAGGTTCGCGGTCTCGCCGCCGAGCCAGGCCAGCGCCTCCTCCGCGGTGGCGAACTCCGTGCCGCGCGCCTCGGGCGAGGTCAGGTGGTCGAGTGTGCCGTCGCCGGACTCGGCGGCCTGGTAGGCGTTGCGGGCGGAGGCGAGGTAGAAGTCCAGCATCCGGTGTGGCACGGCGGCCCGCGCGACCTCGGAGTCGTACCGCTCGGCCTGCCGGTGGGCGAAGAGCTTCAGCAGGTCGTGGTAGCGGTAGCGGCCCGGCGCGGGGGTCTCCAGCAGGCTCGCGTCGACCAGTGACTCGAGTAGATCCTCGGTCTCGGGCGTCGGCAGGGCGAGTACGGCGGCCGCGGCGTGCAGCGACACGTCGTGCACGTCCGGCAGGGCCAGCAGCCGGAACGCCCGCGCCTGCTCGTCGAAAAGCTGGCCGTATCCCAGCTCGAACGTGGCCGAGACGGTGTGGTTGCCGACGCGCATCTCATCCAGGCGGCGTCTCTCGTCCGTGAGCCGTTCGGCGATGGTCGCCATCGACCAGCTTCGCCGCGACGCGAGCCGCGAGCCGACGATGCGGACGGCGAGCGGCAGGTGGCCGCAGGCCGCGGCGACCTCGGCGGCGATCTCGCGTTCGTCCTCGATCCGCTCCTCGCCGGCGATCCGCCCGAACAGGGTGATCGCCTCCTCGGTGACCAGGCCGTCCAGGTCGACGGCGCGTGTCGCGTGCATGCCGACCAGCCGTGACCGGCTGGTCACGATCACCGCGCAGCCGGGGGAGCCGGGCAGCAGCGCGCGTACCTGGTCGGCGTCGCGGGCGTCGTCCAGGACGACGAGGACCCGCCGGTCCGACAGCCGGGTGCGCAGGAGGGCCGAGCGCTCCTCCAGCCCCGCCGGTACGTCCTTGTCGAGGGTGCCGAGGGCCCGCAGGAAGGCGCCGAGCACCGCCTCGGGGCCGGCCGGATCCGGGCCGGCGCCGCGCAGCTCGGCGAACAGCTGGCCGTCGGGATAGTGGTGGCGCACCGAGTGCCCGAGGTGAATCGCGAGCGTCGTCTTGCCCATCCCGCCGATGCCGGCGACGGCGATGACCGGCATCGCCGTACGGCTGTCCGCCCCGGCGTCCCAGGTCAGCGCCTCGATCAGCTCGGCCACGATCGCGGTCCGGCCGGTGAAGTCGGCGACGTCCGCGGGCAGCTGCGCGGGCGTGGGCGGTGCCTGCGGCGGCTCCTGCACACGTACGGGCTCGGGCGGATCGGGGAGCTCGGTCAGTGAGGCGTTGCCGGCGAGGACCTTGGCGTGCAGCCCGGCCAGCTCCGGGCCGGGGTCGATGCCCAGCTCCTCGACGAGGACCCGGCGCGTGTCGGCGTACACGCCGAGCGCCTCGGCCTGCCGCCCGCACCGGTAGAGCGCCAGCATGAGCAGGCCGCGTAGCCGTTCGCGCAGCGGATGCCCGGCGGTCAGTTCGGTCAGGTCCGCCACCGACTCGGCGGCGCGGCCCATGTCCAGCTCGATGGCGTAGAGCGTCTCCAGCGCGGTGAGCCGCTGCTCGTCCAGGTGCACGCGGTGCGCCTCGGCCCACGCGCCGTGGATACCGCAGAGCGGCTCGCCCTCCCAGACGTTGAGCGCCTCGCGCAGCGATCCGGCCGCCGCGGCCGTGTCGCCCGCGCGCCGCGCCTCTTCGGCGGCGGCGATCCCATCCTCGAAGACGGTCAGGTCGAGTGCGGTCCGCGGCAGGGGCAGGGCGTACCCGCCCGCTTCGGAGACCATCACGGTCGCCTTCTGCCGGGCGGCGCGTTCGGGTTCGAGGACGGCGCGCAGCCGGGAGGCGTACGTGCGCAGCGCGGTGAGGGCGCGCGTCGGCGGCTCCTCACCCCACAGCGCGTCGACGAGCTCCTCGGCGGTCGCCGTACGGCCGCGCCGTAGCAGCAGAACCGCGAGCACGGCCCGCTGCTGCGGCGTGCCGAGCTCGAGTTCCGCGTCATCACGCCACGCGCGAACCGGGCCGAGGACCGCGAAGCGAAGCCCGTCCATATCCGTCCCTCAGGGAGCTAAAAGCGAAGTATTTCCTGAGAATAGGGACTTACGGCTCCGGCAACATCCGTGAGATCCACGACATTCGGGATCTACAGCCGGTCCACGGCCGCGACGTGCAGGATCGCTCGGCCGGCTTCGTCGGAGGCCCGTAGGTCGACCTCGGCGGTGATCGCCCAGTCGCGGTGACCGGCCGGATCGTCGAAGACCTGGCGTACTCGCCACAGCTCGTCCTCCCGCTCGATCTGCAGGAGCTTCGGGCCGCGCGCGTCAGGGCCGGTCTGGATCTCGTCGTGCTCCGCGTAGTAGGCCTCCAGCGCGTCCGCCCAGCGGTCGGCGGGCCAGCCGTCCGCGGCGTCGAGCTCGGCCAGGTCGTGGTACCGCCTCAGGGCGGCCAGCTCGACGCGGCGGAACATCGCGTTGCGGACGAGCACGCGGAAGGCGCGCTCGTTCGCGGTCACCGCGGTCGGCGTCTCCTCGATCCGTTCCTGCGGCTCCGCGGTGGGATTCTGGAGCTGCTCCCACTCGTCGAGGAGGCTGGAGTCGACCTGGCGGACCAGCTCACCGAGCCAGGCGATGAGATCGTGCAGATCCTCGGTCTTCACCGAGTCGGGCACGGTCTGCTGGAGCGCCTTGTACGTGCTCGCGAGATAACGCAGGACGATGCCCTCGACGCGGGCCAGCTGGTAGTTCGCGACGTACTCGGTGAAGGTCATCGCCTGCTCGTACATGTCGCGGACGACCGACTTGGGCTGGAGCGCGTGGTCGGCCACCCACGGGTGCCCGCGGCGGTAGATGTCGTACGCGCCGAAGAGGGTGTCCTCCAGCGGCTTGGGATAGCTGATGTCCTGCAGGAGCTCCATCCGCTCCTCGTACTCGATCCCGTCGGCCTTCATCTGGGCGACCGCCTCGCCCTTGGCCTTGTTCTCCTGGGCGGCGAGGATCTGACGGGGGTTCTCCAGGATCGACTCGATCACCGACAGCACGTCCAGCGCGTACGACGGCGTGCCCGGGTCCAGGAGTTCGACCGCGGCGAGCGCGAACGTCGACAGCGGCTGGTTGAGCGCGAAGTCCTCCTGCAGGTCGACGGTGAGCCGCGCGTACCGGCCCTCCTCGTCCGGCTCCTCGAGCTGCTCGACGACGCCGCCGGCCCGCAGGCTTCGGTAGATCGCGATGGCCTGGGAGATGTGCCGGCGCTGCCGCGCGCGGTCCTCGTGGTTGTCGGTGAGCAGCTTCTTCATCGCCTGGAACGCGTTGCCGGGCCGCCCGATGACGCTGAGCAGCATCGCGTGGCTCACCTGGAACCGCGACTGGAGTGGCTCGGGCTCGGCTGTGATCAGCTTGGTGAAGACGTCCTGGTCCCAGTTGACGAACCCCTCGGGAGGCTTCTTGCGCTGGACCCTGCGCCGCTTCTTCGGGTCGTCGCCCGCCTTGGCGAGGGCCTTCTCGTTCTCCACGACGTGCTCGGGGGCCTGCACGACGACGTACCCGACCACGTCGAAGCCGGCCCGCCCGGCGCGGCCCGCGATCTGGTGGAACTCCCGCGCCCGCAGGCGGCGTACGCGCGTGCCGTCGTACTTGCTCAGCGCGGTGAACAGCACGGTGCGGATCGGGACGTTCACCCCGACGCCGAGCGTGTCGGTGCCGCAGATGACCTTGAGCAGTCCGGCCTGTGCCAGGCGTTCGACCAGGCGGCGGTATTTCGGCAGCATCCCGGCGTGGTGAATGCCGATGCCGTGCCGGACCAGCCGCGAAAGCGTCTGGCCGAACTTCGTCGTGAACCGGAACCCGCCGATCAACGCGGCGATCTCGTCCTTTTCCGTGCGCGTGGCGACGTTGATGCTCGTCAGTGCCTGAGCGCGCTCGGCCGCGGCGGCCTGGGTGAAGTGCACGATGTAGATCGGCGCCTTCTGGTCGTGCAGCAGTTCCTCGATGGTCTCGTGCAGCGGCGTGACGCGGTACTCGTACTTCAGCGGCACCGGACGTGTCGCCGAGGTGACCACGGTCGTCGGCCGGCCCGTGCGCCGCGTGAGGTCCTCCTCGAACCTGCTCATGTCCCCGAGCGTCGCCGACATCAGCACGAACTGCACGTGGGGCAGCTCCAGCAGCGGGATCTGCCACGCCCACCCGCGGTCGCGCTCGGCGTAGAAGTGGAACTCATCCATCACCACCTGGCCGATGTCGGCGGAGGCGCCGTCGCGCAGCGCGATGCTCGCGAGCACCTCGGCGGTGCAGCAGATGATCGGCGCGTCCGCGTTGACGCTGGCGTCGCCGGTCATCATTCCGACGTTCTCGCTGCCGAACATCGCGATCAGGTCGAAGAACTTCTCCGACACGAGGGCCTTGATCGGCGCCGTGTAGAAGGTGACCTCGTCACGTGCGAGCGCCGCGAAGTGCGCACCCGCGGCGACCAGGCTCTTTCCAGAGCCGGTCGGGGTGTTGAGGATGACGTTCGAGCCGGAGACGACCTCGATGAGCGCCTCCTCCTGCGCCGGGTACAGCGTGATGCCACGCTCCTCGACCCACTCGTTGAAGGCGTCGAAGACGGCGTCGGGGTCGGGGGCGGCGGGCATTCGGTCGATGAGGCGCACGCTTCCATCTTGCCCGTCGCATCGAGTGCCCCGGTCGACCCACACGGCACCCCTTAGCATCAGGGCCCGTGACAGTGCCCGGATATCTGCGTTATCCCCATCTCCATGGCGATCTGTTGACCTTCGTGGCGGAAGACGACGTGTGGATCGCGCCCCTGTCCGGCGGCCGCGCCTGGCGCCTGTCGGCCGACGGGGCGCCGGTCTCCCACCCGAGGTTCTCTCCCGACGGGCAGTGGGTGGCGTGGACCAGCGGGCGGGACGGCGCACCGGAGGTCTTCGTCGCCCCGGCCGAGGGCGGCGAGAGCCGGCGGCTCACGTACTGGGGGAACATGCATACCCAGGTGTGCGGCTGGACCCCCGCGGGCGAGATCCTGGCCATCACGTCGTGGCGGCAGGCGTACTACCGCCATACGCACGCCTACACCGTGCCGGTGGACGGCGAGCCCGCCCGGCCGATGAACTGGGGTCCGGTCGGCGGAGCCGACGTCGCGCCCGGCGGAGCGGTGGCGATCGTGACGGTTCCCGCTCAGGAACCCGCCGACTGGAAGCGCTACCGCGGTGGCGCGTCGGGACGGCTGTGGGTCTCCCGCGACGACGGGTTCGCGCGCGTGGTGGCGGACCTCCCCGGCAACCTCGACTGTCCGGTCTGGGCCGGCGGCCGGCTGGCCTTCCTGTCCGACCATGAGGGGGTGGGGCACCTTTACTCCATCGAGCCGGACGGTTCGGATCTTCGCCGGCATTCCGCGGATCCCGGCTTCTACGCCCGGTACGCGGGCGGGGACGGCAAGCGTGTGGTCTACCAGCGGGCCGGTGAGCTCTGGCTGGTGGACGGGCTCGACGCTGAGCCGTCCCCGATCGACGTCCGGCCCGCCGGTCCGCGTACGTCCCGGCAGCCGCGTCCGGTCTACCCGCGGATCGAGGACTTCAGCTGCGATCACACCGGCCGGGCCAGCGCGGTCGAGGCGCGCGGCGGCGTGTACTGGATGACCCACCGGGACGGCCCGGCCCGCGCGCTCGCCGCGACACCCGGCATCCGCGCCCGGTCGCCGAGGATGCTCGATGACACGGGAAAGGTCGTGTGGGTCACCGGCTCCGGCGACGGTGACGCGCTCGAGATCGCCGCGTCCGGCGGCGGCGAAAGGCGCCGTCTCGCGGCCGGGCGGCTCGGACGGGTCGAAGAGCTCGCCGCCGCGCCGGACGGGAAGACGGTGGCGGTCGCCGCGCATGACGGTCGTCTGCTGCTGGTCGACGTCGCGACCGCGGAGGTCGAGGAGCTCGCGTCGGGCGGGCACGGCGCCGCCGAGGACCTGTTCTTCTCACCAGACTCCGCCTGGCTGGCCTGGACGCATCCCACCGCCGAGCGGCTGGCGCGGATCCGGCTGGCCCGCCTTGCCGACCGCACCGTCGTCGATGTGACCGACGGCAGGTTCGCCGACAGCGAGCCGGTGTTCACGACCGACGGCGCCCACCTGGTGTTCCTGTCGTGGCGGGGATTCGACCCGGTCTTCGACCAGCACTTCTTCGACCTGTCGTTCCCCTTCGGCTGCCGGCCGTACCTGGTGCCCCTGGACGCGGCCGCGCCGTCACCGTTCGAACCGACGCCACAGGGCCGGGCGCCCGCCGCGGACGGTGACGACGACGACAAGAAGGCGCCGGCGGTGACACTCGACGGCATCGCGGCTCGCGTCGTGCCCATGCCGGTGCCGGACGCGCGCTATGTCGCCCTGCTCCCGGTCAAGGGCGGTCTCGTCTGGCTGCGGACGCCGCTGACCGGCATGCTCGGCGAAGGCGGGGACGGCGGACCCAAGAACGTTCTCGAACGCTACGACCTCGCCAAGCAGACCTGTGAAGAGATCACGACCGGAGTCGGCCGGCTGACCGTCAGCGGTGACGGTCGGCGCATGGTCATCCTCTCCGACGGCGGTCTCAAGGTGGTGCCCACCGACGGTTCGGCCGACGGCGGGAGCGACGACGAGATCGACCTGTCCCGGCTGCCCGTCGTCGCCGATCCGGCGGCCGAATGGCGTCAGGCCTACGACGAGGCCGGGCAGGTCGTCCGCGACTACTTCTGGACCCGCGATCTTGACGCCATCGGCTGGGACGCCGCGCTCGACCGCTACCGCCCGTTGCTGGACCGGATCGCGAGTCCGGACGACTTCGCCGACCTGCTGCAGGAGGTCTTCGGCGAGCTGGGTACCTCGCACGCCTATGTGAACGGCGTCGGTTACTCGACCGGCCCGTACACGGGCCTGCTCGGTGTCGATCTGGAGCGCGACGACGACCGGCTCTGGCGGCTGATCCGCGTGCTGCCCGCCGAGGTCTCCGACCCGCACGCCCGTTCGCCGCTCGCGACGCCGGGTACACGCGTGAGGCCCGGCGACGCGGTCGTCGCCGTGAACGGAAAGCCGGTGGACGACCGGACCGGCCCCGGCCCGCTGCTCATCGGGTCGGGGGACACGCTGACCGAGCTGACCATCGCGCCGGGCGGCGGTGGCCCGGTCCGGCATGTCGTCGTACGGCCGCTGTACGACGAGTACCCCCTCCGGTACCAGGCGTGGGTCACCGGGCGGCGAGCGCGGGTACGCGAGCTGAGTGGAGGCCGGCTCGGCTACCTCCACATTCCCGACATGGACGGCGTCGGGTGGGCGCAGTTCCACCGCGACCTGCGCAGCGAGATCAGCGAGGAAGGGCTCGTCGTCGACGTGCGCGGCAACGGGGGCGGCAGGATCTCCGAGCTCGTCGTGGAGAAGCTCGCCCGGCGGGTGGTCGGCTGGGACGTCGGCCGGCACCAGGGGCCGGTCAGCTATCCGCGTGACGCTCCGCGCGGGCCGGTCGTCGTGATCGCCAATGAACACACCTGCTCGGACGGTGACGTGCTCACCGCCGCGGTACGCGCGCTGGGTCTCGGCACGGTGGTGGGCACCCGCACGTGGGGAGGCGTCATCGGCACCCATCCGCATCGGCTGGTCGAGGGCACCGAGGTCGTGGTCCCGAGGTACGCGTTGTGGTTCGACGGGTACGGGTGGGAGCTGGAGAACCACGGGGTCGCGCCGGACGTCGAAGTCGCGATGACTCCGGACGACTGGGCCCGAGGGCGTGACCCGCAGCTCGAGACCGCGGTGCGGATCGCGCTCGACGGGCTCACGGCCCGGCCCGCGGCGATGCCGCCGCCTCGCCCCTGACCTCGTCCTGAATCCTCCCGATCCGTCTGGCTCTAGGAAAAGTGATATCACTATGCTACCTTCCTGCTAGTTGTTCCTGAGGAGATGAGGGTCATGGCCGTGGAGATGCCGAGAGCACACGTGACCGAGCGGGTCGCGCGAGGGTTGTCCGGCTGGCCGGTGCTGGGCGTGGTCGTCCTGGCCATCGCGGGCGGTGTGGTGCTGATCGCCACGGGCGTCGGCGCGCTGGTCGGTGTCGGGATCGCGCTCATCGTCGCCGGAGTGCTGGCCACCGCCGGGCTGACCGCGGTCGCGCCGGGACAGGCGCGCGTGGTGCAGCTGCTCGGCCGGTACGTCGGCACGATCCGCACCGACGGGCTGCGCTGGGTCAACCCCCTCACCACGCGACGGCGGATCTCCACCCGGATCCGCAACCACGAGACCGACCTGGCCAAGGTCAACGACGCCGACGGCAACCCGATCGAGATGGCCGCGGTCGTCGTCTGGCAGGTGGAGGACACGGCCAAGGCGGTGTTCGAGGTGGACGACTTCGTGGAGTTCGTCGCCATCCAGACCGAGACGGCCGTGCGGCACATCGCCGGCAGCTACCCCTACGACGCGCACGGCGGCGAGCAACTCTCCCTGCGGGAGAACGCCGACGAGATCACCGGCAAGCTGTCCGACGAGATCACGGCACGCGTCGAGTCGGCCGGCGTACGGGTCATCGAGTCGCGGATCACCCGCCTGTCGTACGCCCCCGAGATCGCCCAGGCCATGCTCCGCCGCCAGCAGGCGGGCGCGGTGGTCTCGGCTCGCCGGCAGATCGTCGACGGTGCCGTCGGCATGGTGGAGACGGCGCTGAGCCGGCTCGCCGAAAGCGACGTCGTCGACCTGGACGAGGAGCGCAAGGCCACCATGGTCAGCAATCTCCTCGTCGTGCTCTGCGGCGACCGTGACGCCCAGCCCGTCGTCAACGCGGGCTCGCTCTACCAGTGACGCGCGGCGACTCGAGTGCCGGCGATGAGCCGCGGCCGCGGGCACGGGGCGAGCGCAAGAACGTCCTGCTCCGCCTCGACCCGGCCGTGCACGACGCGCTCGCACGCTGGGCCTCCGACGAGCTTCGCAGCACCAACGCCCAGATCGAGTTCCTGCTCCGCCGAGCCCTAGCCGACGCCGGCCGCATGCCCGGCAACGCCGGCCGCATGCGGCGGCCGGGCCGACCACCCAAAGAGGAGTCCGGCGCATGAATCTGCCCGAGTCGCTGCCCGCCCGGATGTACCTGCTCGCCTTCGACACCGACAAGAACCGGCTGACCTCGCGTTCACAGCTGGGCCTGGTGCTGCGGGCCGCCGCCCTCACCGACCTCTACCTGGCGGGACGCCTGACCGACGTGGACGGCAAGGCGTCGGCCGCACGAGGCGAGCCGACCGGCGATTCCCTGCTGGACGACCTGCTGGCCCAGGTCGCCGCCCACCGGCCGCGGGCGTGGCACCGCTGGGTCGGCCGGCAGGAACGCGGGACGGTCCGTGCCGTACGCGAGCAACTGGAGGCCGGTCACCACCTCACCGTGGAGCGGCGCGCGATCCTGCCCGACCGGGTGCGGCCGCGGGACCGGCGTGCCGTGAAGCAGTACGCCGGCGAGGTCCGTACGGCACTCCACCAGTCCGCCGCGCGCACCGACGCGCGTACCGCGTCGGTCCTCGCGCTGGCCGCACGTGGCGAGGTCAAGACCGTCGTCTCCCGCTGGGAGCGCCGCGAACACCGGCAACGACTCGACGAGCTGGCCGTCTACACCGGGCCGGTGGCCGACGCGCTGAGAAAGGCCCTGCGCTCCAAGCGCGCGGCCGCGGCGTCCGCCGGCAGCTGAGGCCGCTCAGTCCTTCGCGGCCTGTCGCTCGTTCTTGACCTTCTGCCACTTCGCGACGAGCTCGTTCAGCTCCTCCGTGATGAACTCGAAGAAGGCGAGCGAATCGGCCATCCGCCGGCCGGCCGGTGTGTCGGCTCCCAGTACCTCGATGCCCTCCCTGGCGCTGTTCTGCCAGCGCAGGAGCACCTCGTCGCGGTTGACGATCGCTTCGTACCAGGAGTCGTTCTCGACCACGAAGTGGTCGCGGCGCGAACCCGGCTCGCGTTCGCGGCGGATCAGGTTGAACCGGGTGAGATAGCGGACCGCGCCGGAGACCGCGGCCGGGCTGATCTGGAGTCTCTCCGCGATCTCGGCGGCCGTGAGGCGGCCGGAGTCGGTGCCGTGCATCACGGCGAACACGCGCGCGTGCATGCGCTGGAACCCCGCCTCGGTCAACGCGGACGCGAAGCGTTCCACGAACTGACGTACGGCCTCGGGATCGCGCTCTGCCACACCCAACTCCTTAGTGTCGGCAAGTAGTTTATACATTTTACTAACTTCACGAATTTGTGAAAACAGTGTAGCTTCAAGCGCATGACAGACGCTATCTCAGTGTCCGGCCTGGTCAAGAGCTTCGGGCGGACTCGCGCGCTGGACGGCCTGGATCTGACGGTCCGGACGGGAGAGGTGCACGGCTTCCTCGGGCCGAACGGCTCCGGCAAGTCCACCACCATCCGAGTGCTGCTGGGCCTTCTCCGAGCCGACGGCGGCGAAGTGCGGCTGCTCGGCGGCGACCCGTGGCGCGACGTCGCCACGCTCCACCGGCGGATCGCGTACGTCCCCGGTGACGTCACTCTCTGGCCCAACCTCTCCGGCGGAGAGGTCATCGACCTGCTCGGCCGGCTGCGCGGTGGACAGGACGCCGAGCGCAAGGCGGACCTGCTGGAGCGGTTCGAGCTCGACCCGCGGAAGAAGGGGCGGGCCTACTCCAAGGGGAACCGCCAGAAAGTCGCGCTGATCGCGGCGTTCGCCTCCGACGCGGAGCTGCTCATCCTGGACGAGCCGACGTCCGGGCTGGACCCGCTGATGGAGGAGGTCTTCCAGCGCTGCGTCCAGGAGGAGCGCGACGGCGGCCGTACCGTCCTGCTGTCGAGCCACATCCTGTCCGAGATCGAGGCGCTGTGCGATCGCGTCAGCATCATCCGCAAGGGGCGGACGGTGGAGACCGGATCACTGTCCGAGATGCGGCACCTGACCCGCACCTCCATCTCGGTCGAGCTGGCCAGCCCGCCGAACGGCCTGGCCGCCCTACCCGGCGTGCACGACGCGAAGATCGACGGCACGCGCGTGAGCTTCGAGGTCGACACCGCCAAGCTGGACGAGGTCCTCACGCACCTCACCCAGGTGGGCGTCCGCAGCCTGATCAGCCGGCCGCCCACGCTCGAGGAGCTGTTCCTCCGCCACTACGAGGACGACTCGGCGGCGGACCGATGAGCGCGCTGGCGGGCACACGGCTGCTCACCTGGCTCGCCTTCCGCCGGGACCGGATCATCCTGCC
Organism: Actinoallomurus sp.; assembly: GCA_025964685.1. Taxonomy (GTDB): domain Bacteria; phylum Actinomycetota; class Actinomycetes; order Streptosporangiales; family Streptosporangiaceae; genus Actinoallomurus. The sequence goes on along the minus strand of JAOPYG010000123.1, from coordinate 9,693 downwards.
GTTCTGGATCTACTTCTTCACCGCGCTCGCGCTCGGCACGGCGTACAGCAGCCGCGCGGCCTACGGCACGCTCGCCAAACGGGTCGACTTCGCCACGGCGGTGAACAAGAACCCCTCGCTGCTTGCCTTGTACGGTCCCGTGCACGACCCGGCCTCGGTCGGCTCGGTCAGCCTGTGGAAGGTCGGCGGGATCGCCGCCGCGCTGGTCGGGGTGGTCAGCCTGCTTCTCGTCGTACGCCACACGCGGGCCGACGAGGAGTCGGGCCGTCTGGAACTGGTCAGCGCGGGCGTCGTCGGCCGGTACGCCGCCCTCACCGCGGCGTTGATCACGGCGGTGACGGCGAACGTCGTGATCGGGGTGCTGGTGAGCGGCGGCCTGATCGCCCTCGGCCTGCCGGCGGTCGGCTCGATCGCCTTCGCCCTCGGGTGGTGCGCGATCGGGTTGATGTTCGCCGGAGTCGCGGCCGTCACCGCGCAGCTGACGTCGGGCTCCCGGGCCGCCAGCGGGCTGGCGATCGCCGTCCTGGGCCTGTGCTACCTGGTGCGGGCGTCCGGTGACGCCGGTGGGCACAACGGCCCCACCTGGCTGCTGTGGTTCTCACCGTTCGGCTGGGTGTCCCACCTGAGGCCGTACGCCGGCGAACGCTGGTGGGTACTCGCCGTCGCGGTCGCGTTCGCCGCCGGCTGCCTCGCGGTGGCGTTCGCCCTCGTCGGCCGGCGGGACATCGGCGCCGGGCTGCTGCCGGACCGGCTCGGCCCGGCCGAGGCGGCGCCGCGCCTGCGCAGTCCGCTGGCACTGGCCTGGCGGTTGCAGCGCGGCTCCCTGCTGGCCTGGACGGCCGGCTTCGCGGTGTACGGCGCGGCGGTGGGCGGCGTGACCGAGAACATCGATGACATGGTCGGCGGCAAGGGCGGACGTGACCTGCTCAGCAAGATCGGCGGCAGCCACGGGCTCGTCGACGCGTTCCTCAACACCGCGATGAGCATCATGGCGCTGCTCGCCTCGGCCTACGCCGTCCAGGCCGTGCTCCGGCTGCGTGCGGAGGAGACGGGCGGCCTCACCGAACCCATCCTGGCGACCAGGGTCGGCCGGATCGGCTGGGCGGCGAGCCATGTCGTGTACGCGATGGCGGGGTCCGCGCTCCTCATGGCCGTCAACGGCGCCAGCGTGGGCCTGCTGCACGGCCTGCGCGCTCACGACCTGAGCGGCCAGTTCCCGCGGGTCTTCTGGAGCGCGATGGTGCAGTTGCCGGCGGTCTGGGTGCTGGCCGGGATCACGGTGGCGCTGTTCGGCCTCGCGCCACGTATCGCGGTCGCGGCATGGGGAGCCCTGGGGATGTTCCTGTTGCTGGGGCAGCTCGGTCCGCTGCTGAAGCTCAAGCAGTGGGCGATGGACCTCTCACCGTTCACCCACGTGCCGAAGCTGCCCGGCGCCGAGATGCGGACGACACCGGTCATCTGGCTGATCGTCGTCGCGGGCCTGCTGACCGCCGCGGGCCTCGCAGGCTTCCGCCGGCGCGACCTCGGCTAGGTGTGACACGACCTCCGGGCGGCGGGCCTTCACCGCCCGGAGGTCATCGCCTTAGCTGACCGCCCGGGGATGGAGCACGCCGGGGAGCCGCGGGCCGTCCGGTCGGAACTGACCTCAGGACACGGCGTGGTTCGCCGCGGTGATCAGCCGGGTGAGGGCCCCGTGTAGATCCTCGAGTTCGGTCAGCTCCATGCCGAGGCGCTCGATGATGGCCGGCGGGATCTTCGCCGCCTCCGCGCGCAGTGCGCGCCCCTGGTGGGTCAGCGTGACGGCCAGCATCCGCTCGTCGCCGCTGTCGCGTCCGCGCCGGACGAGGCCGCCGGCCTCCAGACGCTTGAGCAGCGGTGACAGCGTGCCGGGGTCGAGTTGCAGCAGACCGCTGAGCTCCTTGACCGACAGCGGTGAGCGCTCCCAGAGCGCCAGCATCACCAGGTACTGCGGATGGGTGAGGCCCATCGGCTCCAGCAGGGGCCGGTAGAGCGCGATGACGTTACGCGAGGCCACGGCCAGCGCGAAGCAGACCTGTCGCTCCAGCGCCAGCGGGTCGCCGGTGTCGCGAACGTCACTCATGGGTCCCCTCCAGGATCGACCGGTCGTCCTATACTAGTTTGTACACCAACGATTAGTGCACCAACTCACTCGGAAGGCGGAGTTCATGCCGCGTAGGTCATTCGAGGAGCGGATCGCCGAGCGGCAGGCCCAGCTGGGTCCGCTGAAAGAGGGGCGTGTCTTCGAGCACGGCCCGGCGAAGTTCTTGTTCGTGTCCCTGATCGTGCTCATCGTCGTGGTCCACGTGGGTGCGCTCGTGGTCATGATGGCGATGGGCCTGCACTGAGCCGCTAGAGCCGGGTCCTCCGGCCTGGGCGCAGGCTCTCCAGGCGCCACCACGCGACCACGAGGAAGGCCAGTCCGAGACCGGCCAGCACGCCCATGTCCTTCAGCCACGTCGCCCGGTCGTGTTGCCAGAGCGAGTCGGGCCCCGCGTCGTGCAGGGGCGGCTGCAGATGATTCAGGTCCACGGTGGCGGCGGTGGCCGCCATTCCCCAGCGCGACGGCGCGAGCCACCCGAGCTGTTCGAGCCCGATCTTGCCGGGCAGCGCCACGAGCGCGCCGCACAGGATGACCTGCGCGAGTGACAGCAGCACCAGCAGCGGCATCGTCTTCTCCGACGTGCTCACCGCCGCGGAGACGAGCAGACCCATCGCCATCGAGACGATCGCCAGTCCCGCCATGGCCAGCATCAGCTCCGGGAGCGGTGAGGTCAGCGCTCCGTGCGCCGGCATCGTACGGCCGGCCAGGCCGATGATGACCAGCAGCATCGCCTGAATGCCGGTGATCAGGCTCAGAATGAGGATCTTGGAGAGCAGGTAGACGCCCGCCGAGAGGCCCGCCGCGCGTTCGCGGCGGTAGATGGCGCGCTCCTTCACCAGCTCGCGTACGGCGTTCGCGGCGCCCACGAAGACGGCGCCGATGACGAGCGTGAGCAGCAGCGATGAGGCGTCGGCGTTCTGGCCCGGCGGCCCGGCCAGGCCGTGCTCCGAGGGCACGGCTCGGATCAGCGCGCCGACGACGACCGGCAGGATGCCCAGGACCGCCAGGTAGCTGCGCTCGGACCCGATGACGGCCAGGTAGCGGCGGCACAGCGTGCCGAGCTGGGACAGCCGGCCCTGCTGGCGCGGCGGCCGGGCCGGCGGCGGGAGCTGGCGTTCCTGCCCGGTGATCCCGCCGTCGAGCCCCGACACGACGTACTGGTCATACACCGGCGACACCTGGAACTCGCTGGCCCAGTCGCGGCCCGGCTCGCGGTCGAACGCCTGGAACACCTCCGCCCAGCTGCTCTTGCGGAAGAAGGTCAGCCCTTCCGACGGCGGCCCGTAGAAGGCGATCCGGCCGCCCGGGACGAGCACGAGCAGCCGGTCGCAGGTGTCGAGGTTGGCGACGCTGTGCGTGACGACGACGATGGTCCGGCCGTCGTGGGCGAGGTCGCGCATCATCTCCATGACGGACTTGTCCAGGCCCGGGTCCAGGCCGGACGTGGGCTCGTCCAGGAAGAGCAACGACGGCTTGGTGAGCAGCTCCAGCGCCACGCTCACCCGCTTGCGCTGGCCGCCGGACAGCCGGTCGATGCGGGTCTGCGCGTGGGGGGCCAGGCCGAGCTCTTCCAGTACCTCATCCACCCGGCGGTCGCGTTCGGCCGCGACCGTGTCGCCGGGGAACCGCAGCTCGGCGGCGTACCGCAGCGCGCGTCGCGTGGGGAGCTGGGTGTGCAGGATGTCCTCCTGCGGCACCAGCCCGATCCGGTGCCGCAGCTCCGGGTAGTGGGTGTAGAGGTCGCGGTGGTCGTACTGCACGGTGCCCTCGGTGGCCGGGCGCGTCCCGGTCACCGCGCCCAGCAGGGTCGACTTGCCCGCCCCGCTCGGGCCGATGACGCCGACCAGGCACCGCTCGGGGATCGGGAAGCTCACGTGGTCGAGCAGGACCTTGCCCTTGGCGGTCCGTACCGTCAGGTCCTGGGCGATCAAGGAGACGTCGCCGGTGTCGACGAATTCCCGTAGTTCGTCCCCGACTAGGCGAAAAGTCGCGCGTCCGATTCCGACGATGTCGCTTTCCTTCAGCACCGCCGAAGTGACACGCCGTCCATTGACGAAGGTGCCGTTGTGTCCGCCCAGATCGACGATTTCGTGCTGCCCGCCACCCGATTCGCGGAGCTCGGCGTGGTAACGGGAGACGATCAGATCAGGCAGGACGATGTCGTTGTCCGGGGCGCGGCCGATCCGCAGCCGGCGGGTGCGGACCTGGATGATCGAGGTGGGGTCGCGGTCGACACCGGTGCGCTGGTCCATCGGCGGCGGAACCGAACAGGCCAGCTGCGCCCCGCTCTCCGCGTTGCCGAGCCGGAACACGATCTCGCCCTCGATGCCCGCCCGCCGGACCCGCCGGGCGTTGACGAAGGTGCCGTTGCTGCTGCCCAGGTCCTCGAATATCCAGCCGTTCTCATCGGTACGGAGCACGCCGTGCCGCCACGACACCCGTGCGTCGTCGACCTGGACGTCGGCGGCCGGATCGCGCCCGACCTGATAGGACCCACCGGGCCTCAGTGTGCGGACCGTCCCCTTGGTCCGTACGACGAGTGCCGGCGGGGCGATCGATGAGACGGAGCCCTCGGCCGTCATAGCTCCGCAGTGTAGAGCCATTACTCCGAAACGCCCATCTTTCTGGCGTGGCCATATTTTGCCTATTGACGTACGGCCCTCCGTGAAATTGGGTGAATGACATGCTGGTCCGCAGGAGGACGAGCCGATGAGTGAATTCTCGGCGGATTTGACCCGCCCGGACCTTCCCGCGAGGAAGCGAAGGCGCCGGTGGCCCCTGGTCGTCCTGGTCATCGTCCTCGTGCTGGCCGGCCTCGCCGTCGTCGGCGACCGGATCGCCGCCGCGTACGCCGAGCGCCGGATCGCCTCCGAGGTCCAGAAGCAGGGATTCGACGCCCGCCCCGACGTGACGATCTACGGCTTCCCGTTCCTCACCCAGGTGGCGGGCCGCCACTTCCCGCACGCCCGCATGACCGCCCGCAACGTGCCGGTCGGGGGACCGCTGACGATCAGCCGCATCGACGGCGACGCACGCGACGTACGGGTCGACTCCGGCTTCCGCGCGGGCACGATCGGCAGCGTGGACGGCACGGCGACGGTCGCGTTCGGCGACCTGACCAAGGCCGCCGGTCAGCCCGACCTGAAGCTGACCTCCGCCGGCCCGAACACGGTCAAGGCCGACGTGGACCTCGGTATCACCACGGCGACGGCGACGGCTCAGGTCACCAAGGTCGGTGACCAGATCAAGGTGCACGCGGTCTCGGTCGAGGGCTTTCCGCTGTCCGACGTCGCCGACGACCTCGACTTCACCGTCCCGGTGAGCGGCCTGCCGATGGGCCTGCGGTTCAAGAGCCTGACCGTCTCCTCCAAGGGCGTCGTGCTGCGGATCACCGGATCGCATCTCAAGTTCAGCGGCTGAGCGCTTCGTTCACGATCGCCTCCAGCCGCTCGTGGTGCGCGCCCTCCCAGTACACCTGGCCGCAGCCCTCGCAGCGGGCGAACTCATCGTGGCAGCGGCGGGTCCCGGGTTCGAGCCGATGCTCGACGACGTCCTTCGCGACGGGCGCGAGCCTGCCGTTGCAGGCGGTGCAACGGGTCCAGGGTGCGAGCGGCGGCGCGAACCGCTCGAGCAGGTCGCCGAACTGCTCGTCGGGCCGCGCACCACGGACGAAGGCACCGAACCACAGCCTGTGGCGGCGGAGCAGCCCGCGATCCTGGGTGAGCAGCACCCGCCGTTGCTCGTTGGCCAGCTCGATCAGGGTGTCGTCGTCGAGATCGTTGCCGTACGCCGCGTCGACACCGACGAGCCGCAACCGCCGCGCGACGATGCCGAGGTGAACGTCGAGCAGGAAGCGCGGCGGCGACACCGGGACGTGCTGCGGTCGCGACACCGCGAGCACCTGCGCGTGATCGCCATCGGCCGGCCGGTACGACCGCTCGACCGGCTCTCCTCGCAGCAGAAGCCCGCCGACCTCGGGCAGCGGAACGCCGAGCGACTCCACCAGGTGCCCGAACGAGGACGTCCCGTCGACGGCCGTCTCGACCTGCCCGTCCCGGTACCGGGAGCGAAGGAACAGGCGCAGCTCGGCCGCGAAGTCGATGACGATGCCCACGTCTCCATTGTCGCTCGATCCCTGCCTCCCCCGTAGTAGTGCCCCAACTTGTGAGCGGGGCGGCCTGACGCGGCACAACCAAGGGCGCAAAATCGATGAAGCGCCTAACATAGGATCTGCTTTTTCCCAGTCCTTAAATAGGCTTTAACCTGCATGCCTCGCGACCGCTCTGCAAGGTGGAGCGTGGTCAGCCTCTATTCGGCGCCCACAGCTCATCGGCTGTTTTCTTGATCAATCGGCGGGACTCTTCAGGGCTGAGTGCGGCTTTGCTCAGTTGCTCAAACACAAGGGCGTGCTGGTAGATCACAGCAGCATCCTTGATATAAAGCTTCCCCTTAATGAAATCCTCGATGTACACAACGTCGCCGAATTCCGGAATCCGCAGCGACATGATTGGTCCAGCTGAGGTGACGTGCTTTCCCGTCAGTGGGAGTATTTGAAGCTCGATGTTGGGTAGCTACGAAGCATCCACAAGATGATGCAACTGCTCCCACATTACGGCACTCATCAGCGAAGCACCGCCTCGTCAATAATGGCCGACAGCTTCAATGGATTTGCGGAGGATATTACCCGCCCAGACCTGAGTGAGTTGCTGCCCGCCCGCTGGCAGTGGGCGGGCAGCTCGCGTGCTCTGGGCGGAGCCATCACCCTGGGCCGAGTGGACTCCCCGACGGGAACGCGAGAAGGTCGGCGCCGGGGCGGAACGGGCCGAGCAGTGCCGACTCGGCGCCGTGGAGCTCGCCCGCGACCAGGTCGGCGAGCAGCGGTGCGAGGGTGATCCCGTCGCGGGTGATGACCGTGTAGACGCGGCCGGCCTCGTCGACGAAGCCGGCCGCCGTTCGGCCGTGGGCCGGTGCGGCGTGCTGGGCCACCCGTATGTGTTCCAGGTGTGCGCCGTCGGTGCCGGTCAGGAGCTCCGGCAGCCGGGCGAGCAGCTCGGCGCCGACCCGGTGCGACGCCGGCAGTGCGGGATCGGCGCTGACGTCCAGGTCCGGCGCGCGCAGCAGCAGCCGTCCGCCGCCGTCGGGTCGTACGCTCAGCCGGTCGGTGGAAAGGACACGGGACAGCGGGGCGGGAACGGGGGTCGTGGTCGCCAGGAACCCGCCGGTGTCCGCGCCCGGCATGCGCGGGTCCAGCATCGCGACGTCCAGCAGCAGGCCCGTCCAGCGGCCGGTGCAGCTGACCACGAAGTCGGTCGTGTGGACGCCGCCGTCGGCGAGCACCACGTTCGCGCCCGCCGGGCCCGACCTGATCTCCCGTACGGCGACGCCGGTCTCGACCTCGGCGCCGCCCGCGCGGGCCTCGGCGAGGAGACGACCCAGCAGGCGTGCCGGATAGACGTGCGCCTCCTCGGGGAACAGCGCATAGTCGGTGCCCTCCGGGCGCCGTGTCAGACCGGGCTCCAGCTCGGCGGCCCGTTCGGCGGTCACGCGTTCCACGGCGTAGTCGCGGCTCGCGAGCCAGTCCACCCGGCGGTTCAGGTCCTCCAGGCCCGGCCGGCCGGTCGCCCATACGAGGTGCCCGGTGGGGACGAAGGCGTCGCTGCCGAGCGCGTGGTGAGCGTGGACCGCGGCGTGGGTCAGTGTGAAGTACGGCTCGGAGTCCGCGTGGTTCGCGCTGACCCAGCCGAATGACGTGCCGGTGGTGCCGGCGCCGGCGAAGCGCTCCTCCAGCACCGTGACCCGCGCGCCGCGGCGGGTCAGTCCGGCCGCGACGGCGGCTCCCATGATCCCCGCTCCGATGACCACGACTCGCACGAGGGCTCCTCTCGCGCCCCCGCGCAATGCGGAGGTCTGATCGCGACGGTAGCGAAGAGAGAGGGTGGGGACACCGTTGTTCGGCCTGGTCAGAGGGTGTGTCGCGACCTGCGGTCAGCGGGTTCGCTCGGCCCGGCGGGCCAGTGCCGGGACCGGAGCCGAGCAGGCGAGGAAGACGGCGGCGACGAGGAGCCATCCGCCCGGTCCGAACGCGGTGAGGGTCAGCGTGAACACGGCGGGCCCGAACATCTGGACCGTGGCGGTGGCCGCCTCGGACGCTCCCTGGTAGGCGCCGCGGGCGTGTTCGCGCATCAAGGTGATGGACAGACCCCAGCTCGCCGCGACGAAACAGAGCTCACCGGCCACGTGCAGGAACGCCGCGACGATGATCGTCGCGGCGGTGCCGCCGGAACCGCCGCGCGTTGTGGCCAGCAGTACGCAGCTGACCGCCAGGGCGATGCCCGACCAGGTCGCGGTGCGCCCGCCGGACCGGTGCCACGCGCGAGCCGTGAGGCGGGCACCTGGAGTACCGCGATCCCGACCGAACTGATGACCACGACCGCGCCGCTCAGCGACAGCGGCAGGTCGGTCGAGCGGGAGATCCACAGCGGGAGCCCGGTCGAGAGCATCGCCCAGCACAGCGAGAGCACCGCCGTGACCCCGGTGACGGCCAGGTACGGGCGGTCGCGCAGGACGAGCCGCGTGCCGCCACGGCCGCCCGCCCGCAGCGGCGGCACCGCCGGAACACTGGCGGTGACGACGGCCAGGACCAGGAAGCTGACCGCGTCCCCGGCGATCGCCGCCAGGTAGCCGGCGGGCCGGTCGGCCGACAGGACCAGCGCGCCCAGTCCCGCCCCGGCCGCGTAGCCGACGTGCTGCTGGGCGAGTGTCCTCATCCGTGCCGTGCCGTGCCGTGGTGTCGGTGACCAGTGACCGCGCTGGCCCGCGAGCTCGCCGATCCGATCCGGCTGACCGTGCTGCAACTGCTCGCGCTGGAGGGCCCGCACACCCTCACCCAGCTCGCGGACGCGCTCGGCGTGACGGCACCGCGGATGACCAACCACCTGGCGCGGCTGCGCACCGCCGGACTCGTCGCGGTCGAGCACACCGGCCGGCACGCGGTGTACCGGGCGGCGGCTCCCGGCCTCGGCGACGTGCTGACGGCCCTGTCCCGCTACGCCCGCGGCGGCCCGGCGGCCCGGCCGCACCGCGCGCCGTCCCCGGCCGACCTCGCGCGTACCTGTTACGACCACCTCGCCGGACGGCTGGGCGTCGCGGTGTTCAGCGCGCTCCTCGACCGGGGCGCGCTGCTGCCGGGCCCGACCCTCGGCCCGGGGTCCGCGTTCTTCGGCGAACTGGGCGTCGACCTGGACACCGTGGACCAGGGCCGCCGCAAGCTCGCCACCGCCTGCCTGGACCGTACGCAGCGGCTCCCGCACCTGGGCGGCGCGCTCGGCCGGTCGGTCCTGGACGCCTTCGTCGCCGCGGATCTGGTCGAGCCGGCCGACGGCCGGGAGCTGACCGTGACCCCGGCGGGCGCCGAGCGGCTGGCCGTCCTCCTGCCCGGCTTCGCCTAGTGTCCTGAGGCGTTAATTCGTTGGCAGTATGCGGCGACGGATTCGAGGATTTCGTCGGCGGTCTTGGTCCAGGCGTAGGGCCGGGGGTTGGTGTTCCAGTTCTCGGCCCAGGTGGTGATGTCG
>JAOPYG010000109.1 GCA_025964685.1 Actinoallomurus sp. | reverse complement strand
GATCGAGGTGGCCGCCTGCCTGTTCGTCACCGTCGAGGACGGCAGGATCACCCGGATCGAGGAGTACGCCGACTCCCGTACGAGCGACCCGCTCCGCGCGTACGCCACCGCCCGGCGCGCGGCCCGGGAGAGCCGGTCGTGACCGCCGCGCTCACCGAACACCTCGCCGCCCGGCTGACGACGGTGTACGGCAGGCCCGTGGAGGTGACCGGGCTACGCCGGCTCTCGGGCGGGGCGAGCCGGGAGACCTGGTCCTTCGACGCGGAACGGCGTCCGCTGATCCTGCGCCGCGACCCGCCGGTGGCGCCGCAGCCCGCGGAGATGGCGCGCGAGGCCGCGGTGCTGACGGTCGCGGCGCGCGGCGGCGTGCCGGTGCCCCGGCTGATCGATCAGGGCGACGGCGCGGGCACGATCGGCGCTCCGTACCTCATCATGGAGCGGCTCAGCGGCGAGACGATCCCGCGCCGGCTCCTGCGCGACGAGCGGTTCGCGGGGGTGCGGCCCGGTCTGGCACGGTCGCTCGGGGCGATCCTGGCGCGGATTCACGCGCTTCCTCCCGACGACGTTCCCGGCCTGCCCGCCGGCGACCCGCTGGAGGACCTGGTCGCCATGTACGAGGGCTTCGGCGAGCCACGCCCGGCCATCGAGCTCGCGCTGCGCCGGCTCGCGCGGAACCGTCCGGCGGCCGGCGGCGACGCCATCGTGCACGGCGACTTCCGCAACGGCAACCTCATGATCGCCCCGGACGGCGTACACGGTGTTCTGGACTGGGAGCTGGTCCACCGGGGCGACCCGATCGAGGATCTCGGCTGGCTGTGCGTCAAGGCATGGCGGTTCGGCGCGACCGGCCCGGTCGGTGGCTTCGGCACCCGCGCCGACCTCCTCGAGGGCTACACGGCGGCGGGGGGCGAGCCCCCGTCCCCGGAGGCACTGCACTGGTGGGAGGTGTACGGCACGCTGCGCTGGGCGATCCTCTGCCGGTACCAGGCCGAGCGGTACCTCTCCGGCGCCGACTCGTCGATCGAGCTCGCAGCCCTGGGACGCAGGGTGTGCGAGCAGGAGCACGACCTGCTGCTCATCCTCGGCCTGACCGAGCCGCGGACCGCGGACCCGCTCCCGGACAGGCCCGCCCGACCGGCCGAACCGCACGATCGTCCGAACGCATCGGCCCTGATCGACGCGGTACGGGCGTTCCTCACCGAGGAGGTGGCGACCGGCGAGGACGAACGACTGCGCTTCCACGCCCTGGTGGCCGCCTCGATGTTGGGCATCGCCCAGCGCGAGCTGCTGCTCAAGGACGAGCACAGGGACGCACACCGTCGCCGCCTGGAATCGCTCGGCTGCCGCGACGAGGCCGAGCTCGCACAGGCGATCCGCGGCGGCCGCCTCGACGGCCGCTTCGGCGACGTCAACGCCGCGGTCCGCGACACCGTGACCGACAAACTGCTCGTCGCCAACCCCCGCCACCTGGCGATACCGGGAGGCTGAGCCGCCGCCGCGCCGATGGCGAAACGAGCCGCTCGCTGTAGCTTTGGCCTGGGGAGCCCCGCTGTTCGCGGCAACCGCAGCCGCCCCGTCCTCGCCCCGATTGACGTACCCGCCCGGCGCTTCCCAGTCCCACTGGTCGACGATGAAACGGCGGTGCCAGATCAGCAGAATGTTCTCGCCGGCGTCGTCGAGGACGACAGCCATTGCGCAGCGCCGCATCCGGAAGACGTACTGCTCGAACTTCACGCCGTTCGGTAGCTCAACGCTGGCCATCGAGACGTTGATATGTGGGCTCTCGTCAATCAGCCGTTCACCGTGAATGATCCAACGCTCAGGCTCTACCTGATATCCCGGTTCATCGGAGATTGAGGTATGAGCTAACTCTGTCGCATGGTTACCAGTGAGGCCCGACGCTGAGAGCATCCACATCGATGAGGATCGCCGTGGGCACATCCTGGACGGTGAATCCGGTAGCAGAGGGGGACACCGGCACGGGACCGGCAGGCCAGGCAAGACCGAGTTCCCTGCGGACTGGGACGACGACACGGCGACCGATCACATCGTCGATGTCGGACGCAAGCCCGACACTGTAGAGATGCAGGACAACGGCCGCTGGCGGGCGCAAGGTGAACGAGACGGTGTGCAGATCACCGCGATCATCAGACCTGACGGCCGGATATGGACGGCCTGGCCTGAGCCCGGCGGCAAGGGCGTCGTCGAAAATCCCCGGGAGAGTTGATGGACGACAAGGAACTGGCGCGGCGCGCATACGAGTTGCCCGGCCGCTTCGCCGACAGGATTAGTCCTAAGACCTTCGAGCATGTCCAAGGGGCCGCACGTGGCGGCGAATGGGACGAAGAGATCGACATCCTCCTGGCCGGCCTGCAGAAGGGCGACTCTGCGATCAGCGCTGAAGAGCGAGACGAGATCAAGGCCCTGCTGGATGCGATGGGCGAACCCTCAGACCGTCTTGATCAATTGACCGTCACCGACTGAACGGTGATGGCTCACTGGAGCTTCGGGCGGGGCCGGTGACTATTTGCACGGTGCAGCGCGTCGGCACGACGGCGAGCCGGTCAGGCGTGCTCGACCAACAGGGCCCGGACACGGGGCGCCGTGGTGCGCCGGTAGTTCCACACCTACTTGATGAAGTCCCAGGTTACGGGGCGATAGACGCCAGTCTGCTCGTCCTGGCCGCCGTAGCGCACGCGGCGCCGCGACGGCCGCTTTGACGACGTCACCGCCGCGGGTCCGCGGACACCGTGGCCGACAAACTGCTCGTCGCCAACCCCCGCCACCTGGCGATACCGGGAGGCTGAGGGCCGCGGCGCCGATGGCGAAACGAGCCGATCGCTGCAGCTTTAAGCGGCAGTTCACCTGTTGGTGATCTGATCATTCCTGGCTTCGACGGCCGGCAACGCTCGACTGTGTGGCGAACACCCACTCATGTCTTGATGGAGGTCGTCCATGGCGCGTCGAAGATGGATTGTCGCGGGCATCGCCCTGATCGCCGCGTCCGCGACGGCGGTCGCCGGCCCGGCCACGGCGGGGACGTCGGACGCGAACACGTTGCCGTGGGGCTCGGCGAAGGTCACGTGGACCTCCACGTCACCGGCTCCCGGGGTGGAGGTGCGCACCGGGTCGATCTCCGTGCCGCAGGCGCATCCCGTGTGGACCGTGACCGTGCAGGCTCCCGCCGTGAACCGGCTGACCGGCGCCGCCACCTGGGCGGAGCTCGGAGACGCACAGTGGGGCGCCAGGACCGTCTCGCAGTTGGCCGCGGCGGGGATCGACGCGCGTCTTGATCGGGTGCCGTGGCCCGGCGCCTTCTCCGACACTCCGCACGGCACCGAGGGCTACCGCGTGCGGGTCGGCGGTTTCGCCGCCCAGGCCGACGCGCAGCGGCAGGCGACCGCGGTCACCTCCGCCGGTCTGCACCCGGCCGTCGAATGGACCGGCTACGACGTCGACCAGGCGCCCGATCGGGAGAGCGTCCACGTCGGGATTGTGGACCCCTCACGGTTCCACGGCAGCGTCGTCGCCGACCACGGTGGCGCGGTCGCCGGGCGTTCGACGACCTCGGCCCAGGCCCGCGCGGCCGGTTCCGTCCTCGCGGTCAACGGAGGCTTCTTCATCACCTCCGATGCCGATGGCGTCCAGGGCACGCAGTCGGGACTCGCCGCCTACCGCGGCACTCTCGACGCGCAGTCCGCCGGCGACCGGGCCGGTCTGATCCTGCAGGGCGGGGGGCGCCGTAGCCGAGTCGCGAACCTCGTCTCCCGCGCGAGCGTCCGCGACGGCAGGTCGTCCTTCACGATCAACGGGATCAACCGGGTGCCGGGCAAGATCCGCGACTGCGGCCGGCCAGGAGTGTCCCCGACGGAACTGCCGCGTCAGGACTTCACCTGCACCAGCGCCGATGACCTCGTGCTGTTCACCCCGGACTTCGGCGCGAGCCTGCCCACGGGGGCCGGCGCACAGGCCGTGCTCGACCACCG
>JAOPYG010000090.1 GCA_025964685.1 Actinoallomurus sp. | reverse complement strand
GCCCGCCGCACCCGCGGCGATCATGCCCTTCATGAGCTCGAACGCGTTGAGCACGCCACCGAAGCCGGCCTCGGCGTCGGCGACGATCGGCGCGAGCCAGTGCGGCGCGTCCTCGTCACCCTCCGACCAGGTGATCTGGTCGGCGCGCATGAGCGCGTTGTTGATGCGGCGCACGACGGCCGGGACGGAGTTGGCCGGGTAGAGGCTCTGGTCCGGGTAGGTCTGCGCGCCGAGGTTGGCGTCGGCGGCCACCTGCCAGCCGGACAGGTAGATCGCCTTCAGGCCGGCGCGCACCTGCTGAACCGCCTGATTTCCGGTCAGCGCGCCCAGCGCGTTGATGTAATCGTCCTCGTGCAGGAGCTTCCAGAGCCGCTCGGCGCCCAGACGGGCGAGCGTGTGCTCCTCCTGCACCGATCCGCGCAGCCGCACGACGGCCTCGGCCGTGTAGTCACGCGCGATGTCCGACCAGCGCGTGTCGGTCTCCCACTGATGCTGCAGCTCCTCGGCTGCGCCCTTGAGGCGACGGTCGCTCATTGCCATTGCCCTCCTATGTCGTCCCCTGGGTGCGTATGCCCTAAGTCTCTGGCCGAGGAGGGCCTTAGTGAACCGTCCAGTAACAAGAAGAACGTCGAAAATTCTGCTAGCGTGAACCTGTGACAGCCTTTCTAAAAGAAGAAACGCTGAACTTGACGAATGGTCTAGACCTCGTGATGTTCGGCCAGCGCCTGCGCCACCTGCGTCGAGCTCGCGGCTACACCCTTTCTGACCTGGGTGGACGTGTCGGCAGGGCCCCCTCGCAGCTGTCACTGCTGGAGAACGGCCGGCGCGAGCCGAAGCTGTCTCTGCTCCAGGCGCTCGCGACCGCCCTCGAGGTGCCGGTCGAGGAACTTCTCCGCAAACAGCCCCCGAACCGGCGCGCCCAGCTCGAGATCGCGATCGAGGAGGCCCAGCGCGACCCGCTGTACGAGAGCCTGGGCCTGCCGCACCTGAAGATCGGCAAGCGGGTGCCCAACGACGTCCTCGAACACCTCCTCACCCTCTACGAAGAGGTGAAGCGGAGCCGTACCAAGCCCACCGCCAGCCCCGAGGACGCGCGGAAGGCCAACGCGGAGCTGCGCCAGCAGATGCACGACCGGGGCAACTACTTCGGGGAGATCGAGGAACTCGCCGCCAAGACGCTGGAGGCCGTGGGCTACCGCGCGGGCGCGCTCTCGCAGGGCATGCTGCTCTCGCTCGTCACCCACTTCGGCTTCACTCTGCGCTACGTGCAGGACCTGCCGCGGTCCGTGCGGTCCGTCACCGACCTGCGCAACCGGCGGATCTACCTCGAACGCCAGCAGCTCGGCATGCACACGCCGCGGACCATCCTGCTGCAGACCCTCGGGCACATCGCGCTCGGGCACGCGGTGCCCAAGGACTTCGGCGACTTCCTCCGGCAGCGGGTCGAGGCCAACTACTACGCCGCGGCCACGCTGCTGCCCGAACGGAGCGTCGTGCCGTACCTGCAGGAGGCCAAGGCCGACCGGGAGCTGTCCATCGAGGACCTGTGCGACGTCTTCTCGGTATCGTATGAGATGGCCGCGCACCGGTTCACCAACCTGGCCACGCACCATCTGGACCTGCCGGTGCACTTCACCAAGAACGACCAGAGCGGCACGATCTACAAGGCCTACGCCAACGACGGGCTGATCTTCCCCTCCGACGAGCACGGCGCCATCGAGGGCCAGCGGATGTGCCGTGAGTGGGCCGGGCGCCACGTCTTCGCGGCCGACGACCGCTTCTCCGTCTACTACCAGTACACCGACACGCCGACCGGCACGTACTGGTGCCTCTCACACATCGACCCCACCCACGAACGCGAGTTCGCGATCACGCTCGGGGTGCCGTTCGAGCACTCCCGCTGGTTCCGTGGCCGGGAGACCAACCGCCGGGTCAAGTCGGCATGTCCCGACGGAGACTGTTGCCAGCTGCCGCCGGCCGAGCTGGCCCAGCGCTGGCAGGGCCACGCCTGGCCCTCCGCCCGCGCGCACTCGCACGTGCTCGCCGTCCTCCCGCGGGGCGCCTTCCCCGGGGTGGACGACGCGGACGTCTACCGGTTCCTCGATCTGCACGCGGCGGGATGACGTTGCCTCGGTGTGACGTTGCGGAAACGGCAGTGAAACCGTGTCGGGGGTCAATGGGCGGAGTCGCTCAGGAGGGGGGACCAGTTGCTGCCCCAGGTCGAGAATTGGCTGCGCAGCCGCACGAGCTCCACAGCGGACTGGCCGGTCGACAAGCTGCTCGCGGCGAAAGGCGAGACGACGGTGAGCGTCGTCCTGCCCGCGCGCGACGAACGTGAGACGGTCGGCGAGATCGTCGCCACCATCCGCCGTGACCTCGTCGAGGGCGCGCCGCTGGTGGACGAGGTGATCGTCATCGACTCCCGGTCGACCGACGACACCGCCGAGGTGGCCGCGGCGGCGGGCGCCCGGGTGGTCGCCCAGGACGCCGTACTCCCCGAACTACCGCCGATGTCGGGCAAGGGTGAGGCGCTGTGGAAGTCAATGCACGTCGCGCGCGGTGACGTGATCGTCTTCGTCGACGCCGACCTGCGCAACTTCTCGTCGTCCTTCGTCACCGGGCTGCTCGGCCCGCTGCTGACCGATCCGTCCATCTGCTACGTCAAGGCGTGCTACGACCGCCCGTACGTCTCAGGCGGCCGGACCATCGCCCACGGCGGCGGGCGGGTCACCGAGCTCGTCGCGCGACCGCTGATCAACATGCACTGGCCGTTGCTGGCGGGCGTCGTACAGCCCCTGTCGGGGGAGTACGCCGGCCGGCGCGAGGTGCTCGAGCGGCTGCCCTTCGTCACCGGGTACGGCGTCGAGCTGGGCCTCCTGGTCGACGTGCTGGAGTTCGCGGGCCTGGACGCCATCGCCCAGGTCGACCTGGGCACCCGCGTGCACCGCCATCAGTCCGCCGAGGCCCTCGGCGGGATGTCCGGCCAGATCATGCAGACGGCATGGTCGCGGCTGGAGCGGCAGGGCAGGGTCGTCCGGCTCGAACCCCCGTCGACCACGCTGACGCAGTTCCGCCGCGACGGCGACGGACACGAGGTCCGGATCAGCGACGTCCGCGTCGACGAACGTCCCCCGGTGATCGAGGTCCCGGACTATCTCGGCTCGGCGGTCTGACCTTCAGGGGTTCGACGGCGGGGAAAGGATCCCGCCGAACGTCGGATCGGGGTTCGCGCCGCTCTTGGCGCCCGAGCTCTGCTGGGACGGGGCAGCGCCGCCGCCGTACGCGTCCGCGGGCGGCGGCACGACGTCGTAGTGGGTCGTCGCCGTCGTCAGCGTGGACGCGTCGAGGCTGAGCTTGTCGAGCGGGACGCCGAGCGCGTTGAGCGGCTTGAGCAGCGTCTCGCACTGCTTGGGCGGGGCGCCTAGCGAGTAAGCCAGCGAGCACAGCCACATCGCGATGTTCTGTGACTGCTGCAGGTTGAGGCGAGCGTGCAGTGAGCCGTCCTGGGGGTCATAGACGCCGAGCGCGTTGGTCGCGGCCACCGGCGCCTTGTCCAGGAACTGCTGCAGCGCGGCCTTCTCCTTGACCAGTACGCCGGTGATCTGGGCGAGGCCCTGGACGTTCGCCGCGATCTCGGTCTTGTTCTGCTTGACGAAGCCTGCGACCTCCCGCAGCGCCACCGACAGGCTCTTGACCGCCGCGCGCAGCTCGGCCTTCTCGGAGTTGAGGGTGCTCGACACCGTGGCGAGGTTCTGCGAGAACGAGCGGATCTGCCGGTCGCTCGCGGCCATCGCCTGGGTGATCTTTGCGAGGTTCTGCACCGTCTGGGTGGCGTTGCCGCGGTTGTCGGACAGGATCCGGCTGACGTCGGACAGGTCCTGCAGGGTCTGCTTGAAGTTCTCTCCCTGCCCGTCCAGGGTCTGCGCGCTCGTCTTCAGGAGCCTGGACAGCGAGCCGTTGGCGTTGGCGCCCTGCGGGCCGAGGGCCTTCGTCAGGTCGTTGACCGCCGCGTTGGCGTCGTCCAGCTCGACCGGCACGGCCGTGTTGGACAGCGACAGGGTGTCGCCGTCCTTGAGCGCCGCACCGCCGCGGTAGACGGGGGTGAACTGGATGTACCGGTCGGCGACGAGGGACGGCACGATGATCACGGCCTGGGCGTTGGCCGGCACCCTGTGCTCGGCGGTCCAGGCCATCCTGACCTCGACCATGTTGCCCTTGGGGGTGACCTTCGTGACCTTGCCGACCTTGACGCCGAGGATGCGTACCTCGGTGCCGGTATAGACGCCCGTCGCCCGTTCGAAGTAGGCGGTGACGTGGGTCTGGGATCCACCGGGCCAGAAGACGGCGACGAGGGATGCGGCCATGACCACGGCAAGTATGAGGGCGCCGTACGTCAGCACGCGGGGAGCGCGGGCATTCCGGCTGCGGGCGGAACGGAGCAGACCCACTCAAGCTCCCATTCTTCTGGAGTGACCGGGCGGAGCGCGAAATAAGTTACCTCTTACCTCACGCTGAAGATACCGGTTGTTACAGCCTCGTGACTGCATTTACGCGAGTTAAAGGTGTTCGCGCGCCGATGTGAGACTGGCCACCATGTTACCGGTGGTAACGCCACTAGGGCTACGCTTAAGAGACAGCGAGTCTAATAGCCCTGGTCGCGGCCCGCGTGGTCGCACGAGACGGAGGAATCATGTCGGAGGACGGCGCCCCGGCCTTCTCTCTCGAGCTGCCCGAGGACATCCAGGAGGTCAGGGACTGGGTGCACGAGTTCGCCAAGGACGTCATCCGGCCCGCCGGCGCGGAGTGGGACGAGCGCGAGGAGACGCCCTGGCCCATCCTCCAGGAGGCGGCCAAGATCGGCCTGTACTCGCTCGACTTCTTCGCCCAGCAGTGGTTCGAGGAGTCCGGGCTGGGCATCCCGGTCGCCTTCGAGGAGATCTTCTGGGGTGACGCCGGCATCGGCCTGTCGCTGGTCGGCTCCGGCCTCGCCGCCGTCTCCGTCGCGGCCACCGGCACGCCGGAGCAGACGGGGGAGTGGGTGCCGCAGATGTTCGGCACCGCCGACGACGTCAAGCTCGGCGCGTTCTGCGCCTCCGAACCGGACGCCGGCTCGGACATCGCCTCCATCCGCACCCGCGCGGAGTACGACGAGGCGAAGGACGAGTGGGTGATCAACGGCACGAAGACCTGGGCGACGAACGGCGGGATCGCGAACGTCCACGTCGTCGTGGCCTCCGTCGACCCCGAGCTCGGCTCGCGCGGCCAGGCGAACTTCATCATCCCGCCCGGCACGCCCGGCCTGTCGCAGGGCCAGAAGTTCAAGAAGCACGGCATCCGCGCCTCCCACACCGCCGAGGTGATCCTGGACGGCGTACGCGTGCCCGGGGCATGCCTGGTCGGCGGCAAGGAGAAACTGGACGAACGCCTGGCCCGGGTACGCGAGGGCAAGCGCGCGGCCGGCCAGGCCGCGATGCGCACGTTCGAGGCCTCCCGCCCGACCGTGGGCGCCATGGCCGTCGGCATCGCCCGCGCCGCGTACGAGTACGCCCTGGACTACGCACGGGAGCGCGAGCAGTTCGGCCGCAAGATCGGTGACTTCCAGGCGGTGGCGTTCAAGCTGGCCGACATGAAGACCCAGGTCGACGCGGCACGACTCCTGGTGTGGCGTGCGGCGTGGATGGCGCGCAACGGCAAGGACTTCACCAGCGCCGAGGGCTCGATGGCC
Organism: Actinoallomurus sp.; assembly: GCA_025964685.1. GTDB lineage: Bacteria > Actinomycetota > Actinomycetes > Streptosporangiales > Streptosporangiaceae > Actinoallomurus. The sequence goes on along the minus strand of JAOPYG010000090.1, from coordinate 343 downwards.
AAACTGCACGCGGGCGAGACCGCGGTCCGCGTGACGGAGGAGGCCATCCAGATCCTGGGCGGCAACGGCTACACCCGCGAGTACCCGGTGGAGCGCTGGCACCGGGACAGCAAGATCTTCACGATTTTCGAGGGTACGTCAGAGATCCAACGCCTCGTCATCGGTCGCACGATCACGGGATTGCCGGTACGGTAGCGTTTCCGCAGGTCAGGTGCGTCACGCGTGGTCATCTGCGGTGGGTTCGATCACGCTGCGCGTCAGTGGCCGATTGCTTGTCAGACCCCATCATTTCCTGTCGGTTCCCAACGCCGTGCTGAGTTCGTGCTGACCCCTAGCCGCTCGG
>JAOPYG010000068.1 GCA_025964685.1 Actinoallomurus sp. | reverse complement strand
GGACAGGGCACGAAAGGACACGCATGCAGGAGCTGCGCCTCGTCGCGGTCAGCGAGGACGGTTCGTACCTCGTCCTGGCCACCGCGGGTCGAGGCACCCGGTTCACGCTGCCCGTCGACGATCGGCTGCGTGCCGTGATCCGTGGGCACTTCTCCCGCCTCGGCCAGTACGAGATCGAAGTGGAGAGTCCCTTGCGTCCTAAGGAGATCCAGGCTCGCATCCGCGCTGGAGAGACCGCGGAGGAGATCGCCGATACGGCAGGCATTCCGGTAGAGCGCGTCCGCTGGTTCGAGGGGCCGGTCCTCCAGGAACGCGAGTATGTGGCGCAGCAGGCACAGCGCGTGGCGATACGCCGTCAGGGCGAGTCCGCGCCCGCGCCCGCGCTCGGTGAGATCGTCGAAGAACGTCTCGGCAAGCGTGGCATCGACCTCGAAGAGGTCGAGTGGGACTCCAGGAAGTGCGAGGACTCCACCTGGCGCGTCCGCCTGTCCTTCTCCTACGACGGCCGTCCGTACGCCGCCGAGTGGGCCTATGACCCGCGCCGCCGCCACATCTCCGCCGTGAACGAAGAGGCCGCGCGGCTGTCCTCGCTCGAGCTGGACGATCCGGTGGACGACACGGTCACCCCGTTCCTGCCCCGGCGGGCGATGAAGGTCGTGACCGAGCCCGTACGCGAGCAGGCGCCGCGGCGGGAGGAGCCGCCGGTCGCCGAGGAGACGGCGTTCGTACGCGAGGTGCCCCGGCCCGAGGTCCCCGAGCCGGCACCGGCGGAGACCGCCGAGGAGCCGCGCGAGACCGCCTCGTCCCGTGAGGCGGTCTCCTCGTACGAGCCCGCGCCCCCTCAGCCGACCGCCCCACCGCGTGAGGCGGCGTCTCAGGAGACGGCGCCGCCGCCCCGCCCGCGCGAGGCGCCTGCCGCCGAGCCGCGGGAGAACACGTTGCCGCAGGCGCCGCCCGCGGCCGCGCGGGCCGAGCCCGCACGTCCGGCCGCCAAGCGCGAGCCCGTCGGCCGCAAGCCCGTTCCGCAAAAGCCGGCGGCGCAGAAGCCGAGCCGGCCCAAGCCCGCTCAGCCGAAGCCCGCGCAGCAGAGTCCCGTCGAGCGTCCGGCCGAGACCATCGAACAGCCCGCGGCCGCGGCGGCCGGTGGAGCCAAGGCCACGCCTCCGGCCGCGCAGGACAAGCGCCCCGCGGCCCGCAAGAAGTCACGGGGCAAGCGCGCGTCCGTGCCGTCCTGGGACGAGATCATGTTCGGCGCCCGCCGCCCGGAGTGATCGGCCCCCGGCGGTCTCGTCCGCCGGGGCAGGTGGGAACGCCAGGGTCGGCCCGTCGCCGGGACCACGGTGTCGGTCCGGACGCACGTGTCATGGCCGCTGCGGCATCGGGCGGTACGTGCCGGGGACCCAGGTGAAGCCGGGCGACCCACGGCGCAGATGCCCCACGCCCGGAAAGGGCGGATGCGCGGCGCCCACCCACCACCGGTCGGCCGCCAGGTCCAGCACCCTCCGGGGGGCGGCGCCGCGGCCCGCACCCGGATGACAGTGAGCTGGTAGCCGGGGAAGTCGTCGCTGTCCGGGATGTGTCCCGGCGCGAAGGCCGTGGTGGCGCCGCCGACCGCGCGCCCCACTCCGTCCTCGTCGTCCGCGCGGACACCGCCGCCGCCGCTCTGCCCGGTCCGCCGCTGACAGCCTGATTGATGCCGTCTCAGGGATGTCAGGGCGGTATCAGCCGCTCTCAGCCTGATGTGCGTGGAATGACAGTGGCGCCATGGACAGTGAAGACCGACAACAGCTGGCATTGCACAGGGGGAGAGCCCATGACTTACGCGATCCAGGCAGAGGGCCTGGTCAAACACTTCGGCGACACGGTCGCCCTGGACGGTGTGGACCTCGCGGCGCGTACCGGAAGCGTCCTCGGCGTGCTGGGACCCAACGGGGCCGGCAAGACCACCGCGGTGCGCATCCTCGCGACCCTGCTCCGGCCCGACGCCGGCCGGGCGTGGGTCGACGGTCACGACGTCGTACGCGACGCCCACCAGGTCCGTCAGCTGATCGGGCTGACCGGACAGTACGCCTCCGTCGACGAGATGCTCACCGGCACCGAGAACCTCGTCATGATCGGCCGGCTGCTGGAGATGCCGCGCCGCGAGGCAAAGGCACGTGCCGCCGAGCTGCTCGAGCGGTTCGAGCTGTGGGACGCCCGCGACCGGGCGACCAAGACCTACTCCGGCGGTATGCGCCGGCGACTCGACCTCGCCGCCAGTCTCGTGGGGCGGCCGTCGGTGCTGTTCCTCGACGAGCCGACGACCGGTCTGGACCCGCACGCGCGGGGAGGCCTGTGGGACACCGTGCGGGGGCTGGTGAGCGACGGCGTGACCGTGCTGCTCACCACGCAGTACCTCGAAGAGGCGGACCAGCTCGCCGACGACATCGTGGTCATCGACCGCGGCAAGGCCATCGCGCACGGCACCCCGGATGAGTTGAAGAACCAGGTCGGCGGCCAGGTGCTGCAGGTGCGTCCGCTCGACGGGCGGGACCGCGAGACGGTCGCCGGCCTGGTCAGCATGGTCGCCGGCGACGGCATCCAGATCGAGGGCGACCTGATCACCGCGCCGGTCATCGATCCCAGCGTGCTGCCGAAGGTGGTCCGCCACCTCGACGACGCCGGCGTGATCGTGGCCGAGCTGACACTGCGCAGGTCCAGCCTCGATGAGGTCTTCCTGTCGCTGACCGGCCACCGCGCCGAAGAGACCGCCACCCACCCCGAACTCGAAGGGAGCCCGGCATGAGTGTCGCGACTCTCCCCGCCCCCCGCACGCTGTCCCGGCGCGTCAGCCCGGTGTCGACCGTACGGCACACGCTGACGCTCGCCTGGCGCACTCTCGTGCAGATCAAGCACAACCCGATGGAACTACTCGACCTCAGCGTCCAGCCGATCATGTTCGTGCTGCTGTTCACGTACGTCTTCGGCGGCCAGATGGCCGGCGGGGACCCGACGGCCTACCTGCAGTACGCGCTGCCCGGCATCATCGCGCAGAACGCCCTGTTCGCCACGTTGAACACCGGGGTCGGGCTGAACACCGACATCACGAAGGGCGTCTTCGACCGGCTGCGCGCACTGCCGATCTCGCGTATGTCACCGCTGGCCGGGCGGATCATGGCCGACACGGTGAAGCAGGCGTGGTCGATGGGCATCCTGCTCGGCATGGGCATCATCATCGGCTTCCGCGTCAAGACCGACGTGGCGGGCGTGATCGCCGCCCTGCTGCTCCTGGTCGTGATGTCCTTCGCGGTCTCCTGGGTGTCGGTGCTGATCGGCGTCCTGGTGAGCGAACCGGACAAGGTGCAGATCTTCGGGTTCACGACGATCTTCCCGCTGAGCTTCTCCAGCAGCGCGTTCGTGAACATCAACACCATGCCGGGCTGGATGCAGGCCTGGGCCAAGATCAACCCGGTGTCCTTCCTGGCCGACTCCACCCGCGGGCTGATCAACGGTGGCCCGGTCGCGAGCCCGGTGACCAAGACGCTGATCTCGGCCGTCGTGCTCGCGGTGGTGTTCGCCCCGCTCGCGGTGCGCGCCCTGCGCCGCCGCATCTGACGGCACATGACGCCCGGTCACGCGAGATCACCGCGTGGCCGGGCGTCGGCGCGTTCCCGGTCAGGCGCCGGCGTACGCGCCGGCGCCCTCGGCGTCCATCGCACGGCCGCGGACGAAGGCCGCCGCGAACCGCTCGTCCCCGAGGGCTTCGCGCGCGGCATCCTCGATGCGTGGCGGGTCCACCAGCGACCGGTCCTCCGTGCCGCGCACGGCGACCGCGGCGCCGAGCAGCGTCGCCGCGCGCTCGGCGTCGCCCGTACGTACGGCCAGATCGGCGAAGCCGACCAGGGCCTGACCGATGATCGGGGCGTCGTGCACGAAAACGGCCGTGCGGAGCGCCTCGTGGTGCCGGGCGCGCGCTGCGGCCATGTCGCCCTCCATCGCGTGCAGCATGCCGAGCTGGGAGTGGATCAACGCACCGAAGTGCGGAGGCCCGCCCTGCCGCAGGTAGCCGACGGCCTCCTCCAGATGACGCCGGGAGGCCGCCAGGTCACCGTCGTGCCGGGCGAACTCCCCCAGCGCGAAACAGACGAAGGCGAGGTCCTCGGGCGCGCCGCGACGCCGGGCGCCGCTCATCGCGGCGTCCAGCTCGGCCCGCGCCCTCACCTCGTCGCCGAGCGTGGCGTAGGCGTTGGCGAGCCGGATGCGCAGGAAACTGGCGTCGTCGTGGCTGCCGAACTCCAGCGAGTAGCCGAGTGCCTCCTCGATGTAGGACTTCGCGATCGCCGCGTCGCCCCTCCAGAGCGCGACCTCGGCCAATCCCGTCAGCGTCAGCGACAGCCCCCACCGCTCGCCGAGGGCGCGGAACGCCGCCAGCGCGGTGGCGAAGATCTCCTCGACGGCCTCGCCCCTGCCCAGGTTGACGAGCGCGTGCCCGCGAATCATGTGGCTGGCCGCCCGCAGCCACGGGTCATAGGTCGAGGAGAGCGCGTCCAGCTCCTCCAGCGCGTCCTCGATCTGGCCGTCGAAGACGCGCAGGCCCATCGGCGCGACCCGCAGCACGGGATGCATGTCATCGCGTTCGACACCGGCCGCCGACTCGAGGGCCATCGTGAGCCGCTCGCGCAGGGCGGCCTTCTCGTGCGTGTGCTCCGCAGCGTTGCCGAGGGCACCGAGCAGCCAGTACATGCAGGCGAGCGCGCGCGCCTGGGGCGGCGAGTCACCGGGCACGGCGATCGCCTCCGCGGTGAGCTGTTCGCCCTCGCCCCGCTGGCCGCGGAGAAACCAGTACCAGCCGAGGGCCGCGGCGTAGCGGACCGCGAGCGCGCCGTCGCTGACATCGATGGCCCAGCGCAGCGCCGAGTGCAGGTTGTCGTACTCCGCGCTCAGCCGCCTCAGCCAGCCCATCTGGTCGCGCGTGCGCAGGAGGGGTTCGGCCGTCTCGGCGAGCTCCAGGAAGTGATGAGCGTGTGCGCGCCGGATCCGCCGGGCCTCGCCGGCCTCGGACAGGCGGCCCGCGCTGTAGGCCCGGATGGTCTCCAGCATGCGGTAACGCCCGCCCCCGTCCGCGACGACGAGCGACTTTTCCACCAGGCCGATCAGGGCGTCGAAGACGTCACAGCCGCAGACCTCCTCGATGCTGTCGAGGGTGGCTCCGCCGGCGAAGACCGACATCCGGCGCAGCAGGACCTGCTCGGGCTCGTCGAGCAGGTCCCAGCTCCAGTCGACGACGGCGCGCAGCGTCTGGTGGCGGGGCAGCGCCGTACGGCTGCCGCCGGTGAGCAGCCGGAACCGGTCGTCCAGGCGGCCGGCGATCTGCGCGGCGGTCATCGTGCGCAGGCGGGCGGCGGCCAGCTCGATGGCGAGTGGCATGCCGTCGAGCCGGCGGCAGATGGCCAGCACCGAGTCGGGGTCGGCGTCGACGGTGAAGCCGGGCCGCACCGCGGCGCCGCGCTCGGCCAGCAGGCGTACGGCGGGATAGGAGAGCGCGTCCTGCGCGGACTCACGTGACGCCTTGCCCGGGAAGGCCAGGGGCGGCACCGGCCAGAGCGTCTCACCGGTGATGCCGAGTGCTTCGCGGCTGGTGGCGAGGATGCGCACCCCCGGGCAGTCGGCCAGGACGCGGTCGGTGAGCCGGGCGCACGCGTCGACCAGGTGCTCGCAGTTGTCCAGGACGATCAGCAGCCGTTCGCCGGCCAGCGCGGCGACGAGGCGCTCGACCGGCTCGGCGGTGACCGGTGCCGTGCCGCGCATCTTGCCCATGAGCGCGCCCTCGCGCAGCCCGAGCGTGCTCAGCAGGGCCTGGGGCACCTCCGTCGCGTCACCGACCGACGCCAGCTCGGTCAGCCAGACACCGCCCGGCATGCGCTCGGTGAGGCGGTCGGCCGACTCGATGGCGAGGCGGGTCTTGCCGGCCCCACCGGGTCCGGTCAGCGTGACGAGGCGGTTCTCCTCCAGGAGTTTCGCGACCCGGTCGATCTCCTCTTCGCGGCCGATGAAGCTGGTGAGCCGGGCACGCAGATTGGTGCGGGCCGCGGGCCGCGGCCCGGCGGGCGCGCCCCGCAGCACGGCCAGGTGGGCGGCCCGGAGCTCCGGTGACGGGTCGACTCCCAGCTCGTCGGCGAGCGTACTGCGGGCGTCCTCGAAGGTGGCGAGCGCGTCGGCCTGCCGCCCGGTGGCGCCGAGGGCGCGCATGTACTGCGCGCGCAACCGCTCACGCAGGGGATGCGCGGCGATGAGCGCCTCAAGCTCGGCGACGTCAGCGCGGCCTAGGGCCAGGCGGGCCTCGACGTGGTCCTCGACCACGCCCAGCCGGCGTTCGGTGAGGCGGGAGACGTGCCCGCGGGCGAATTCCGCGTCGGCGACGTCGGCGAGCGCGGGCCCGCGCCAGAGCCGCAGCGCCGCGTCGAGCGCGTCCGCGGCGGCGGCGGGGTCCTCGGCCAGCAGGGCCTGCCCGCGCGCGGCGAGCCGGTCGAACTCGACGACGTCCACGGTGTCGTGGTCGGCGCCACCCGGGACTCCTGTGTCGCCGAGGACGAGCCGGTAGCCCGAGGGGTGCGACTCGATCGACAGCTCCGGCAGCGCACGGCGCAACCGGGAGATCAGTGACTGCAGGGCGTTGGGCGCCCCGGCGGGCGGGTCGTCACCCCAGACGCCGTCGACGAGCCGCTCGGCGGTGACCACGCGGCCCGCGTCGAGGGCCAGCAGGATCAGCAGTGCGCGCAGGCGTGCGCCCCCGACCTCCACCGGCCGACCGGCGTCGTCGGCCACTTCGAGGGGGCCGAGCAGTCTGATCCGCACGAGCCGTCCTCCCTTGCCTGTCCCTCCGCGGAGGGTGCCCCGCTTGGCGCAGATCCACGATATATCTCGATCGGCCCCGTGTCCCGTCCTCCTGGACAAAGCGGCCGACTCTATCTCTGTCCCACGGAGAGCCCCGCCCCTCATCTTGCAGGAGGTCGTGACCGGCCGCCACGCCGAAATCCAGTCCCGGCCATCCCCACCCGGCCCGCCAGGCCGCCTCTACCCGGCCCCCAGGGCGCCGCTCCCGGGGGTGCGGCCCACCGATGGTTACGCTGATCAGGTGGAACGTTCCCTGCTGGACAGCCCGTCGTACCAGCTCATCCGGGTGCTGGGGCGCTACAAGGCCGTCGTCGCCGACGGGCTCGACCGGCACGGCCTGCATCTGGGGCAGGAGTTCTACCTCGCCCAGCTCTGGAAGGAGGACGGCGTCACCTCCGCCGACCTGGCCGCGCGTACCGGCGTCTCCGCGCCCGCGGTGACCAAGGTCGTGAGCGGCCTCGAACGGGCCGGCCTGGTCCACCGTGAACGTGACCCCGCCGACGCCCGGCTCGTCCGCGTCTGGCTGACCGATGCCGGACGCGCCCTTCGGGAGCCGGTGACCGCGATCTGGTACGAGTCCGAGCGCAGGTTCTGGGCCGGCTTGGCCGATGACGAGCGGGTGCGGGTGCGCACGGTCGTCGGCGACCTGCTCGGCCGGCCGCCGGCGTGACGGTACGGAGTTCGCCGGTTCTCCCGCGTCTCCGGCGCCGGGCGCCTACCGTGGACGCCGTCCGGACTCGCCGTCGACGACTCGGAACCACCTGCGATCAGCCGATCGGCCTCACCGCCTCTAAAGTGAGCCGAACGCCCGTGCCGCCTCGCGGTGACCGACACCGCACTCGGCGCCGGCGCCCGTGGACGGCTCGAATGCGAGGCCGCCCGGTGGGCGCGGCGTACGATCGTCCCCCGGGAGCTATGAATCGATGATGACCACGTTGTGGAGGCCGCTCTGCCTGGCCGCCGTCGGCTTGCTGTCGCTCAGTGGATGCGGCCTGGTCGGAGCGAACAAGATCGTACGCGGCAGCGTGCCCGACTCCATCACCGTGACCAGCCCCGCCTTCCGCGAAGGCGCGCCGCTCCCTGTCCGGTTCGCCTGCAAGGCCGAGGGGGGCCAGGCCAAGACGCCACCGCTTCGCTGGTCGGTCGCCTCGCCGGGCGTGGCGGCGCAGGCGCTGATCGTCGATGACCCCGACGCCCCCAGCGGCGCGTACGTCCACTGGGTGCTGTTCAACGTCGACCCGACGGCGAACGAACTGCTCGAAGGGATCGTCCCGCGCCACACCGAGCAGGCGCTCAGCACCGCGGGTCAGACCGGGTACGCCCCTCCGTGCCCGCCAAAGGGCGAACTGCACCGTTACCGGTTCACGATGTACGCGCTCAAGGCCAAGGTGCCACTGCCGAACGGTGCGAAGCTGAACCAGGTGCTGTCGGAGATCGCTCAACGCACGGTCGCCCGCGGCCGGATGACCGTGCAGTTCGGGGGGCGATAGCGGGATGTTCTCGCGCGGTACAGGTGTTGGCAGGAGTGGCGCAAGACGTCAGTTGACGGCCACTGACCCGAGTGGCCATTTGCGGCAAGTAGTGTGAGAGTAGATGTCCCCGAACCGTGTGACAAGGGTCATAGCGGTCGGCAACAATCGGTCTAGGTCCCTGGGGGCCCGGATGCCGGTGATCACGGAAAACGGTCTCCGCGTCGGCGTCGACCGCTAGACCATGGCGTTGGGTGGTGCTATGTGGGGTCTGATCGTTGTCCTCGGGCTCGTCGCGGTAGTCGTTCTCGTCGGAGTGCTCGTCGCACTCGGCATGAGGGCGAGCCGCGCCGGAGACGATGACGACTGGATGGCCGAGGACGAGCAACCCCGTGGTCGCCGTGGAGGACGATCTCGCGGCCGCCGTGGTGATCCTGAGGAGTACGACGAGGAGCCCTACGGCGACATGCGTGTCGCGGGTTCTCCTCTCGGTGCACCTCAGCAACTGCCGGCCGCCCCGATGGCGGGGCCCGGCGGACCGATGGCCGGCCCGATGGCGGGTCCGCCGCCGGGGGCGCACGCGCCCCTTCCCGCGGCACCCGGCCCGGTGCCCGCACCGTCCGGCCGGTCCAACGACGAGATGGACGACGACGAGTACTGGTCGACCATCACCTTCGACAAGCCCAAGTTCCCCTGGCGCCAGAACGGTGAGCAGCCGCAGGAGCCACGGGGCAATGACCCGCTCGCTCCGTCGGGACCTCAGCAGGGTCCGGGCCAGGCACCGCAGGGTCCCCCTCCGGGACCCGGACGGCCACCGCAGCGGCCGATCGAGTCGCACCCGGTGGGTCCGATCGACACACCGGCCCCGCCGACCGCCCCGCAGCCCGCGATCCCCGCGAACCCGCTCGACGCTCCAGTGGGGCGCTCGAGCGAGCCCGACCCGGGATCGGCTCCGTCGTTCGGCTCCGCCCCGTACGGATCCGAGCAGCAGAACAACGGCTTCGGCGACGACCCGCTGAACACCGGCGAGCGCTCCACGTTCGGCTCCCGCGGCGCCCGTCCCCCGGCGACGCCGCAGCAGCCTCCGGCGCCGTCACCGGTGCCGCCCACCGCCGTACAGCCGGCGGCGTCGGCGGCCGGCCCCGCCGGAGGCGAGGATGACAACCGTCTGCCGAGCGTCGACGAACTGCTCGCCAAGATCCAGTCGGACCGCAAGCGCGCCTCGGGGAACGAGCCGGCCCCGTCGGGCTACGACCCGCTGAACGATCCCCTGAGCGACCCGCTGAACACCGGGGAGCGTCCGTCGTCGTACGGCTCGGGCTCGGGTTCGTCCTCGTACGGCTCGCCGTCGTACGGTTCGCCGTCGACGCCCGGCGGCGCCCCGTCGGCCGGCAGCGCGCCGTCGGCGGGCAGCGGCTGGTCATCGGACTCCTACGGCTCCGACCCGCTCTCCGGGGGGTACTCCTCCTCGGGTTCAGGCTCGGGCAGCACGGGCGGGTACGGCTCGTCGTCCTATGACAGCGGGTACGGCTCTTCGGGCTACTCCGGTGGTGACTCGTCGCGCTACGGCTCGTCCGCACCTCAGGACGACCCGCTCGGCACGGGTTACTCCGGTTCGTCCTCGGACTACGGCTCGTCCGGCGGCGGTTACTCCGACTACGGCAGTGGCTCCTCGTCCTCCTACAGCGGCTCCCCGTCCTCCTACGGCGACCAGGGTTACTACAACTCGGGCTCGCAGGGATCGGGTTATGACCCCGGCGCCCACCCGGCACCGGGCCAGCCGCCCGAGGACTCGAACCAGGCCTATCCGAGCAGCCCGTACGGCAACTCGTACGGCAGCAACAACGACCGCGACAAGGACAAGAGCCAGGAAGACTGGAACTCCTACGGCGACTACCGCCGCTGACGTTCGCGACCGAGGCCCCACTCACCACTGCGGTGAGTGGGGTTTCGGGCTTTATGGGCGCCTCTATGCCACCGTTCGGTGCCCGCACGTAATCGCGAGACATTGCACGACCGCCAACCGCTGGACATCATCGAGAGATGTCAGGGCAGGAGGACATCGATCTCGGCGGGCCGGCCAGGCCCGAGATCGTGGGTTTCGGTGCCCTGAACGTCGATTACATCGCCAGCGCGTCCCGGCTTTCCGAGCGGCTCGCCGAACAGGTCACCGAGTCCACCGCGCGGTTCGAATGGAACAGTGAGGGCCCGGTCGACGAGTCCGTCATCACCACCGCGATCGAACGGCTCGGTGCCGCCTCCCTGGACGCCTCACTCGGCGGTTCGGCCTGGATCACGACGTACGCCCTGGCGCAGATGAGGATCGGCGTCACCCTCGGCTACGTGGGCGTGGCCGGGCGGATCGAGACGCCGGGACTGTCGTTCTTACGGCAGATGGACCTGCTGGGCATCGACCGGCGATGGGTCGCCCGGCGCCCCGACAAGCTGAGCGGCATCTGCCTGTCCTACCTGGAGGACGCCGAACGCGTGATGCTGACGCATCCCGGCGCCAACTTCGCCATGGCGGACCATCTGCGCGCGCACGGCGGCCAGATCGCCCGCTACCTCGCCGGGGCCCGCATCGTCCACGTGACGTCCTTTCTCGACGCGCGGACACCGGCGTACATGCTCCAGATCCTCACCGAGGCCCGCCGGCTCGAGCCCGCACTGCTGGTGAGCCTCGACCCCGGCTATGACTGGGCGACCCACCGCAGCGACGCCGTCAACGGGTTGCTCGCCCTGGCCGACCTGCTCTTCGTCAACTACCGCGAGTTCAAGGCGCTCGGCGACTACGCGCCCGGCGAGTCCGACGAGGCGGTCGCGGCCCGGGTGCTGGGCCGATGCGCGCCGGGCAGCATCGTCTTCGTCACCAAGCGCTATGACTTCGTCGAGGTCTTCCGTGCCGCGGGCGCCGGGGTGCACACCCAGAGGTTCCAGCTCGAACGGCCGAGCCGGGAGACCACGGTCGAGGACGCGACCGGTGCCGGGGACGTCTTCTCCGCGGCGGTGCTCGCGTCGCTGACCTCCCGGCGGCTGATCGTCGAGCTGGGCGCCTTTCTCGGGCTCAGCCTCGCACGCCAGAAGCTCAGTCACGCCTCGGGATACGGGCCGCCGGTCTTCCAGTCGCTCCGCCAGGGCTTCCTGCAGTCGACGGAAACGCTGTCGGGGCCTGGAGTGCGGCCGGCGGGGGTGCTGGTCGCCCACGACGGCAACCCGCACTGGGAGAGCCTGCGGCGTTTCGTCGAGGCGGATTGCGACTTACCCGTACAAATTCTTGGCACCGACGAGCTCGACAGGGGTGATCTCGAGGCCTTAGTGCGGAACCAGTTATCCCGGTGCAGTTTCGCCATATGTGTGCTGTCCGCGTCCCGTCCAATGTCGAGCGGTGGATTGCGGCCCGATCAGAACATCGTTCACCAAGCCGGCATGTTCCAGGGGCGATACGGCTTCGGCCGGGTCGCCATACTGGCCGAAGAAGGCTCTGAACCGTTCTCCAACATCGCTGGTCTCGTTCGACTGGATTTCCCGCCAGGAAGGATCGAAAGCACTTTCCTGGCGCTGGAGCGCATGCTTCTGCGGGAAGGCTTACTGACGCAGGGAGGTGGACGTGATGTCCGATGACCATGGCACAAAACGTACGTTCGCACTCGATGTGGTCGCCATCGGTGCCCTCAATCTCGACTACATCATCAGCTCATCGAATCTTCCGGACGAGCGGTCCACCCGGTTGAGCAAGCGGATCGTGGACCTGCTCGACGCCGATCAGCCGTTGCCCGAATGGGGCACCGAGACCTCCGTCGACGAACGGACGGTCTACGCGGCGCTGGAGGCGGTGAACGCCTCCTCGTTGCAGACCGCCCTGGGCGGATCGGCGTTCAACGCGATCCACACCATCGCCCAGCTCGAGCTCGACCTGCGCCTGGGCTACGTCGGTACCGCGGGACGCGTGCCGGGCCGGGGCCTGTCCAGCGTGCAGAAACTCGAGGCGCTCGGCGTCGACAACCGCTATGTGTTCAGCGACGACGACCACCTTTGCGGCGTCTGTTTCTCCTTCACCGAAGACGGCGACCGCACGCTGCTGACCCATGTCGGCGCCAACGCCGTGATGGCGGACTACTTCGAGACGGCCTTCGACGAGCTCGTCGCCTATCTGACCTCGGCACGCGTCGTCCACGTCACGTCCTTCCTCGACGACCGGACACCGGCGCGGCTGCTGGCGTTGCTGACGGCCGTCAAGAGGGTCAACCCGGCCACAATGATCAGCTTCGACCCCGGTCACGTGTGGTGCCACGACCCTGACCCCGCGATCGCCGGGCTCGTGACGCTGGCGGACTACCTCCTGCTCAACCACCGCGAGTTCGTTGAACTGGGCCAGAAGACGGCGGGTGATTCCGACGACGACGTCGCCAGCCGCCTGCTCGACCGGCTCTCCAGCGACCGCGCGATGGTCGTCGTCAAGCAGCGCAGCGGCGTGCACTCATGGCGCCGGGAGATCGGGAAGGTCATCGGCGAGTTCTACCCGCAGATCCTGCTGCCCGACGACGAGATCGAGGACGCCACCGGGGCGGGCGACGTCTTCGCCGCCGGCCTGTTAGCGGTGCTGACCTGCGACCGCCTGCAGATCGAGCTGGGCTCCCTGCTCGGGATGACGCTGGCGCGGCACAAGCTGCGCTACGTCGGCAGCCACGGCCACGCGCAGCTGGCCAAGGTCACCCGTGAGTTCATCGGTTCCCGCGACGCCGCCCGGCGCACCGCCGTACTGCCGAACGGCGTGTTCGTGGCCCACGGCCGCAGCCCGAGCTGGCTGGCGGTGAAGGCCTTCGTCGAGGAACGCTTCGGCCTGCCGGTCTACTCCTTCGAGTCCGACGCCTGGGGCAGCCGCCCCGTCACCGAGGCCCTCGCCGACTACCTGGAGCGCTGCAGCTTCGCGATCTGCGTCCTCACCGCCGAGGACGCAACCGGCGACGGCCACTTCATGGCCCGCCAGAACGTCGTCCACGAGATCGGCCTCTTCCAGGGCCGCTACGGCTTCGACCGCGTGCTGGTCCTGGCCGAGGAGGGATGTGAGTTCCTCCCGCAGGGCGTCGACCGGTACACCATCTCGTTCCCCCAGCACGCGATCGACAAGACGTTCTGGCACCTGGACCGAATGATCCAGGCCCAGGGCTTCGGCCGCGAGCACTCCGGGATCAGCGGGTGAACCCACCACCGGAAACGAGCACGGAGATCGCAGTGGCGTTTGCGACCACCTCATCTGTGTGAGGCATAAGGCAACGCCATTGCCCCTTGGGGCCGTGACACGGGATTCGTCGGGCCTGAACGTGCCGTCGCCGACATGCCGATGACCAGACGCGCCTGTTGGCAGTGTTCGGGCGCAGTCCCCGTCAGTAACCGACAACACGCATGAACGGTTCGCCGGCAGACGGAGCGCCGGCCGCCGGCTCGGAGGGGAGTCGGCGGACAACGCTTTCACGGCTGCCCCCGATGTGCCCTGACGAGAGGGCCACGGGCTCGCCGCAGGGAGCGGCTTGAACGGTGGACGAGTCGGCCTATGGGTCGGGTTCTGATCGCTGGCCCCGGGCGGGCGCGATAGCAGGGGCCACAGTGCATAGAGGACCCGCCCACAGCGGCAGACAGGTGTCCGATATATGGCACGGACATGCATCATGGCCGTTTTGGTGGTCGGCTCCTGGTAGCCTCCCGCTTCGCGTGTGCCGTGCCGTGGATGCGGGCCCGCGCCCCACTCCCTGCCGGATGCCCTACTGAGGAGAGACCGTGCCCAACGGGTTGTTCGAGGTCCCTGTCGTCATGCTGATGCGAAGTGCGCCCCTCACCGCTGACATCGGACCGCTTATCGGTATCGCCGCCGCCGTCCTGGCCGCCATCCTGGCCGCCCACGCGAGCTGGCACATCACGGACCGCATCATGTCCTGGCGGCAGCGCGCCGATCAGGACGAGTTCTGAACTCGTCCTGATCGGCCCGGTCGTTTCTCAGCGGGTTACTGGTCACCACACTGGCGGCCGGACGCTTCCGACGGGTTTTCAGTCCCAGAGGCGCCCAGGACCCCACCGGATATGGACACCTACGGCCATCTGTTCCCGGACCAAGACGACCTCGGGCGTGGCGCCATCGATGCCCTGTTGCTCACCAGGGTGACGGAACAGGACCGGAACACGGAGTCTTGAGAGATGCTCCGATGCTGGTCAGAGCCAGGTTGGTGGACGAGTCGGCCTGTAGGCCGGGTTCTGTCGCTCCGCGTGAGCGGAGGGGCGGCCATCCATCTAGGGCTGCCGTTGCCGACAGCCTCGAGCGGTCTACCCGCAGGCTCGGACCGGCTGTCCTCTGGCGCCTGCGCGGGTCCGCCGTGGGCGGACCCTTCTTGACCTTGCTCCGGGTGGGGTTTACCGAGCCGCCCCAGTCACCTGGGGCGCTGGTGGTCTCTTACACCACCGTTTCACCCTTACCTCTGCGAACAGAGGCGGTCTGATTTCTGTGGCACTGTCCCGCGGATCACTCCGGGTCGGCGTTACCGACCACCCTGCCTTGTGGAGCCCGGACCTTCCTCGTCGGAGATCCGAAGATCTCCGCCGCGGCCGCCCGGCCGACTCGTCCACACAGAGAATATTTTACCGTGCGCTCAGCCACCGCGGCCAGCGGTAGAGGCTCATGTGCCCAGTGGGTCTTGGGAGACGCGGACTCCCTAGGCGAGGTGATGCGTGTCGTTGAACCGCTTGAGCACCGCGGGACCGTCGGCGTACCAGTCGATCTCCGAGAGGGAGGAGACCTCCAGGAACATCCGGTACAGCGATGACGGCGGTGCCTCCAGCGCGGCGCGGACGAGCATCTTGATCGGGGTCACGTGCGACACGACCAGGACCGTCTGCTGCCGATGGCGTACGAGGAGCTTGTCGCGGGCCGTGCGTACGCGGCGGGCGGTGTCGGTGAAGCTCTCCCCGTGTGGAGGGGCCACGGACGAGTCGGCGAGCCAGGCGTCCAGTTCGGCGGGCCAGCGTTCGCGTACCTCGGCGAAGGAGTAGCCCTCCCAGTCGCCGAAGTCGGTCTCGCGGAAGCCGTCGTCGGTGCGGACCGGGAGGCCGAGGACGTCGGCGACCTCCTGCGCGGTCTGGCGGGTGCGCGCCAGCGGCGAGGACACGATCGCGTCGATGGAGCGGCCGGCCAGGGCCTTCGCGGCCGCCTTGGCCTGCATGACGCCCGTCTCGGTCAGCGCGATCTCGCCGATGCCGGCGAAGCGCTTGTCCGCCGACAAGGACGTCTCGCCGTGCCGCAGCAGGAGCGTGGTCGTCGGCTCGCCGACCGGCGCGGCCCAGCCCGTGGAGGTCGCCTGGTGAGGCTCCTCATCGTCTGCGGACCCGGACCCGGACCCGGAAGAGGCAGCGGAAGACGAAGGATCCCACGTACGGCCCTGCGCGGCCGCGTCCATGGCCTCGTTGGCGAGCCGGTCGGCGTGCTTGTTGCGCTCGCGCGGGATCCAGGTGAAACGGACGGAGGGGAAGCCGGAGGCGAGCCTGCGCGCCTCGAGGGCGAGCGGCTTCATGTCGGGGTGCTTGATGCGCCAGCGGCCGGACATCTGCTCGACCACGAGCTTGGAGTCCAGCCGCGCCTCGACGTCGGCGTTCGGGTCGATCTCGGCCGCCTTCGTGAGGCCGGCGATCAGGCCGCGGTATTCGGCGACGTTGTTGGTGGTCACGCCCAGGGACTCGGCGGCCTCGGCGAGCGGCTCGCCGGACACCGCGTCGCGCACGACCGCGCCGTAGCCGGCGGGCCCGGGGTTTCCCCGCGAGCCGCCGTCCGCCTCGACGATCAGCCTCACAGGCCGGATTCCTTGGTACGGACGAGGATCCGCCGGCACTCGTCACAGCGGATCACGTCGTCCGGGGCCGCGGCCCGGATCTCGTTCAGCTCGACGGTGTTGAGCTGGAGGTGACAGCCCTGGCACTGGCCGCGCAGCAGGGCCGTGGCGGCGACCCCCCGGTGCTGGTGGCGTAGCTTGGCGTACAGCTTCATGAGGTCATCGGGAATGTCGCCGAGGACCCCGGAGCGCGCCGTCTTGGTCAGCTCGGCCTGGCCGTCGATCTCGCCGAACGCGGCGTCGCGCCGGGCGGTCAGCTCGGCCAGGGCCTTCTCGCCGGTCTCCCGGTCGGCCTCGATGTCGCGCAGCCGGGTCTCGGCCTCTTCACGCCGCTCCATGATCTCCAGCACGACCTCTTCGAGGTCGGACTGGCGGCGTTGCAGCGAGACGATCTCTGACTGGAGGTTCTCCAGGTCGCGTGCCGAGGAGACCTGGCCGGAGTCGAGCCGTTTCTGGTCGCGGTCCGCGCGGGCGCGGACCTGGTCGACGTCCTGCTCGGCCTTCTTCTGCTCGCGGTCGATGTCACTGATCTCGGTCTGCGCGGCGACGAACGCGTCGGCGAACCCGGCGAGACGCTCTTCGGCGTGCTGGATCTCCGCGAGCTCGGGTAGGCCACGCCTGCGATGGTCGAGCCGGTCGAGCGCGGTGTCGAGCTCCTGCAGGTCGAGGAGGCGCAACTGGGCTTCAGGTGGTGCTTTCACGTACTTCCTTCAACGGAGCGAAAGGTCCACGCGTCGGTCACGGCGGTGGAGATCCGGGTCTCTACGTTAGTCTCCCCCAACAGTGACGCCGCGTCGCGAAGCCATGGCCATTCGGTGGCCCATTGCGCCGCGTCGACCAGCGCCGTCGCACCCGCCTCACGAAACTCCGACGCCGGATGATGGCGCAGGTCGGCGGTGAGGTAGACGTCGGCGCCCACCGCACGCGCGACCCCGAGCAGGGAGTCGCCCGCCCCTCCGCAGACCGCGACCGTACGGACGAGTGAGTCCGGGTCGCCCGCGACGCGCAGGCCGGCCGCCGTGGCGGGCAGGCCCTTGGCCGCGCCGGCCGCGAAATCCCGCAGCGTCAGCGGCGCGGGCAGCTCGCCGACACGCCCGAGACCGCGCCGTGGATCTTCGGATGAGGGGCTCAGCGGGCGCAGCGGCCCGCTCAGGCCGACGGCGCGGGCGAGCGCGTCGGACACCCCCGGATCGGCGACGTCCGCGTTGGTGTGGGCGGTGAACAGCGCGATCCCGCCGGTGATGAGGCGGTGAACGAGGCGGCCCTTGGGGGTGGTGGCCGGTACGCCGTGGACGGGGCGCAGCAGCAGGGGATGGTGGGTGACGATCAGGTCGGCGCCCCAGCCGAGTGCCTCGTCGGCGACTTCCGAGAGGGGGTCGACCGCGAACAGCACCCTGCGTACCTCCGCCTCGGGATCGCCGCAGACCAGGCCGACGGCGTCCCATGACTCCGCCCAGGCCGGGTCGTAGCGGTCTTCGAAGATCCCGACGACGTCGGCCAGAGTGAGGGACACGCTCCGCAGGTTACCGTCCGAGATCACCTCGAGGGCGCATACGATCGTGCGGGTCCCGTGAGGAATCCTGAGGATCGGCCGAACGTTGGAGGTTGCGTGAGATCACCGTTTCGGCGGCGCCGCAAGCGCCCGCGCAAGCGCGCGGCCGCGCCCCCCACACCCGAGGTCATCGACTGGCCCAAGGAGGGTACGGGCGGTGGCGGGCTGATGTCGGCGATCCGCGGCGACTCCGACTCGGGCGCCGGTTTCGGGCCGGGCATGTTCGCCGACCTGCAGGCCGCGTTCGGCGGTGCCGGAAAACAGATCCAGCTCGAGGAGCAGGAGGCGGAGAAGTCACGCCGCCAGGAACTCCACACCGAGGCCTCTCCGGGCCGCGACGACCTGGACTCCGGCACGATCCGGATCACCAAGCGGCGCGAGTCGGGCGACGATCCCGACAAGAAGGACTGACCACCCGGGGCGTTACATTCATGGCCCCCTTCTAGAACATTTGTTCGAAGAAGCCGTAGTCTGAGGGACGTGAACGCCTACGTTCCGCCCGGCTGGCCCACCGGGGTGCATCCGCCGGGCACCGAGAGGTTCGAGGACACGGCGGTGGCCTGGCTCCTGGAGTTCGTCCCACCCGAATACCGCCGCTACGGCGTGCTGCGCCGCTATCCTCCGGCGCTCGCGCGGATGGCCCGCCAGCACGTGTCCGCCGCCGTGGAGGCCGCCAGGCTGGGGTTCCGCACCGCACGTACGGAGCTGTCGGACACCGTCCCGCCGCATGGCATCGAGGCGGTCCTGGACATCTACCGGCGCGAGGGCACCCGGCTCGTCGCGATCGCCGAGGGCATCGAGCTGATCGACCGCGCGCTGCACGGCGGCTCGTTCACTCCGAAGCTCTGAACAGGTGCGCGGCCGCGCCCCGGTTGGGCACGCCGAGCTTGTGCAGGATCCGGGAGACGTGCACGCCGACCGTCCGCTCGCTGATGAACAGCGTCTCCGCGATCTGCCGGTTGGTCCGGCCGTCGCTCAGCAGGGCGAGGATCTCCCCCTCCCGCGCGGTGAGTCCGGGCACCGTCTCCCCGGGCCGTCCGAGGTCCAGGCGGCCACGGCGGGACAGGTCCTCGATCTTCCTGCGCAGGGTGTCCGCACCCAGGCTCACGACCGTCTCGTGCGCCGCGCCCAACAGGTCGCCCGCCTTCTCGCGTGAGCCCTTCACCGCGAGGAGCGCCTCGGCCTCGCGGAACCGGCAGTACGCCGCGTGGTACCGCTCGCCGAGACGCTCCCAGGCCGCCCTCGCGTCCTGCCACGCACACGGGTCCGGCGTGGTGATCCGGGTCGCCTCGGCCTCGGCGTGCAGGCCGTACGCCTCCGGCTCGGGGCACTCGATCATGCCGCTGAGATATTCGCGGCACTCTTTGAGCAGCTCGCCGGGATCGCCGTTCAGCGCCGCCTCGGCGCACAGGCCGATGGAGCACAGCTGCGGGCCGATCCGGGTGTACTCCGAGCCGCGGATCAGGTCCAGGCCGACCCGTACGTGCTCGCGCGCCTCCTCGCACTTGCCTTCGGAGATCGCGAGCCAGGCGGCGCAGACGCGGAACGAGCTGATCAGCTCCTTGCCGTCCGAGCGCGCGGCCGGGCCCGCCACGGACGACAGGTGCCGGCGGGCGTCATCCAGCCGGCCCCGGCGCAGCTCCAGCTCGGTCATGGCCAGGGTGACGCCCCAGCGCTGGCCCGGAGGCGCGTCGATGTCGTTCACCTCATCGACCAGCCGGTCCGCGTCCGGCCAGCGGCCGAGCCGCAGGAGCGCGGCCAGCGTGTTGCCCGCCGCGCACATGCAGGTCGTACGCCCGTAGCCGAGACTCCGGCAGACGTGGACGCCCTCCATCCCGACCTCGGCGGCCTCGGCCCAGCGGCCCGCCCACAGCAGCGCGTCGGAGTAGTTGACGTACGTGCGGCCGAGCTCCCAGGTGTCGTCGCGCGACTTGGCGATCCGCAGCGCGCCGGCGAGCTCGGCCAGGCCGCTCGCGGACTCGCCGAGCATGGTGAGGCCGACGCCCAGGGTGTTGCGGGCATGGCCCTCCAGATCGCGCGCGCCGAGCGCGACGGCGACGGCGACGGCCTCCCGGCAGCACTCGACGGCGTCCGTGAAGCGGCTCTGGAGCATGAACGCGTGCCCCTGAAGGGCGCGGACCTGGGCGCGCTCGCGCGTCGACGCCTCGGCCGGCAGCAGGGCGACCGCCTCGTCATAGGAGCGGCACGCGGCCATCACGTCACCCGCCACCCAGTGGACCCGGCCCAGGAGGATGCGCAGGCCCGCGGCGCGCAGCGGTTCCGCTTCGGTGTCCAGCTCGGCCATCGCCGCCTCGGTCAGCTCCAGGGCGCGGTCGGTCTCCCCCTCGGCCATCGCGACCTCGGCGGCGCGCCACAGCAACTCCGTGTGGCCGAGACCGCAGCGGGTCTCGGCGTCGGCCACGTACGGCCACAGCCGCAGTGCGCGCTCGTAGTGCGCGAGCGCGACGGCCCAGGCGTTCGTCATCTGGGCGGCGGCCGCGGCCGCCACGAAGCCGCCGAGCGCCCGTGGCCGGTCCCCCGCCGCGTACCAGTGACGGGCGGACTCGGCGGGGACGTCCTTGTCGTCCAGGGCCTCGGCGACCGCCAGGTGCAGGCGGTTCCGCTGGCCGGGCAGCAGGTCCGTGTGGAGGGCCTCCCGCAGCAGCGCGTGCCGTACGTCGTAGCCGTCTCCGGTGACGACGAGGAGCCGGTGCGCGACCGCCTCCTGTAGCGCGGCCTCCAACCCGCCGGCGGACAGCCCGGTGACGGTGGCGATCAGGTCCTCGTCGGCGCCGCGGCCGACCGTCGCCACCGCACGCAGCACCCGGCCCGTCGCCGGGGCGAGCCGTTCGACGCGGGTCAGCAGCACGTCACGCAGGCTGGCGGTGAGCTCGGTGCTCGTCGGCCCGGCCGCCAGGAGCTCCTCGACGAAGAACGGGTTGCCGTCCGACCGGTCGAACAGCGACCTGGTCTGGCGCGTCGCCGGCTCGGTACCGAGAATGCCGGTGACCTGAGCGGTCACCTCCTCGACCGACAGGCCGGAGAGCTCGACGCGCTCGGCGCGGCCGGAGCGTTCCAGTTCGAGGACGGTGCCGTGCAGCGGGTGGTCGCGCGGCACCTCGTCGCTTCGATACGTACCGACGATGACCAGGCCCGCACGCCGGAGGTTGCCGCCGAGCATCGCCAGCAGGTCGGCCGACGCCGGGTCGATCCAGTGCAGATCCTCCAGGATCAGCACGGCGGGATGCAGGGCGGCCATGCGCCGGAACAGCCCGAGGGCCAGCTCGTACAGGCGGATGCGGTCCGTACGGTCGCGCCGCTCCGGCGGACGCCCGCACAGCTCGGGCAGGAGCGCGCCGAGCTCACGCGGCGCCTCACCCAGGACGTGGGCGAGTTCGTCGCCGGAGAGCTCGTCGGCCAGCGGCCGCAGCGCGGCCACGAACGGCGCGTACGGTGCGGCGCCTTCGGCCAGGTCAAGGCATGCGCCGGAGAACACGATCGCGTCGCGTTCCCTGGCACGCTCGGCGAACGTCTCCATCAGCCGTGACTTTCCGATGCCCGCGTCACCGGAGATGAAGAGCAGCACAGAAGAGCCGGACTGCGCGTCTGCCAGCGCGGCGTCCAGCCGCGACAGCTCCGCAGTCCGGCCGATGAGAGTCGGGCACGATACTCGCCGGGCCACACCAGGAGTATGGATCACTTATGCCGTACCGGCGCGAGAAAGCTGGAAATAGGTAAATATGCGGATGCAGGGGCGAGAGCGGCGTAGTGATCATGTGTCACAACCAACGACGATCCGGAGGACGCCATGGTGGGTCCGGTTGAGGTCCATCCTCAGAACGGCGTGGCCTTCACTGGCGTGTGCGACACGCAGCTCCGTCCTCTGTACATCGCCTCGGTCGGCGCACTGGACCCGGGACCGGGGACACGGCTGCTGCACGTCGGCTGCGGCACCGGCACGGCCCTGGAGCTCGCCGCCCAGCACGGCGCCGAGGTCGCCGGCCTGGACGCGTCGGTCGAACTGCTGAAGATCGCACGCGACCGGCTGCCCGACGCCGACCTGCGGGTGGCCGACGCCGCCGAGCTGCCCTACGACCGTGGCTGCTTCGACCAGGTGATGGCCTTCGACGCCATCCAGTACACCGAGCCCCCCGCCGTTGCCGTCGCCGAGCTCGCCCGCGTCACCCGGCCGGGCGGTTCCGTGGTGATCGGGCTGTGGCACAACTGGTCCGGCCGCGAGGCGAGCGCGTTCCTCAACGCGGTACGCGGGCTCGTGCCGCCCAGCGCTCCGGACGCCCAGCCGGTCCGCGACCTGTACCGCCTGCGCGAGGTGATGGTGGAGGCCGGCCTCGACGTGTACGCGTTCGCCGAGGTGACCCGCAGGTACGACTTCGCCTCGCTCGACGACGCCTGGCGGTCGATGCAGACCTCCCCGAACGTCGCCCGCGCGATCGACATCGTCGGTCTCGACGCGGCGCACGACGTCTTCATGGCCAACTTCGGCAACCTGCAGCGACCGGACGGCTCGATCCAGCAGGACAACCTCTTCCAGTACGCCGTCGGCCGCGCGACGACCTGAGCGCGCCCCCGACCCGCTCGGCGATGGTATTCGGGGGACGAACCGGCGCTATCGTGGGGCTTCTGGTGAGCGACGGTTCGACCGGGAGGACACAGGCATGCCCGACGGTCATCCGCTGTTGCCCGACGACCCGGCCGAGCTCGGCGGCCACCAGCTCGTCGGACGGCTCGGTGAGGGCAGCCAGGGAGTCGTCTACCTGGGCCTGAGCCCCGAGGGCGAGCACGTGGCGATCAAGCTGCTGCACGCGCGCATGGCGGAGGATCCGGGCGCGCGCGAGCGGTTCGTGCACGAGCTGTCGGCCGCCAAGAAGGTGGCGCGCTTCTGCACCGCTCAGGTGCTGGACGCCGACCTGGCCGGCGACCATCCCTACATCGTCAGCGAGTACGTCGAGGGCCGCTCGCTGCGGTCGGTGATCCTCGCCGCGGGACCGCGTACGGGCGGCGCGCTCGAACGGCTGGCGATCGGCACCCTGACCGCGCTGGCCGCCATCCACCGGGCGGGCATCGTCCATCGCGACTTCACCCCGCACAACGTCCTGCTGGGACCGGACGGCCCACGCGTGATCGACTTCGGCATCGCCCGCGCCCTCGGCGCCGCCGGCTTCGCCGACACGGGCAGCGTCGGCACACCCGCGTACATGGCGCCCGAACAGGTCTCCGGCCGCCGCGTCGGCCCGTCGGCCGACCTGTTCGCGTGGGGGGCGACGATCCTGTTCGCCGCCACCGGCCACCCGCCGTTCGGGAACGAATCCGTGCACGCCGTGATGGAACGCATCGTGCACGACGAACCCGACGTGTCGGTGCTCCCCGAGCCGCTGCGGTCGGTCGTGGCCGCGTGCCTCGCCAAGGACCCGGCCCGCCGGCCGGCCGCCCAGCAGGCCCAGGCGGACCTGCTGGACCACGAGGCGACGGCCCACTTTGGCGAGGACCTGATGCCTCCCCCGGCGTTCGGCGCCATCACGCCCCCGGCCGCCGGACCCACCTCCGAGCCCGCCGAGGGCAGCACACCGGCGGCGCCCGCCGCCCCGCGAATGCCCGCCCCCGCCGGGCCGCCGGCACCGGCCACCCACGCC
>JAOPYG010000050.1 GCA_025964685.1 Actinoallomurus sp. | reverse complement strand
AGGCTGCCGCACACGGTGCCGCGGTTGCGGATCTGCGGGTGGGCCACCTGCCGCAGCGCCGCGGTCAGCAGCGGCAGCGCGCGGGCCATCTCCGCTGAACGCTCCACCTGACGCTGCCGGACGAGCGCCGGGATCGTGATGGTCTCCGCGCCGGCACGCGGCCGGTCGAGCCCGCCGCCGAGCCGGTTGATGTCGATGAGGTGCTCGATCTGGGCGAGCCGGAAGTTCAGCATCGGCATCAGGCTCTGACCGCCGGCCAGCACCTTCGCCTCATCGCCGTGCTCCTTGAGCAGCGCGAGCGCCTCATCGAGCTCGCGCGGCGCGTGATAGGCGAATCGGCCGGGCTTCATCGGACCTCCGGAGGGTGTGGGGGACGGGTGGGCTCAGGCACGGCTGTCCTCCGCGGTCGCCTCGCCGGTCACGGGCCTGCCGGCGAACACGTCGCGTACGACGTCCGCGAGCCCGGGCCGCTCGATCAGCGACAGGTGCCGTAGCCCCGGGAGGCACAGCAGCGTGGCGCCGGGGATCCCGCCCGCGAGCTCCCCGGCCATCGCGGGCGGAGTGGCGTAGTCGTCCTGTCCCACGATGACGAGCGTCCGCGCGCGTACGACGGACAGCAGGCGGCGCGCGTCCAGCCGGCCCATGGCGTCCGACGCGGCGGCGTGCGCCCGGCTGTCGGTCCGCAGGAAGATCTCCGTGACGCGGTCGACCTCGGCGGACTCGCGCTCGGCGAAGGCCGGGGAGAACCAGCGGTCGACCTGGAACGCCAGCTGCTCGGCCCGTGGCACCTCGGCGGCCCGCCGCGCGCGTTCGGTCCAGGCCGTGACCGCGTCCTCTCCGTACCAGGCGGTCGTGTCGGCCAGGACCAGGGAGCGCACGCGCTCGGGGAACAGCCCGGCGAACGTCACCGCGACACTGCCGCCCATCGACATGCCGAGCATCCCGACGGCCGGCAGGTCCAGGGCGTTCAGCACCTCGGCGACGTCCAGGGCCAGGTCCTCGATCGAGAACGGGTGGCCGTCCCACCCGCTCGCGCCGTGCCCCCGCAGATCCAGCGAGAACACCTCGAAGTCGCCGGCGAGGGCGTCCGCGAGCGGCTGCCACAGCTCACCGGACAGTGCCAGGGGGTGCAGCAGGACGACCGGGTCGCCGGACCCACGCCGCCGTACGCCCATCGGCCCATGCGCCGTGGCGATCAGCCGTACCGTCTCCGCGCTCATTCAGAACTCCCGAGAATCGTGCCGGCGTTGGCGCCGAGGATCGCCGCCGTCTCCTCCGGCCACAGGCCGGCGTCGCGTACCGTCCGCACCGGCTCTGGATCGGACAGGGCGAAGGGATAGTCGCTGCCGAGCAGGACGCGGTCCGCGCCGACGAGACCGGCGAGGAACGCGATCGCGGGCCCGGACAGGGCGGCCGTGTCGTAGTAGAGGTCCCTCAAGTACGCGGAGGGACGTTCGCGCGCCAGTTCTCCGGCGAAGCTCTCCCGGGTCCGGTAGCCGCCGTCGAGCCGGGCCGCCTGGTAGGGCAGGAACCCTCCGCCGTGCACGAGGATGAGCACGAGCCGGGGATACCGGTCGAGCAGGCCGTGCAGGATGAGCTCCGTGACGGCGAGGGTGTTGTCGATGAGCCGGCCGTGCACGTTGCCCATGCCGCCCAGCGTCGGCAGCGCGCCCGACGGACCGCAGGTCGGCGGATGCAGCATGACGGGGACGCCGTCCTGCTCGGCCGCCGCCCAGAACGGCTCGAACTCCGGGTCGTGCAGCGCGACGCCCTCGCCGGGTGCGGTGTTGAGCAGCACTCCGGCGACCTCGGGCCGGGTCCGTACCTCCCGCACCCCGGCCGCCGCGCTCTCCCCGTCACAGGTCGGCACGGTGGCGAGGACGCGCGTGCCGCCGCCCAGCGCCGCGGCGCTCTCCGCCATGGCGTCGTTCAGCCGCCGCGCCCAGTCCTTCGCGGCCGCGGGGGACAGGTCGCCGGACTGCACGTCCATCCACGGCGACAGCACCTGACCGGTCACCCCGGTACGGGCCATCCACTCGCGGCGTGGACCAGGGTCGGTCATCCGGGCGCCGACCGGGCGGGTGGGCCCGGTGCCGGGAACGGTGACGACCCAGCCCTTGTCGGTACGGTCCGCGGAGAACCCCTGGGTCTTCGTCGACCCGTCCGCCAGCTCGGCCAGCAGCGACGGTGGGACGACGTGCGCGTGGACGTCGACGACGGCGCCTCCGCCGGTCTCGTCGTAGGTCGGTCCGGTCACAGAGTCAGTCCGCCTCTCCACCTGATACTCCTTGTGTAAGGGACGCTATGGACCTCGCATTCGCCCCACAAGCGGCGTTTGCCGGGGTCAGCGGTTAGCAGGCCTTACAGCGTCGCTGTGGCGGGTCCTCGCGGCGGCGTGGTGTGATGACCTGGACATTCCTCGATCAACGCGAGGTTCGGTGACAGAGCTCCAGGAGGACGAGACGCGCACGATCATCGTCGCGATCACGGGCGCCAGCGGCGCGCCGTACGGCCTGCGCATGCTCACCCTCCTGCGCGACCAGCCGGGGATCGAGACGCACCTCATCGTGTCCCGCGCCGGGGGGATGACGCTGCGGCACGAGTGCGGGATCTCGGTACGCGAGGCCGAGGCGCTCGCCGACGTGACGTACCGTCCCGGCGACGTCGGCGCGGCCATCGCCTCGGGCTCCTTCCCCGCCGACGCCATGGTGGTCGCGCCCTGTTCGATCAAGACGCTCAGCGCGATCGCCTGGAGCTATGCCGACGACCTCATCAGCAGGGCCGCGGACGTGTGCCTGAAGGAGGGGCGGCCGCTGCTCCTCCTCGTCCGTGAGACGCCGCTGCACCTGGGACACCTGCGCGCCATGACCGCCGCCGCCGAGGCAGGAGCGATCATCGCGCCGCCCGTGCCCGCCTTCTACGCCCAGCCCGCCTCCGTAGAAGAGCTGGTCGACCACACGGCCCGGCGGGCGCTGGCGAGGGTGGGCGTGCGCGAGGTCGCCCCCAAGCCGTGGCAGGGTGAGATCGGCGGGCCGACGCCGAAGTAAGGGGGCACGATGCTCGACGTACGGCGGCTGCAGATCTTTTCGGCGGTGGCCGAGCACGGGTCGTTCACGGCCGCCGCCGAGGCGCTGTTCATGACCCACTCCGCCGTCTCGCAGCAGATGGCGCTGCTCGAACGGCAGCTGGGCCTGCCACTGATGATCCGCGGTCCGCGCGGCGTCGAGCTGACCGAGGCCGGGCGGGTGCTGGCCGAGCGCAGCACCGTGCTGCTCGGCAGCATCGCGAGCATCGAGCACGAGATGCGCGACCTGACCGCCCGGCACGCGTGCGTACGGCTCGCCGCCTTCCCGACCGCGGGCGCCGACCTCATCCCCCGGGTCGTGCGCGACTACCAGAAGCGCTTCCCCGACGTACGGGTGGAACTGCGGTCGGTGCACACCGGCGACATCGCGGCGTGCCTGCGGGAGGGCACCGTGCATCTCGGCCTGGTGTGGGACTACGACTTCGCCCCCCGCACGTTCGGCCCCGACATCGAGCGGATCCCCCTGACCGACGACCCGCTGTGCGCGCTGTTCCCGCTGGACCACCCGCTCGCCGGGGAGCCGGCCGTCGACCTGGCCGATCTGTCCGGTGAGACCTGGGTCGTCCGCGCCCACCGGCCGCCGTACGACGACGCGTTCGTCACGATGTGCCGGCTCGCCGGCTTCGAGCCCCACATCGGGTTCGTGACCGAGGACTACCAGTCGGCGCAGGGCCTGGTCGCCGCGGGGATCGGCATCAGCGCGGTGCCCCTCCTCTCGCTCGTGGCCCGGCATCCCGAGGTGGTGGCGGTGCCGATCGCGCCGCCGACGCCGTGCCGGCGGATCGCCGCGGTACGGTTGCGGGGCGCCGGACATCCGCAGGCCGCCCAGCAGATGCTGGAGGTCCTGCGCGACGGCACCGCCGTCCGAGACACGCCTTGAGGACCGAATGATCGCCGAGGAGCACAGCCGGTTCGACGAGGGCCCGCCGTCCGGCACGAACATGCTCGCGTCGCTCCTCCGCGAGGGACGGCCGAACACCTCGCTGGTCGATCACATGGTCGAGGACCTCGCGATGCAGATCATCCTCGCCCGGCTGCCGCCCGGCGCGGACCTCAACTCGGTCGACCTGGCCCGCCGCTACGGCAGCAGCCGCACCCCCGTACGCGAGGCGCTGCTGACGTTGCAGCGGGAAGGCCTGGTGGAGATCCCCGCGCGCCGCCGCCCGCGGGTCGCGCTCGTCACCCTCGACCAGGTACGCGACATCTACCAGGTACGCGCGAGCCTGCACGGCCTGGTCAGCGAGCTGATCGTGCACGAGGCGACCGACGAGGGCCTGGCCGTGCTCACCGAGTGGCAGGGCCGCCTGCGCGCGGACGCCGAACGCGGGGACGTCGACGGCTACTTCTGGCACAACGTGGGCTTCCGGCAGGCCGAGGCCGAGATCACCGGCAACCGCCAGCTCACCCGCATGCTGGGCTCCCTGGGCCTGCGGACGCTCCAGCTCCGCCACCTGAGCCTGTCCTTCCCCGGCCGCCTGCGACGCTCCGTGGACGACCACGACCGGCTGATGCTGGCCTACGCCGACCGCGACGCGGCACTGGCGGTGGCGATCACCAAGTCGATCATCCACGCGGGCTTCCGGACCATCGAGGCCTCCGGCTGGCCGGGCCTCGAAGCCGGCGCCTGAACACCGCCGTCAGGGCAGCGTCGCCCGGACGATCGCGCCGGTCTCGGCGCCGGCCTGGGCGACCACCGTGCCGTCGGGTCTCCAGACGGCCGAACGCCCGGCGGTCCGCCGATAACCGCCGCCCGTCGGGCCCGCGAAGCTCGCGACGGCGACCCACACTCCGTGGTCGGCCGCCACACGGCGGGCGCGCTCGTCCGTGACGGCCGCGTCCACCTCGTGTTCGGCGGCGGCCGCGACATAGACGTCCATGCCCAGGGCGGCGGTGTCGGCGGCGTGCCGGGGGACGCCGGTGTCCTTGCAGATCGCCAGGCCGAGCCGCCGGCCGCCGACGTCGAGCACGACCGGCCGGTCGCCGGGGGCGAACCGCTCGGGCTCGGCCCCGCCCAGCCACATCTTCCGGTAGGCGACGGTCACGCCGCCGCCGTCGATGGCCAGCATCGCGACGTACGCCTCGCCCGCGTCCCCCGACACCGGGGCGCCGGCCAGCGCCAGCGATCCCGTGTCGGCACAGGCCTGGGCGATCGGCGCCAGCCGCGGATCCTCGGCGGTGATCGGGGCGGCGTCCAGCTCGTACCCGGTCAGGGACAGCTCGGGAAAGACCACCACTCGCGCACCCGCCGAACGCACGGTGGCCGCGTGGGTCACCGCGTTCGCGGCGACGTCATAGGACACGCACCGCGGCTGGGCCACCGCGATCTCCATCGGCTCACGCATGAGAGTCCTCCATGGCGAAAGATCGTAGGGCCCCGGGTCAGTCAGCCCCCGGCCGGCCTGATGAGCTCCGTGGCGCGGATGGCCGCGGCGAGAGCGCCGGCGTCACCGGTCCGCTCGTACACCTCCAGGGACGTATCGGCGAGTTTGATGGCGTGCTCGTCCCCGTGCCGTACGGCGCGGGCGAACACCTCGTCGGCGCCGCCGGATCCCGTGGGCGCGACGGGCAGGTCCGCGCTCGGGACCGGGTCCGCCGGGCCGTACGCGGCGGTGACCGCGGCGCTCGCCGCCCACGCGGCGTCCAGGCTCGCGGCCCACAGCGTTGTTGGCAGCGCCGGAAGGGTGCGCAGGACGGCCGTCGGCGCGGTCGCGGCGTGCACCAGCATGACCCCCGAGCCGTGCCCGTGGGTGAGATAGCGGCGCGTCGCGGCGTCCGCCAGCTCGGCGATTCTCCGGCGCGCGTTCTCGGCCGACCCTGCCGGTCTGAGCCCGGGCGCCCATCCGGGCAGGTCGGCGAGCTGGCCGAGGCGGTACTTGATGCCCTGGCTCTGGTCGGGGACGCGTGCGACCGCCTCGAGGGCGTCCTTGGGACCAGCCGTCCCGGACGGCACGCCGGGTGGCGGCACCGCCTGCCAGCGCGCGGCCCAGTAGCCCAGGGCCTGGCCGAGCTCGGCCACCCTCGGGCCGTCGGCCTCCTCTCGCAGCAGTGTGTGCGCCGCGTGTCCGGTGCGGATCACACCATGGGTAGCGCCCGCCGCGATGCCGGGAAGCAGCCGTGGCCACCAGGTCGTGAGCACCTCGCGCCAGGGGCGTTCCCGCACCTCGCGGTCGAAGAACGCCAGCCAGTCGCCGAGCCGGCGCGCGTCGCCGAGAGCCTCGTGCCAGTGCCCGGGATCGATCGGCGACGTGCTCTCGGGTGGTTCCTCGAGACGGCGGATGTACCCGTCGAGCCAGCGGTGGACCGCCTGGCCCTGCCCGCGCCTGACCATCACCTCCACCGCCATCGGGCCGTGGTTGGTCAGCCAGCCGTCGAACTCCGGTCCGGTGTCGTGCAGCCGTTCGTACGCCTCGTCCAGCGTCCCATCAGTGTCCATGACGCCGACGTTAGGCGGCGGGCCATACCGGGCGAATCGGCCCGGGGCACGGGGCGGCCTGTGCCGATGGGCCGAGGACCAACGACGTACGCCCCGCCGCTAGAAGCGTCCCGACCGTTCGATCGCGCGGTAGCCGCGCAGGACCAGCGAGCGGGTGACGGCGACCGCCAGGGCCATGTCGCGTTCGGTGTAGGCGCGGACCAGGCGCTCGTGGTCGGCCAGCGAATGCAGCAGGCGTCCCGGCAGGGACAGGCTGACATAGCGGAAGCGGTGCATCTGCAACCCCAGCGAGCTCAGCCGCCGTTGCAGCTCGAAGTTGCGGGACAGCGCGGCCTCGGCATTACGGAACCCGACGTTGTGCCAGAAGTAGGCGTCCACGTCACCGGCGTCCGCGTCGCGCTGCAGCATCGCCTGCCACGACAGCAGCCCGAGGATGTCATCGTCGGTGGCGCGTTCGACGACGAGCTCGCTGACCAGGGCGTACAGGCTCGCCCGTATCTCGTAGATCTCGCGCACCTGGGAGATCGCGACGGGGGAGACGTACGGCCTGCGGCGGGGCGGCACGATGACCAGGCCCTCGCGTTCGAGGAGCAGCAGCGCCTCCCGTACGGGGGTGCGGCTCGTGTTGAACTGCCGGGCCAGCTCCGCGGAGTTGACCTCCTCGCCCGGTGGCAGGCGGCCCTCGACGATGCTGATGGCCAGCTCCTGGAAGATCACGAATGCCAGCGACGAACTGCCCTCGCTGCCGCGCAGCGCGCTGAACAGCATCTCCTGGCGCAGCTCGCGGATGTCGGCCTCGCGAGTGCCCCGCCCCGGCGCGGGCGCGCGTCCGGGCGCGCCCGCCAGACCGGAGCCGCCCGGCGTGCCGGGACCGGGGAGCGGAGTCACGTCCACCGGGAGTCGCTCGCCGTCACACGTCGCCCCGTACGTCCGGCCACTATCCCAGCACCTCCGGCCAGCGCCGGGTCACCGAGGCGATCAGTTCCTCGCTCGACTCGGCGACCTGCGGGAAGTCGCCGAGCCGCTCGAACGGACGGCACGCGTCGATGATCGCCCGGCTGTTGAACGCCACCTCGCCGGGCAGGGTGAGCGGGTCGACGCGGCTGCCCCAGGTCCGCTTCATCACCTCGATGTCGATCGAGGGGTCGGTCCGGCCGGTCATGGCCCAGACCACCTCGCCGAGGTCGCGCGGGTTCACGTCGCTGTCCACCACGACCGTGAAGCGGTTCATGTACGCCGCGCTGGGCAGCTGTGCGGCGAGGTAGGCGGCCTGGCGGGCGTGGCCGGGGTACCGCTGCTCGATGGAGACGATGAGCAGCGACCGACCGCCGCCGGCCTCGTGCGCCCAGACCCCGCGTACTCCCGGCAGCCCGGTCCTCCGCAGCCCGTCGGTGATGATCGCCGACTTCATCACGGTGCGCATGTAGGAGTAGTCGTGCGGCGGCTTGCCCGGAGGCGCGCCCAGCAGGATCGGGTCATCGCGGTGGTAGACCTTCTCCACGTCGATCGTCAGGATCGGCTCGCGGGACCCGGAGTAGTAGCCGGTCCACTCGCCGAACGGGCCCTCGGGGCGCACGTTCTCCGGCGTGACCCAGCCCTCGAGGGCCAGTTCGCTGTCGTACGGCAGCGGCAGCCCGGTGACCTGGCCGGCCAGCGTATGGACCGGAGCGCCCATCATCGCGCCCACGTAGTCGTACTCGGACACGTCGGCGGGCACCTCGACGCCTGCCGCCACCAGGTACGCCGGGTGGTGCCCGAGCGAGACCGCGATCGGCGCCCGGCCCTCCGCCTCGAACCAGCGGCGCAGGTGCTGGGCCCCGTGCTTGCCGGCCTCGATGTTCACGCTCGCCGTACGCCCGTCGTCCTGGACCTGCATGCGGTACGCGCCGAGATTGATCCGGCCGGTGTCGTAGTCGCGGGTGACCACGGCGCAGCCGGTGCCGATGTAGCGGCCGCCGTCGCCCTCGTGCCAGCGCGGCACCGGGAAGTCGAGCAGGTTCAGGTCGGGCTTGGCCGAGACGTTCGCGAACAGCGGCCCGTCCGTCACCGTGGTCGCGGCGAAGTCACGGGCACCGGCCGCCCACTCGCCCGGCTTGGCGGCCAGCGTCTCGACCAGGTCGAAGTCGGTACGGTCCCAGCCGAGGCCGAGCACCGACCCGAGCAACCGCGGGTTGCTGACCGTGCCGCTGAGCACCCGGAACCCGCGCGGGTAGCCGGTGACGCCGTCGAACATCAACGCCCTGGGGTTGCTCCTGCGGTAGTTGACCTGGGACAGCGCGCCGATCTCCAGGTCCCAGTCGGCGCCCTCGACGTTCTGCAGCTCGCCGCGCTTCTCTGCCTCGCGCAGCCAGGCCCGCAGATCCGCCGGGGTGCCTTCGGTCTCGCTCATGCCGCCTTGCCTTTCGGGGTGAGGCCCGAGGGTTCACCGCGTACGTACTCGATCGTCGCGGCCGCGGAGATCACGTCCGCGTACTTCTGGTTCATGTCGAAAAGGCTCACCCAATGGGAGGCCTCGAAGCGGTCGAAGCAGCAGTCTCCGACCACGCCGACTCGGTAGCCCCGCGTGCAGGCGTCCACCACGGTCGCCCGTACGCAGCCGCTCGTCGCCTCGCCGCAGACCAGCAGGGTGTCGATCCCGCGGGCCCGCAGCACGGTGTCCAGCGGCGTCTCGTGGAAACAGCTCGGGGAGATTTTGGTGAGCACCACGTCGCCCGGTTCCGGCGCCACCTCCGCCACGATCGCATTGGGATCCTTCGCGCCGGGCTTCGGCGCCAGCCGCGCCGACGGCTTACGGTTCCACCGGCCGAGTTCCGGCGGGGTCGCGTGGAAGTAGATGACCGGCACGTCCGCCTCCCGTGCCGCGCCGAGCAGGGGAGCGGTCCGGTCGACCGCCTCCCAGCCCTGCGGTCCGCACGCGCTGGGCCAGTCCGCCAGCACGTCGGGCAACTCTCCCCTCGGGTCCCCGAGTGCCGCGTAGTACAGGTCGACCGCCAGCACCGCCGGGCGGCCGCCCAGCCCGAAGGGCGCGCTCTTGGCCCACGAGGTGCCGTTCAGTACCGCGTTGTCCTGTTCGGTCAGGAAGTCCGTCCAGTCCACTCAGGCTCCCGAGGCCAGGCTGTTGTCGATGTACTTCGACACGTCGGCCGGGGCCTTCAGGTGCGTGTTCTTCGCCGCCTCATCGAAGGCCTGCTGGATGAGCTTCGGGTCGACCGCCGGCGTCTGCTGCCACACGTTGAGGAAGAAGTCGTAGGCGTAGTCGGACAGCGCCTGGCTCTTCACGCCGGTGTACTTCTGAATGACGGCCGACGTCTCCTTCTTATGCGTGCGCACGTACTGCAGCGACTCCGCCTCGGCGGCGTAGAACTTCTGCAGCACCTCACGGTTCTTCTGCAGGTACGACGCCTGGACGGTGTACGCGCCGAGCGGGAAGGGCAGGCCGGACATCTCCGCGAGCCGGTGCGCGCCCTTCTCGCGGGTCTGGGTGCCCTGCGGCGGCTGGGTGAGGATCGCCGACACCGCACCGCTCTCCAGCGCCGCGACCTCGGCGGGCACGCCCTTGAGGAAGGTCGACTGAACGTCCGAGCGCTTCATCCCCTTGCTCTCGAGCAGGTCCGTCAGGCCGAAGTCGCCCTGCGAGCCGGGCGACGTGAGCCCCACCTTCTTGCCCTTGAGGTCGGCGAACGTCGTGATGTTCGGAGCGGCCCACATTTCCAGGTTGTAGTGCGGCTCGGACATCGCGATGTAGCGCAGGTCGGAACCGTGCAGGATCGCCGCCGCACTGTCGGCGCCGACGCCGACGCCGATCTGGACGCTGTTGCTCGCGAGCGCCGGGACGAGTTGCGAGCTGTCGTTCAGCCGCACGATCGTGACTTTCAGCCCGTGCTTCTTGAAGATCCCATAGTCGACGCCGTTGTACAGGTCGGAGTATCCGGCACCCGGAGCGGTGTACCCGATCTTCAACGGCAACAGGCCGTTCGAGTCCGCCGTGACCTTCGCCGTGCCCTTGCCGCAGGCGGCGAGGCTGAGGGCCAAGCCGACGGTGGCCGCGGCGCTCAGCCAGGTTTTCATTCTCATTGTGCTTCCGCCCAGTGTGTAAAGCGCCGCTCGATGAGCCGGACGCCCCAGTTGAGGAGAAGGGCCACGACGGCGATGATCACGACGCCCGCCATGGCCCCATCGATGTTCGAGTTGGTCGTGCTGTTCTGCACGAAATAGCCGAGCCCGTTGTTGCCGAGGAAGAGCTCGGCGACGATCGCGCCGACCAGCGCGCGGCCGATCGCGAGGCGTACGCCGGCGAGGATGTACGGGAGGGTGGCCGGCAGGGCGACGGACCGGAGGAACGTCAGCCGCGGCGTGCAGAACACGGTGGCGACCCGGATGTAGTCGCGGTCGAGGTTGCGCACACCGGTCGTGACATTGATGACGAGGGGCAGGATCCCCGCCCACACGATGACGACGATCCGGGAGGTGTTGCCGATGCCGGACCAGAAGATGAGGATCGGGATGACGATCACATAGGGCGTCGAGTAGAGGATGTTCACCCACGGTTCGGTCAGATCGTGGAGAACGCGGCTGCGACCGCGGACCAGGCCGATCGGGATGCCGGCGATGATGATGATCAGCAGGCCCCAGAGCATCTCCAGCCCGGAGGCCTTGAGGTACGGGTAGATCTCGCCGGAACGGAAGAGCGTGACCTCCGCCTTGGCGATGTGCAGCGGGTTACTGGAGAACGAAGGGTCGGCCAGGCCCGTCCCGGTGCTGATCTGCCAGACGATGAGAACGACGACGATGCCGACGAACCCGAGCAGTCCGCTGCGGTGTCGCTCCATCCAGGTTGACAGTGTCCGGCTCTGTGCCACCGGCGGGTTCGCCGGTTGGTGCGGCCGGGCGGCCGTTTCAGGCTGCATCGCCGTTGACATGGTCCCTCGCTGAAGTGTTCGTGGCTGACGGTTCGTGGTGCAGCGCGGTAAGGATCTCGTCGCAGTACGCGGTGAACTCGGCGCTCCGCCGCCAGGCCACGTCCCGGGGACGCGGCGCATCGACGGTCACGACCTTGGTGATCGTCGCCGGCGCCGAGGAGAAGACGATGACCCTGTCGGCCAGGAGGACGGCCTCGGCGACATCGTGGGTGATGAACAAGGCCGTTCTGCGGCCGTTGCTCGCGTCGGCCTCCCAGACTCTGAGCAGCTCCTCCTGCAGGTTCTCCCGCGTCTGCGCGTCCAGGGCCCCGAACGGCTCATCCAGCAGCAGCAGCTTGGGATCGGTCGCCAGTGCCCGGGCGAGGTTGGCGCGCTGTTTCATGCCACCGGACAGCTCGTGGGGGAACTTGTCCGCGGCATCCCCCAGGCCCACGATCTCCAGCAGTTCCGTGGCGTGCCGCCTGGTCCCCGCGTTGAGCCGTCGTTGGACCTGCAGTCCGTACAGGATGTTGCCCAGGACGGTCCGCCACGGGAACAACGAGGCCTGCTGGAACACCAGCGACCGTTCGGGTCCGGGTCCCTTGATGTTCGTGCCGTTCAGTTCGAGCGACCCCCCGGCCACCGGGACGAGGCCCGCGACCGATTCCAGGAAGGTCGACTTACCGCTGCCACTCGGGCCGACGATCACGACGAACTCGTGTTCCATGATCTGCAGGTTCAGATCGGAAACGGCGAGCGTGAACGCGCCGGTGCGCCGGCTGCGATGCCCGAGCTGGAGATCCTTGGCCTCGAGACACACATCGCTCATGGTTCGGTCACCCTGTCGTGCTGTTTCGGTTCCACGCTGACGTCCGTCTCCTGCTGGATCAGGGGCGCCTTGTCAGGCTTGATCACTGCCACTCCTCGAACCGGACGCTGAGGGTCATAGATGTTTCCCCGATGTAAAAAGTGTCGACAAGCTACGTCCGGGACTGATGGCCTGTCAATACCTCCGGCCGACCGCCCGGCGTGACATCGACGCCGGATCCGCGGTCTCAACTTGCCGCCTGACCATGGAGAAAGGTGCAAGCGAGAGCTCTGGCGGACTGTCCGGCCGTGACTCCTCCGGAATCTCGAGAATCGGCTACCAGACGACAAGCTGTGGACACTTGGCGCCAACTGTCGACACTTGGCGAGGAGTCTGGGCCCCGCGCCGGACCCGGCGTCGCGCGCGCCCGACTCCGTCGCGCGGCCCGGCCGTGCCGTACCGGAGAAAGGCGCGGGAATTACCGCCGGCCGGCGCGGGCCTCCCGGCCGAATTCGTCCTTCCGCCGATGAGCCCTTGCGTCAATGCGCCGAACCCGTGCACGATGCGAAAGGTCGGGCGAGACAAACTCAGAGGCGATTTCATGCTGGATCTGCGCCGGCGGTCGGGGGCGACCGGTCCGTCTCGCCGCGCGCGCGGAGCCGGCCGGGTGCGGCTGGCCACGCCGGTGGCGGTCGCGGCGCTGACCGTGCTGGTCACGGCGTTGACGACCACACTCGACGCATTCAGGCTGCCCCTTGTCGCGCGCCTGGCCATCGTCGGCGGCGGGTCCGTTCTCGCCGGTTTGATCGCCCTTGTGTCCCAGCGCGGCGTGCGTAATCCGCCGGGCCCCGCGCCGCCTTCCTCCGGTGGCGTTGTCGCACCGGCCCAGTTGCCTCCGGTAATCGCGCATTTCACCGGTCGCGCCGACTATTTGACCACGCTTCATCAGGTGTTCACGCAGCAGCGCTCGGCCGCGAAATCGCGCGAATGGAGCGGCTCCGTCGTCGTGTCGGTGCACGGCCCCGGCGGCGTCGGAAAGTCGGCTCTGGTGACGAGGTTCGCCCACGAGATGGCCGGAGATTTTCCGGACGGGCAGCTCTACTGCGACCTCCGCGGTACCGGCGAGGTGCCGGTCCGGATGGAGGACGTGCTCACCGGCTTCCTGCTCGCCCTGGGCGTCCGCCTCACCACCGACCCGGGCGGCCTGGGAGATCTGCAGAAGCTGTGGTGGACGTGGGTGAAGGGCCGCCGTCTCCTGATCTTCCTGGACAACGCCCAGCACGCCGAGCAGGTCCAGGCGGTCGTGCCGCCGGACGCCGGCTGCGCCGTGCTCGTCACGTCCCGTCAGCCGCTCTACCTGCGCAACACCCTGGACGTCCGGCTCCAGGAGTTCACCGAGCCGCAGTCGGTGGAGCTCCTGGCCCGGCTGGCCGGTGACGAGCGCGTCGCGGCCGACTCGGGGGCGGCCGTGCGCATCGCACGGCTGTGCGACCACCTGCCGCTGGCGATCAGCATCTGCGGCGGGCGGCTGGGCGCCCGCCGCACCTGGTCGCTGGAGGAGATGGCCGATCGGCTCGGCGACGAGCAGCGCCGCAGGCTCGACGAGCTGGAGATCGACGACCGGATCGACAAGAGCGTGCGCGCGACGCTGTCGCTGAGCTACGAGGACTGCACGGACCTGCAGCGCCGCCTGCTGCGATCGTTCGCGCTGCTGTCGGCGCCGGACCTGCCCGGGTGGGCGGCGGGCTCGCTGCTCGGTACCTCCAAGCTGGACGGTGTCGACCAGCTGGAGGCGCTCGTCGACGCCCAGCTCGTGGAGTACTCCGGCAAGGACGCCACCGGCACGGGCCGCTACCGGCTGCACGACCTCGTCCGGCTGTACGCCCGCGAGCGCGCCGAACGCGAGGACGGCGACGAGCAGCGCCGCGCCGTGGTCGACCGGCTCCTCGCGGGCTACCGGCGGCGGGCGGAGCTGGCCGCGGCCGCACGCTGGCCGCAGGACTGGCGCCGTCACGCGCGGCGCGGCGAGCAGGACTCCGGCGAGATCTCCCCGGAGTCCTGGTTCTACGCCGAACGCCTGACGCTGCTGGCGTGCGTCGACCAGGCCGCGAGCCTGGGGATGTGGGAGGAGGCCTGGCGGGTCGGCCGGGCGTTCTGCTCGCTCTGCCACTCCATGCGCCTGTTCTGGCAGGAGTGGCGCGCCGTGGCCGAGACGACCCTGCGGGCCGCCACGCGGCTGGATGACCCGCGGTCGGTCGGCATCGCCCTGATGGAGCGCGCCGCCGTGTCCGGCGGACTGGGCCGGGGCGACCTGGCCCGCACGAGCGCCGAGGAGGCGCTAGCGGTCTTCGAGGAGCTGCGCGAGCCCTGGTGGGCCGCGCGCGCGATGCGCACCGTGGGCGTCAACCTCCGCGACGCCGGCAACCTGGACGAGGGCCAGCGGCACCTGCTGGCGGCGATCGACCGCTTCGAGACCGTCGGCGACCGCTGGTGGCGCGCGCGTACGCAGCGCAACCTCGCCGAGCTTCGGTTGTCGCAGGGGCGGCACGAGGAGGCCCGTGCTCTCCTGGACGAGGCCCTCGGTGTCTTCGAGAGCGACGGCAACCGTTACTCCGCGGCGCAGACGCTCCGCGTCCTCGGCGAGGTCAGCGCCGCCGAGGCGGCCGACCTGCGGGCGCGCGGCGACACCGCCGCCGCGGACGCCGGGTACAACCGGGCGGCGCAGGTGCTGGAGCGGGCCGCCGAGATGTTCCGGCTGCGCCACGAGCAGTGGGAGGAGGCGCGCTGCCTGCGCGCCGCCGGCGAGGTGGGCGATCCGAAGAACAGGCTGCGTGAGCTGGCGTTCGTACGCCGCGCGATGGGCACGCTGGAGGGGCTCGGCGACACATGGGGTGTCGCGCGCACCGAGCTGTCGGAGGGCAGGGCGCTGAGCCGGCTCCGGCGGGTCGGCGAGGCCGTCACCGCGCTACGGCACGCCGCCGGAGCCTTCGAGGAGCTGGGCGACCGGTGGCTCCAGGCACGGTGCCTGCGCACGCTGGCGGAGATCCTCATCGACGGCGACCGGCAGGCCCAGGCACGCGAGCCCGCCGAGGAGGCCCTGCGGATCTACCAGAGCCTCGGAAACCAGGTCGGCCAGGCACGGGCCGAAAACATCCTGGCCCGGGCGCGGCAGCCGCGAGAGCGCTGAGTCAGCCCGCCAGGTCCCACGCCACGGTCTGCCAGGGGCCGCACGCGGCCCCGGTGAGGATCCGGTGGGCGGCGAGCGCCGCGTCGTACCGCGGGCCGGACTCCTCGCCCGCCGAGCGCAGCGCTCCACCCATCGCGTACCCCCCCGACAGCGCCGTCCACGAGGCGTAGTGCCGCCGGCATCGCTCGCCCGCGCCGATGATGAGCCGTTCGGCGGTGGCCTGGTCGCAGAACTGCGCCTCCAGCCCCCAGCGGGCCATGGTCACCACCCGGCCGAGGTCGTAGGCGAGCGTGCTGTGCACGTGACCGCCTGCAGGCAGCAGGCCGTCGGCGCGGAACCGCTCCTCGTACCGGCCGATCCGCGTCGCGAGGTCCAGCAGCCCGCGGGCGGTCTCCGGCGGGATCTCGCGGTCACGGCACCGGCGGTGGATGATCTCCCGCCAGCACTCGGCCTCCACCGGACGCCCGATCCGGCGCGCCTCCTCCTGCCGCAGCCCCAGCACGAATGACGTACGCGAGCCGGCGCTCTCACCGCCGAGCAGCGCGGACATGGCCGCCCGCCACTCGCCGGCGTCCGTGACGCCCCACGTGCCGCGCAGCGACCGCATGCGGCCGACGTAGTCGCCATAGACGGGGCCGACGTCGTTCCACGGCACCGCGTCCCGTACCGACCGGGGCGCCGCACAGGCGAGACCGAAGGCCAGCGCCCCTTCCCGTGGGCCGTCGATCCTGGTCACGAGGCGGTTGCGCTGAGGAGGCGCGGCATCGTGGGCCGCCCGGGCGAGCGCCTCCCACGGCAAGGACCACTCGAGGTCCGGCACTCCCCGGTTGACCAGCACGCTCCATTCGGGATCGGGCCACTCGCGGGCCAGCGCGGCGACCGACGTCATCAGGTACACCGCGTCCGGCTGCCGCGGGATCGCCCCCCGGGTGAAGACCTGTGCGTGCTCGCGCCCGCCGACCGTGCGCACCAGCCACTGCACGACGTCGTGCCGCCCGGCGACGACGTCGTCGGCGCGTTCCTTCGGGGCCAGGACGAACAGGTCGAGGCCGCTGAGCAGCCGAAGATAGGTGTCGGCGTCGCCGCGCTCTCTGGCCTCGGCGAGCAGTTCCTCGACGGCGTACCGCGGCCTCCAGTCCGGCGGGCGGACGTCGTCCAGGTTGAACCGCACCTTCCGGGTCAGCTCGTGGTCGGCGCCGAGGACGCGCTCGCAGTCCGCGAGCGTCTCCTCGTACAGCGTGACGGCCTCGTCCAGCAGACCCGACTCCTCATGCACCAGGGCGAGGTGGTTGCGGGAGCGGAGACCGTCGACGTGGTCGGGGCCGAGCACGCGCCGCCGGCCGTCGACGACCGTGCGCAGCGCGGCGGCGGCCTCCTCGAGCCGTCCCAGCTCGCGGTAGGTCAGCGCGACGTTGCTGCGGGACAGGAGCGTGGCGGGATGGTCGGGGCCGAGCACGCGTTCGCGGTCGGCCAGCGTGCGTTCGTACGCCTCGAGGGCCTCGGCCGTGCGGCCCGCCGCGTCGCAGGAGAGCGCGAGGAGGTTGCGCACGGCCATCGTCTCGGGGGCATCGGGGCCGAGGATCCGTTCCCAGTCGGCCAGGACGCGTTCGAACAGCGGGATGGCGTCGTCGGGGCGGCCCGCCTCCCGGTAGGCGTCGGCGAGGTCGCGCCGGCAGCGGACCGTGTCGGGGTGGTCGGGGTCGAAGAGGCGCTCACAGTCCGCCAGGGCGGCCTCCAGCAGCGCGATGCCCTCCTCGGCGCGCCCGGCCGCCGTGTAGACGAGCGCGAGGCGGATGCGGATCCGCAGCACGTCGCGGTGCTCGGAGCCGTACCGCCGCCGGAGACCGGTCAGGGCCCTCTCGGTCAGCTCCACCGCCTCGTCGAGCCGGTCGTTCTCCCGGTAGATCGAGCCCAGTGTCGCCGCGGACATCAGCGTGTCCGGATGGTCCGCGCCGAGGACGCGCTCGCGGTCCTTCAGCGCCCGTTCGTACGCGTCGACGGCCTCGATCGTGCGGCCCAGGTCGTCGTAGAGCGACGCGAGGTTGGCCCGGATCGTCAGCACGCCCTCATGGTCGATGCCCATGACGCGCTCGGCGTCGGAGACCGTCGCCTCCATCAACGCGACCGCCTCGTCGAGCCGTCCGGCGTCCCGGTAGGCGAGCGCGAGGTTGTTGCGGGCGCCGATGGTCTCCAGGTCCTCCGGCCCGAGAGTGGACTCGCGCGTCGCGAGCACCTCCAGGAGCAGCTCGATGGCCTCGTCGATGCGCTCGGCCGCGGAGTAGGCGTCGGCGAGGTGGTTGATGAGCGTCACGGTCATCGGATCGTCGCGGCCCAGGCTCCACTCGGCCTGGGTCAGGGCCTGGATGCAGGTGGCGATGGACCGGTCGAGGCGGCCGGCCTCACGGTAGGCGGAGGCGAGGTTGTTGCCCGCGATCAGCGTGTCGTAGGCGTCGGGGCCCAGGAGCCGGGCGCACTCGCCGAACGCCTGCTCGCCCAGGACGATCGCCTCGTCGACGCGGCCCGCCTCGTAGTAGGCGTGGGCGAGGTTGATCCGGCAGGTCAGCGTCTCCGGGTGGTCGGGGCCGAGGGTCTGCTCGGCGGTCGCCAGTGCCTCCAGGTCATCGAGCACCGTGTCGTCCAGGCTTCCGCCGGTCCGATAGGCGTTCTCGAGGATGTTCTGGAAGTCGTCGTCCGCCAACGTGGGCCCCTCTGTCGTACGATCATGGCCGGAAACGGCCAACCGGCCACCACCGTAACGGGCGAGTCGGGATCAGAGTGGACGAACCCGTACCGGTATCCCGTTGAGTACCGCGTTGCCGGACAGCGGATCGAGGACCCGCGGGTCGGTGAGCGTGTTGGCGCTGACTCCGGCGTGCGCCGCGGCGACCGAGCCGCGCGTGCCCGGCCGGCCGTGTCCCCAGCCGTGCGGGAGGCTGACGACGCCCGGCATGACCTCGTCGGTGATCTCCACCTCGGCCTCGACGGCACCGCTCTCACTGACCACCTCGGCCGTGCCGGCGTCGGTGAGGCCGAGCCGTCCCGCGTCGTCGGGATGGACCTGGAGCGTGCAGCGGTTCGAGCCGCGGACGAGGCCGGGGAGGTTGTGCATCCAGCTGTTGTTGGAGCGCAGGTGGCGGCGGCCGATCAGGACGAGCCCGGCGCGGCGTGCGGCCAGGCCGCTCCGCAGGCGCGGCACGTCCTCGGCGATGGGCGGCGGGCACAGCTCGATCGTGCCGGACGGAGTCCGCAGCACGTCGGCCAGCCGCGGGCGGAGTGGGCCGAGGTCGATGCCGTGCGGCGCGCGCAGCAGGGCCTCCAGCGACAGGCCGCCCGGCACCGCGCCGAAGCCGTCACCGTACGCGCCCAGTCGCAGCATGAGGTCGAGCCGCCGCAGGGCCGGGCTGTCGCCGGTGAGACTGGCGAGAAGATCGGCCGGATCCTTGCCGTGCACCGGTGAGGCCGGGTCCGCGGCGGCCGTGCCCAGCAGGCGCGTCATGATCGACTCGTCCACGTCGGTGTCCTGCCCGGACGCGATGCGGGTGAGCCGGGCGAGGATCACGCACTCGTCCAGCTCGCCCTCACGCAGCGGCAGGGCCGGCGGGGAGTAACGCGCGGTGTTGCGCACCGCGAGGTCGGCGAAGGCGATGTCGTAGTGGCCGGACCGGCTCGGCGGGGGCGGCGGCAGGATGACGTGCGCGTGCCGGGTGGTCTCGTTCAGGTACGGGTCGACGCTGACCATGAACTCCAGGCCGGCGAGCGCGTCGCCGAGGCGGTCGCCGCCCGGCGTGGACAGGACCGGGTTGCCGGCCACCGTGACCAGGGCGCGCACCTGGCCGTCGCCGGGCGTGACGATCTCATCGACCAGGGTCGTCGCCGGCAGCTCTCCGCGCACCTCCGGGAGCCCGCGTACGCGGCTGTGCCAGCGGCCCAGCGCGAAGCCGCGCCGGGGCCGGGGACCGGCGGCCCGGTGCGGAGCGAGCGGGAACATGGCGCCGCCCGGCCGGTCCAGGTTGCCGGTGAGGATGTTGACGACGTCGACCAGCCAGCTCGTGAGCGTCCCGAACTCCACCGTGGACGTGCCGATCCGCGCGTAGACGGCGGCGCTCGGCGCGGCCGCCAGCTCGCGCGCCAGCCGCCTGATCTCCGGCGCGGCCACGCCGCACGCCTCGGCGACGCGTTCCGGGGCGAAGTCGCGGGCCAGCCGCTCGACGTCGTCGGCGCCCTCGGGCCGCGCGGCCAAACCTTCGTCGAACAGCGTGTGCACCACACCGAACAGCAGGTACGCGTCGGTGCCGGGCCGGATGCCCAGGTGCCGGTCCGCGAGCCGCGCGGTACGGGTGCGGCGCGGGTCGACCACCACGAGCGTGCCGCCGCGACCGCGAAGCGCCTTCAGCTTGCCGGGGAAGTCGGCGGCGGTGCAGAGGCTGCCGTTCGAGTCGACCGGGTTGGCGCCGAGGATCAGCAGGTAGGACGTGCGGTCGAGGTCGGGCACCGGAATGGCGAGCGGGTCGCCGAAGAGCAGGCCGCTGGAGACGTGCTTGGGCATCTGGTCGACGGTGCTGGCGGAGTAGACGTTGGTCGTGCCGAGCGCCTTGGCGAGCGCGGGGGCGTAGAGCCCGCCCGCCAGCGTGTGCACGTTGGGGTTGCCGAGGTAGATCGCGAGCGCCTGCCGGCCGTGGCGCCCGGCGACCGGCGTCAGCCCGCGCTCGACGGTCGCGAACGCCTCCTCCCAGGTGACCTCCCGCCAGTCCTCGCCGGTGCGGACCATGGGCGCGCGCACACGGTCCGGATCGGCCTCCAGCTCGCCGAAGGTCGCGCCCTTGGGGCAGATGAACCCGTGGCTGAACACGTCGTCCCGGTCACCGCGCGCACCGGTCACGCGGCCATCGGTGATCGTCAGCTCCAGGCCGCACGTCGCCTCGCAGAACGGGCAGATCCGGTACGCGGTGGTCATCGACCCTCCAGAGTGGTCATCCCGGTGACGACGATAGGTGGGGTCGGCCCGCAAGGGAACCGCGCGGTCAGGCGCGCCAGCGGTCGAGGACCCGGTCGACGTCGGCACGGATGCGCTCACGTGCGACCGCCCGCGGGACGCCGGACATCAGCAGCGCGTCGTAGCCGGTGTCCTCGTGGCGCACGGCCGCCACGACGGCCGCCCTGACCGCCGTCTCGTCGAGGGCACGCCCGGCGGCCGATCGCCCGACACGACCGCTGCCGCGGGCACCGGTGTGCCGGGCGATCGCCTCCGCCCGCTCCGCCGGGCAGCCGGGGAACATCCGCCTGATCTCCCAGGCCGTCCTCGCCCGCAACTCCAGGTCCTCATCGGCTCGCCGCTCACGGTCGCGCGCCCGCCGCCGCGAACGTACGTCCTCATCGGCGAGGCACTGGTCTTCGGCGAGTTCGAGTGCGGCCTCCTCGACGAGCAGCCCCTGGCGTTCGTAGCGTCCGCGGCGGCGGCTCAGCCGGAGGACCACCGCCGACAGGCCGCTCGCCTTCTTGGCGCGCCGGGTGAGGGCCGCGTCACCGGCCGGCAGGAAGACCAGATGGTCCATCTCCGCGCACGTCAGGCAGACCGGCTCGCC
This sequence comes from Actinoallomurus sp., assembly GCA_025964685.1. Taxonomy (GTDB): domain Bacteria; phylum Actinomycetota; class Actinomycetes; order Streptosporangiales; family Streptosporangiaceae; genus Actinoallomurus. Next base: position 3,079 of record JAOPYG010000050.1, on the reverse strand, counting down.
GTCCTCGAGCACCTGCCGGTCGCCCGTGCCGTGGCAGCCGGTGCAGGTCCAGTCCTTGAGCGGGGCGATGACGACCAGATCGGGGGCCTTGCTCTGGCGCTCGATCAGCCGTCGCCGCCGGTCCTCGGGAAGGTCGGGGGAGATCCAGTGCGTGCGGTAGGCGAGCTCGGCGGCCTCGTCGCCGTCGGCGGTGAAACGCAGCGGCCCGCGGTCGCGCGTGGCGGAGACGTAGGGCGTCTCACTGGGCCGCAGGCCGTTGTCCTGCGCCCAGCGGCGAAGCGACGCGAGGACGGAGGCCAGCCGGTCGGCGCGTGCCGTCAGCGCGCGTTCGAGGTGGGCGACGCGGCCCTGCCGCCATTCGTCCACCGTGCGCGTGTGCAGCCAGCCCAGGCCGGTCAGGACGTCGATGGGGGAGACGGCCTTCGAGCGCGCCAGCGCCGCCTCCGCCGCGGCGACGACCCGGCGCTCCAGTTTCGACTCCGACGCACCGCTCATGGCGGTCTCACGCTAGCGGATGCCCCTGACGGTGGCCTGGCATGCTGTGGAGGTGCCCGAATCCGCGAAGTGGCGTGTGCCACCGACGCTTCCCGTGACGAAGTTCGCCGTCGCGCTGCTGCTCGCCGTGGTCGCCGTCCTGCCCGGTGCCGAACGCGAACGGCTGCTGCTGGCCGGCGCCGCGGCCCTCGCGCTCGGCGTGTGGGGACTGCGCGACGTCGTCGCGCCGGTGCGCCTCGCCGCCGACGCCGAGGGCGTGACGGTGGTGACGGGGTTCGCCCGCCGCCGGGGCCTCCCGTGGGGCGACATCGAGCGCATCGGCATCGGCGAGCACCGCAGCCTCGGGCTGCGCTCGGAGGTGCTGGAGATCGACACCGGCGAGTCGCTGCACCTGTTCAGCCGGTACGACCTCGGCGCCCCCTGTGACGAGGTCGAGGAGGCGCTGCGGGCCCTGCGCCCCTGACAGGTCGCCTTCGCGGTGGGGGAGCCCGGACCGCTCAGCGGTTCAGCACGTGGTCACGCGCCAGCGCGTAGCGTTCGCGGACGGCCGGTGCCGCCTCCTCCTCGTAGGTCGCCAGACCGGGCCGCTTCCAGCGAGCCGGCTCCGCGCCCCCCGACAGGGCCCACGCGGCCTGGACGGCGGCGCCCTCGGCGACGTACTCACCGACCGGCGGCACCAGCACCGGCCGGCCGAAGATCGTCGGCGCGATGCGGCGTACGGCCTCCGAACGCGCGGCGCCGCCGATGAGCAGGATTCGCTCGGCGCGCGCGTCCTGGGCCAGCAGGGCGTCCAGCCCGTCGGCGAGACCGCAGAGCATTCCCTCGATCGCCGCGCGCGCCAGGTGTGCGGGGGTGGAGTTGTCGAGCCGCAGGCCGTGCACCGAGCCGGTGGCGTCGGGCCGGTTCGGGGTGCGTTCGCCCTCCAGGTACGGCACGAGCACCAGCCCACCGGCGCCCGGCGGTGCCGAGAGGGCGAGCCGGGACAGCTCTTCGTGGGCCACACCGAGCAGCCGGGTGGCGGCGTCGAGCACACGCGCGGCGTTGAGGGTGGCGATCAGCGGCAGGTACCGGCCGGTCGCGTCGGCGAAGCCGGCGACGGTACCGGTCGCGTCGGCGGACGGCCGCTCCGAGACGGTGAAGACCGTGCCCGACGTGCCGAGCGACACGACCACGTCGCCGGGCCGCAGGCCCAGGCCGAGCGCGGCGGCCATGTTGTCACCGGTCCCGGCCGACACCAGCGCGCCCGACGGCGCCCGCCCGGCCGTCTCGGCCGGTGCGAGCACGCGGGGCAGCGACGGCGCCCGCCCCATGGCGAGCTCCAGCAGGTCGGGCCGGTACTCCCCGGTGGTTGGGGACCAGTAGCCGGTGCCGGAGGCGTCGCCGCGGTCGGTCACCGCCTCCCCGGTGAGCCGCCACGTCAGGTAGTCGTGCGGCAGGCACACCGAGGCCGTACGGGCCGCGGCGTCCGGCTCGTGCCGGGCCAGCCACCGCAGCTTGGTCACCGTGAGCGACGCGACCGGCACGCTGCCGACCGCTCCGGCCCACGCTTCCGGGCCGCCGAGCTCCTCGATCAGCTCCTCCGCGGCGCCCGCGGACCGGGTGTCGTTCCACAGCAGCGCGGGACGGACCACCTCGCCGGCGGACGACAGGCAGACCATGCCGTGCTGCTGCCCGCCGATACCGACCGCCTCGACGTCGTCGAGACCCCCGGCCGCCTCGACGGCCCGTTCGAACGCCGACCACCAGGCGACGGGATCGACCTCGGTGCCGTCCGGATGCGGCGCGCTCCCGGCGCGCGCGATCGCGCCGGTCTCGGCATCGGCGACGACCACCTTGCAGGACTGGGTCGAGGAGTCGACCCCGGCGACCAGCGTCATGACCGGCGCCTCAGGAACGCGCGCCGAGGAGGTGCTCGATGGCGAGCTGGTCGAGCCGCTCGAAGTGGTAGCCCCGCGCGGCCGCGGCGTCCAGGTCGAAGTCGTCGTCCGCGAGGGCGTCGTACGTCTCGCCGGGCGCGAGCGTCGGCACCGCGAGCTGGTCCACGCGCGAGGCCGTGAGCGCCTCCTGCACCTCCGGGTCCGCGCGGAACGCACGGGCCCGCTCCTTCAGGATCAGGTAGGTGCGCATGTTCGCCTCGGCCGAGGCCCACACGCCCGACATGTCCTCGGTGCGGGTCGGCTTGTAGTCGAAGTGGCGCGGACCCTCGTAGCCGCCGTTCTCGAGCAGGTCGACCAGGAAGAACGCGCTCTTCAGGTCACCGTGGCCGAAGACGAGGTCCTGGTCGTACTTCGGACCGTGCTGGCCGTTGAGGTCGAGGTGGAACAGCTTGCCGTGCCAGAGCGCCTGGGCGATGCCGTGGACGAAGTTCAGCCCGGCCATCTGCTCGTGGCCCACCTCGGGGTTGAGCCCGACCATCTCCGGGTGCTCCAGCTCGTTGATCAGCGCCAGCGCGTGGCCGATCGTGGGGAGCAGGATGTCGCCGCGCGGCTCGTTCGGCTTGGGCTCCAACGCGAACCGCAGGTCGTACCCCTTGTCGATCACGTAGGAGCAGAGAAGGTCGAGACCCTCCTTGTAGCGGTCGAGG
>JAOPYG010000484.1 GCA_025964685.1 Actinoallomurus sp. | reverse complement strand
GGCGGCCGCGACCGCGCGTACGAGGGCCTCGTCGGAGAAGGCCAGCAGGTCCTCCAGCGAGCCGCCGCCGCGGGCGATGATGATCACATCGATGTCGCGGTCGGCGTCGAGCCGGGAGAGCGCGTCGATGACCTCGCCCGCGGCGTAGGTGCCCTGCACGGCGGTGTTCTCGATCTTGAAGCGGACGGCGGGCCAGCGGCGGCGCGCGTTGTCCAGCACGTCGCGTTCGGCGGCGGAGTCGCGACCGCAGATCAGCCCGATCGTGCCGGGCAGGAAGGGCAGCGGCCGCTTGCGCTCGGCGTTGAACACGCCCTCGGAGGCCAGGAGCTGCTTGAGGCGCTCCAGCCTGGCCAGCAGCTCCCCGACGCCGACCGGCCTGATCTCCACCGCCGACAGCGCGAACGAGCCGCGGTTGATGTAGAAGTCGGGCTTGGCGTGCACGACCACGCGCGCGCCGTCGATGACCGCGGGACCACCGGCGTCGCACACCGTACGCGGGCAGACCACGCGTACGGAGACGTTGGCGACCGGGTCGCGCAACGTGAAGTAGACCGTGCCCGCGCGGCGGTTCAGCTCGGTGATCTGACCTTCGACCCAGATCCGGCCGAGCTTGGAGACCCAGCCGCCGACGAGCTGCAGGACAGTGCGTACCGGGGTCGGCGATTCCGGTGAGGTCTCCAGCGCCATGCGCGCAGCCTAGTCAAGCCGCGCCCCAGGTACGGGAGCGCGGCCTGATGTCGATGGTGTGAACGCAGACCGGAGGTGCCCCGGAGTCTGCGGAGACGCAGCGCGTGGTGAAGCTCACACTGTGTAGTTAGCCCAGCTAAACGGGGCTCTGCTAGCGTCAAAAACAGGAAATCATGTCCGATCCCCGCGCGCTCGCCGAGCGATTCAACCGGCAGATTCGCGACATCGTGCTCATGCTCCGTCGCGCCAACGCCGGCCAGTCCATCACGACACAGCAGATGTTCGTGATGGGCTCGCTTGAGTGCGGCTCGCGACGGATGTCCGATCTCGCCGCGGAGCACGGTGTCCGGCTGCCGACGATGACACGCCAGATCGGCCGCCTCGCCCGCGACGGGCTCGTCACACGGGGACGCGACGCCGACGACGCGCGAGTGGTCACCGCCGAACTCACTCTTCTGGGGACAGAACGTCTCACTCATGGGCGTGAGCAGCGGATCACCTACCTCGCGGGGCGCATGACCACGCTGAACGACGCCGAGCGCGCGTCCATCGAGGCCGCGCTGCCCGCTTTGGAAAAGCTGTTCGCCGGTTCCTGATCTTGTGCTCGGCGCGCGCCGGGTGGTGACCGGGACAGTCGCCCGAAATTCGAGAACCACGAGGTGCTGTCAGGGCCCAGGTCGAAGTACAAGGGGGACGACTCTGTGTGTGGCATAACCGGCTGGGTGGACTACGAGCGCGATCTCACGGCGGAGCGCCGTACCGCGCTCGAGATGACGCGGACGATGAGGTTCCGCGGGCCCGACGACGAGGGCCTGTGGATCGATCCGCACGTGGCGCTGGGACACCGGCGGCTCGCCGTCATCGACGTCGAGGGCGGAGTGCAGCCCATGAGCGAGGGTCCCGCGACCATCGTCTACAGCGGCGAGGTGTACAACTTCCGCGAGCTGCGCCGTGAGCTCGAGGCCCACGGCCACCGCTTTCGCACGCGCAGCGACACCGAGGTCGTCCTGCAGGCCTACCTGCGGTGGGGCGCCGGGCTCGTCGACCGGCTCAACGGGATGTTCGCCTTCGCGGTCTGGGACCGCCGGACCGAAGAACTCCTGCTGGCCCGTGACCGCATGGGCATCAAGCCGCTGTACTACGCGCCCACTCCGCACGGCGTGCTGTTCGGCTCCGAACCCAAGGCGATCCTGGCGAACCCGGGGTTCACCGCCCGCGTGGACGAAGAGGGACTGTTCGAGCTGGTCATGATGACCAAGACGCCGGGCAGCGCCGTCTTCAGCGGCATGCGCGAGGTCGAACCAGGGCACACCGTACGGATCTCCCGTGAGGGCATCACCGACCGCACCTACTGGACGCTCAGCGCACGCGAGCACACCGACGACATCCCGACCACGGTCCGGCACGTACGCGAGCTCCTCGACGACATCGTCGAGCGCCAGCTCATCTCCGACGTCCCGCTGTGCACGCTCCTGTCCGGCGGCCTGGACTCCAGCGCGCTGACCGCGCTGGCCGACGACGCACTCGGCGCCGACAGCGTGCGGTCCTTCGCGGTGGACTTCGTCGACGAGACCGGGGGGTTCATCCCCGACGAGCTCCGCGACACCGCCGACACGCCGTACGTCCACGACGTCGCCAAGCACGTCGGATCCCTGCACACCGACGTCGTCCTGCGGACCGACCAGCTCGCCTCGCCCCAGGTCATGGACGGCGTGCTGCGCGCACGCGACCTGCCGGGGCTGGGCGACATGGACTCATCGCTGTACCTCCTGTTCGCCGAGATCCGGCGGCACTCCACCGTCGCGCTCTCGGGCGAGTCGGCCGACGAGGTCTTCGGGGGCTACCGCTGGTTCCACGACCCGGAAGCGGTGAACGCCGACACCTTCCCGTGGGCGAACACCGCGTTCAGCAACGGCCGCGACCTGCTCGACCCCGGCTTCGTCGCCCGCGCGGAGGCGTACCAGCACCGGCGTTACCGCGAGGCGCTCGCCGAGGTGCCCCACGTGCCCGGCGTGAGCGCGTACGAGCGGCGAATGCGGGAGATCTGCTACCTGCACCTCACCCGCATGGTGCGGGTCCTGCTCGACCGCAAGGACCGGCTCAGCATGGCCGTCGGTCTCGAGGTGCGCGTGCCGTACTGCGACCACCGGCTCGTCGACTACGTCTTCAACACGCCCTGGTCGTACAAGACCTACGACGGGCGGGAGAAGAGCCTTCTCCGGGGCGCCGTCGCCGACGCACTGCCCGAGTCGGTCGTCCGGCGCGTCAAGAGCCCGTATCCGGCGACCCAGAACGCCAGCTACGAAGAGGTCATCAGGGAACGGCTAGGGGAGCTCGTCACGGACTCCGCCGCACCGATCCAGCCGTACCTGAACACCACCGCGGTGCACGAGGCACTGCGGCGGCCCATCGGCCACGCGAGCCTGCAGCGGGACCGGATCGGACTGGAGCGCGCGGTCACGCTCAACGACTGGCTGACCGCGTACCGGCCCAGCCTCGTCTGAGGCCCTCAGGGGCGCATGCGGGGCCGGCCGGGACTCCGGCACCCCCGCCAGGTCGTAACGCCACTGTGTGATGCGATCGTGGCGCTCGCCGCGCATGGTGAAGGTGCTACGCACGTTGTAACGAAGGCCGCCGTACCTCTGCTCGAAGCCCTCGCGGCGGACCACCAGGGACAGCGGTGCCGGTACCGACCTTCCTGCCCGGTCACGGACGTACAGGAAGTCGGTGGGGATCCGGGGCAGCTTCGGCCGCTCGCGACAGCCGGTTCGTTGAAGCAGATCCTGCGCGCGGCCAGAGAGACCGGCCAAGTCGTCCAGGAGGTGCATCCTGTACTTCTTTTCAGAAAATGGGGGCTACCGCCGTTCGGCGGCTGCACGACACGGTCCCAGACGCTCGCGTGCACGCACGCGATGCCCAGCGCCTCAGAGCGTCGGCGCATGGCGATGGACGAACTTCCTTGTCTGCACCGCGCGTATGACTACTCGCCCGAGTGCCCTGAATGTGCTCTCCGGCAAGCCGATCGTTCTTGTGCTCCAGCCCAGGTCAGTGGTCGCCTCGCAGCTTGGCGATGCGGTTCTCATACATCCGCAGGAAGTCGGCGCGTGCGGCATGCGACCGCTCGTAGTCGCGCAGCTCGGTGACCTGCCGGATGTCGAGACCACGGAGCCGGGCGCGTACCGAGGCCAGCGTCGCGTCGTCGTATCCCTCCAGCGGCAGGTTCTTGCCCGCGGCGCCCGTCGCCGGCTTGGACTCGGCCGTCTTGGGCTTCGCCGCGCTCGGCTTGTCCGCCGTGGCCGTCTTGGGCTTGGCGTCCGCCTTGGGGGCCGTGACCGGCTTCGACTCGGGCGGCTTCGCTTTCGCGGCGGTGGGCTTGGCGGTGGCCGGTTTCGCGGCCGGCTTGGTGGCGGGCTTCGACGCGGCCGGTCTGGCAGTGGCCGGCTTCGCGCTGGCCGGCTTGCTGCCGGCGGGCTTCGCGGCGGGGGGCTTCGGGCGGGACGAGGCCGGGCGTGCCGGAGGCGACGCGGCGGGCCGTGCCGGCGCGGCGGGTCGCTGCGACGACGGCGCGGGACGCGACGTGGCGGCGGGCCTCGGCTTGCCGACCGAGATCTCCGAGTCACCGGCGGTGCGGCGCTTCGGCTCCTCCGCCGTCTTGCCGTTGCTGGAGACCTTGCCGACGACCATGCCGGTGATGTTCTCGGCGTCGTCCTTGAGCCTGCCCAGCACGGGACCGAGCCCCGACTCCCGGGCCTCCCGGTAGTCCTTGCGGACGCGGTCGGTGAGCAGCAGAGCCCGCCCGACACCCATGACCGCGAACCGTGCGGCGTGGATGGGAAGCTCGCTGACGGTGTCCCTGACCTGTTCTCTGAGGCGGCGCGGTGATCGTGTCATCGTTTCTTTCTGCTCCCTCCAGGCCGGTGCAAACGGACTGGTCGGTACCGGGCGGTGCTGTCTCTCCACACTCTGCCCTACGGTGTCGCCTCGTTCACGCGTCGTGGCCTGGTTTCCACGCGCGAATCGAACGTGTCTCGGGCACGCCTACCATGGGGCCTATGACTCGTCGCGTTCTCCTGGCCAAGCCGCGTGGCTACTGCGCTGGTGTCGATCGAGCCGTCCAGTCGGTGGAGCTGGCGCTGGAGCGTTATGGCGCCCCGATCTACGTCCGCAAACAGATCGTGCACAACGTTCACGTGGTCAAGACCCTGGAGGAACGGGGTGCCGTGTTCGTCGAGGAGACCGAAGAGGTGCCCGAGGGCGCCATCGTGGTCTTCTCCGCCCACGGCGTCGCCCCGGTCGTGCATGACGAGGCCGCGGGCCTGAGCCTTCGTACGATCGACGCCACCTGCCCCCTGGTCACCAAGGTGCACAAGGAGGCCAAGAGGTTCGCCGGCGACGACTACGACATCCTCCTCATCGGCCACGACGGTCACGAAGAGGTCGTCGGCACCAGTGGTGAGGCGCCCGAGCATGTTCAGCTCGTCGACGGGCCGGATGACGTGGCCAATGTCACGGTCCGCGATCCGGAAAAGGTGGTGTGGCTCTCCCAGACCACGCTGTCGGTCGACGAGACCACCGCCACGGTCGAGGCGCTGCGCGAACGGTTCCCCAAGCTGATCGATCCGCCGTCCGACGACATCTGCTACGCCACGCAGAACCGCCAGGTCGCGGTGAAGGAGATCGCCGCCGAGGCGCAGCTCGTCATCGTGGTCGGCTCGGAGAACTCCTCCAACTCCAAGCGTCTCGTCGAGGTCGCCAAGGACCACGGCGCCGACGCCTCCTACCTCGTCGACTACGCCGACCAGATCGCCCCGTCCTGGCTCGACGGCGTCACGACCGTCGGGGTGACGAGCGGAGCCTCGGTGCCGGAGATCCTTGTCAACGGTGTCCTGGAGCGTCTCGCCGAGCACGGCTTCGACACCGTCGAGGAGGTCGAGTCGGTGCGCGAGCACATGATCTTCGCCCTGCCCCACGAGCTGCGGCGCGACCTCCGCTCCGCGTAACCCCTCAGTCGGGGACGCGGGCGCCCCCGCCGGGCGTCTCGTCCCAGCGGACCGGGTCGTCGTCCGGGTCGTTGCGGCCGCGGAAGGGATTGTCGGCCGCGATCCCGGCGCTCAGCTCGCGCAGGTTGGCCGGCAGGCCGCGGGGCACCGTGATGAGCACCACGAGCACCGCGCCGACGAACAGCCACGGCACGTTGGATGTCAGCGTCGTGATCAGGGTCAGCACCACGCTGACCAAGAACGACTTGTCTCCGAGCGAACCGGTGACCGCCGACAGCAGAGACACGAGGAAGAAGATCAGAGGCGGACTGACCACCAGGGTCAGCAGATCGGTGCGACGGGTCGTCAGCGCCGCCAGCAGGCAGCCGAGGACGAAGAGGAAGCCCTGCGCCGCGTGCAGGCCGAGCAGTGAGGCGCTGATCGCGCCGAGGAGCGTCGAGGCGAACACGACGACGACACCACCCCGGCCGGTCAAGGTGATCGGCGAGCCGGAGGGCGGGCGCCGGGACGCCCCTCCCACGGGAGGAGATGCCACCTTCGGGCCTCCGCGCGTGTCCGTTGCCACCTGCCGTCCCCGAGTCGAGCTTGTCTGACCCGTACGGTAACCCGCCTCGGGCCGTCACGTCCTGCGACACGACGTTACCGGCATCACGGAAGTAGACGGATCTGGCGATTCTCGTCGGCGTCGTCGGCGAGTTCGGCCGCCGACAGCGGGCGGGCCGGCTCCCCGACCTGCGCGGGCGGGTCCAGCTCGGCGTCGGTGACCCCGAGCTCGTTCAGCCGCCGCGCGGTGACGAGCACGCGGCTCTCCAGCGAGCCCACGGTGCGGTTGTAGGCCACGACCGCGTTCGTGAGCGACTTGCCGAGCTGGTCGACGTGGCGGCCCAGCGTGCCGAGCCGCTCGTACAGCTCACGGCCCAGCTCGAAGACGGCACGGGCGTTCTCCGACAGTGCCTCCTGCTGCCACGCGTAGTGCGCGGTGCGCAGCATCGTGACGAGCGTCGTCGGGGTGGCGATGTGCACGCGGCGGCGCATGGCGTACTCCAGCAGCGCCGGATCGCGGTCCAGCGCGGGCGCCAGGAACGCCTCTCCCGGGATGAACAGCACGACGAACTCCGGCGTGGGGGAGAAGGACCGCCAGTACGCCTTGGCCGCGAGCCGGTCGACGTGGTCGCGCAGATGCCGGGCGTGCGCGTCGAGCCGCGCCTTCCACACGGCGGGCTCGTCCGTGCCCGCCGCCTCCAGATAGGCGGCGAGCGACACCTTGGAGTCGACGATGATGTTCTTGCCGCCCGCGAGGCGTACGACCATGTCGGGGCGGAGCCCGCCCCCGTCGGCCGTGGCCTGCTCGTCGAAGTCACAGTGGCGGGTCATCCCGGAGATCTCCACCACGCGCCGCAGCTGCAGCTCACCCCACCGGCCGCGCGCCTCGGGCCGCTGCAGCGCGCGTACGAGCGTGTGCGTCTCGCGGCGCAACTCATCAGAGCTCTGGCGTACGAACTCGACCTGCTTGGCCAGCATGGCGTGCGACTCGCGCCGGCCGGTCTCCACCTCCCGCAACTGGTCCTCGACCCGGCCGAGAGTGTCCTTGAGCGGCGCGATGCGCTTGTCCAGCTCCCCGGCGGCCTCGGCGTTCGCGGTCGCCAGCCGCGTGCCGGCCAGCTCCAGGAAGCGCTGGTTGCTGGCGTCCAGGGCCTGCGCGGAAAGGGCCTGGAAGCGTTCGCTGAGGCGTTCTTCGACGTAGGCGACCTTGTCCTCGGCCGCCTTGGCGCGCGCGGTGATCGTTGCCGTACGGCCGCGCGCCCACGCCACCCCCGCGACGGCACCGACGACGAGACCGACGATCAGACCGAGCAGAACATCCATGACCGCATCGTGACAAAGCCAGCGCGCGATGTCCGGTCCGACGCGCGGATCATGGCCGACTGTGGCGACCTCGTGCCCTGAGCCGTCCTGTGCGGTGGGCGTCGGCGAATGACGGTCCGGGTGCGCCGTGGCCGTAGACTCGCCGTCCGTGAGCTTGTCCATCGGAATCGTCGGCCTGCCCAACGTCGGTAAGTCGACGCTCTTCAACGCGCTGACCAAGAACACCGCTCTCGCGGCGAACTACCCCTTCGCCACGATCGAGCCGAACGTCGGCGTGGTGGGGGTGCCCGACCCACGTCTCGACGAGCTGGCGCGGCTGTACGACTCCGCCAAGATCGTGCAGGCGACCATGCAGTTCCTCGACATCGCGGGCATCGTGAAGGGCGCGTCGGAGGGGCAGGGGCTGGGCAACCAGTTCCTCGCCAACATCCGGGAGACCGACGCGATCTGCCAGGTCATCCGCGTGTTCGACGACGCGGACGTGACGCACGTCGACGGCGATGTCGCGCCGTTGCGCGACATCGAGACGATCAACACCGAGCTGATCCTCGCCGACCTCCAGACGCTCGAGAAGGCCCTGCCGCGGCTCGACAAGGAGGCGCGGACCACCAAGGACAAGGATCGGCTCGCGCTCCTCGAGGCGGCCCGTACGGCGCAGGAGGTCCTCAACGAGGGCACGACGCTGTACGCCTCAGGGCTCGACCTGGGCGTCCTGCGCGAGCTGCATCTGCTGACCGCCAAGCCGTTCCTGTACGTCTTCAACGTCGACGAGGACGAGCTGGGGGACGAGGATCTGCGCGCGCGGCTGCAGGGGCTCGTGGCGCCGGCCGAGGCCATCTTCCTGGACGCCAAGATCGAGTCGGAGCTCATCGAGCTGCCCGACGACGAGGCGCTGGAGCTCCTGCAGTCGACCGGCCAGCAGGAGCCCGGCCTGCTGCAGCTCGTACGGGTGGGCTTCGACACGCTGGGGCTGCAGACGTTCCTCACCGCGGGCCCGAAGGAGTCGCGCGCCTGGACGATCCGCAAGGGCGCGACCGCCCCGGAGGCCGCCGGCGTGATCCACACCGACTTCCGCACCGGTTTCATCAAGGCCGAGATCGTCTCGTATGACGATCTCATCTCGGAACGCTCGGTAGCTGCCGCCCGCGCCGCAGGGAAGGCCCGGATGGAGGGCAAAGAGTACGTCATGCAGGATGGCGACGTGGTGGAGTTCCGCTTCAACGTGTAGTGGGAGAGACAAACCTCTCCTTACGGTAATACCGCCCGTCACACGGAGTTATCCACAACCGCGTGCCGGGGCTGTGCATCTCCGCTCGACACTGGAACAATTGACCGCCGTGGTTAAGGTGGTAAATCGAACACCAGTAGATGGATAAGACGGCGCGCCGATCCGGCTGGG
>JAOPYG010000481.1 GCA_025964685.1 Actinoallomurus sp. | reverse complement strand
GCCGGAGTCCGAGCACAACCTCCACGCCCCCAGGAACTGGGCACGGACCTGCGGCGGCGCCACGTCCGCGGCGAGCGTCATGAGGACACCGCTGCCGATCCCGTTGCCGAACCCCATGAGCATCGCGACGACGGTCAGCGACACCAACCCGTTCGTGAACGGCAGCGCGGCCTGGGTCAGCCCGAGGAGCAGCATTGGGGGAACGGCGACCCACAGGCGGCCCGCTCTGTCCATGATCTTGCCCGCCGGGTAGAAGGTGAGGGTGTCCACCAGCCCGGCGAGCCCGAAGACGATGCTCGTGGTGGACGGGCTCTGACCCAGGTGATCGGCCCACAGCGGCAGCACCGTCTGCCGGGTGGCACGCACCGAGGCCACGAGCAGAACGGCCATCCCCAGCGTCAGGAAGAGTCGGCGATGCCGCATCACCACAGAACGCACCGACACCGGACCGCGACGGTGCTCCCGCACCGTCGCCGGATCAGCTACATCGGGGACGAGCAGGACCACGAGCCCGGCGATCACCGCGCATGCCAGAGCCAGCCAGTAGATGTCGCGCACCGGACGGCCGTGCACCACCACGGCACCGATGAGCGGCCCGACGAAAGCGCCGACACGCGACATGCCGCCCAGCGTGGACAGCGCCCGGGCTCGCCGCCCCACGGGGGTGACCTCGGTGAGGTAGTCCTGGCGGGCCAGAATGAACACCGCGTTCGCGGCGCCGGTGGCGGCGACTCCGAGCGCCAGCTCCCACACCGTGCCGGCGACCGCGCAACCCAGCAGAGTCACCACCGCGATCCCGGCGGCGATGAGCATCGCCTTGCGGTCCCCGACCCGGGCGGCCAGAGCCCCGGCCGGCACGTCACCCAGAATCTGGCCCACGCCCAGCAGCGCCACCACCAGCCCGGCCATCCCGACGGAAGCACCGAGGCCACGCCCGCTCAATACGATCATCGGTGCGAGAGCGCCCATGCCGATCTCGAAGATCAGCGTTGGCAGAAAGACGGCCGATGCGACCCTGGCAAGTGAGACCGGTCGGGAACTCACGCCAATCCCCCCAAAGCATGGAGCCGCACAGGGCTGCTCGGCGACGCCGCCTACCCCTCGTTGCCTCGATCTGTCTCGTCATCGTCGCGATCGCGGCAGCGGGCGCGTTGACGGTCTCCGTGCTCGACTGGTTCGGCATCGGCTGAACACACCGAGCGGACCTTGTGGGGCGCCAAAACTCGCGTCAGCTCGTCTGATCTGCGGCGTTTCGCGGCCGTCGGCGGGAAAAGAGCGCCAAATGCCATCATAGGTCGCCGCGGTTTCGTCAACGCGCCGCGCGCGGGCGGGCGTGGCCGACCGGCCACCGCAGGTGACCGCGGCGGCGGTGGCCACACCACCGACATACGCCCGCACGCCACGACACCGCGGACCGTCCGATGGCCCGACCTCGCGGAAGCGGGCATCGCGCCTGCTGCCCGCCACGTGGCGTGGCCCTTGTTGTTCGAACGCCGGCCTCCCTCCGCCGGGCATGCCTCACCGTGCGCCCCCTGTCGGGCATTCTCAGTGCCTCAAACCGGTAGGACCTCAGCAGCAGTCCTCGCCGCGCCAGGCTTCGAGACCTTCGCGGACCGCGACGGTGGCGACGGCCAGGCCGATGAGGGGATCCAGCCACCACCAACCGAACCAGGCGTTGGCGGCGAGGCCGATCAGGACGGCGCCGGCGAGATAGGCGCACAGCAGGTTCTGAGTGCCTTCTCCGGCCGTGGCACCGGAACCGAGACGGGCCCCGAGACGATGCTTGGCCTTCCCGAGCACCGGCATGATCACCAGGCTTACGGCGGTCAAGACGATGCCGAACACGCTGGTCTCGGCTTGCTGACCGGTGAGGAGCCTGTGGATCGACTCGATGGCGACATAGGGGGCGAGCAGCCAGAACGAGACCGCGACGGCCTTTTGCGCCCGGCGTTCGGCGGTCTCGGAAAGGGTGCGGGATCCGGTGAACCGCCAGATCACAATGACACTGGCCATGCCTTCGACGACCGATGACAACGCCCACCCGATCAGCGCGATGGAAGCAGCGGCGACGCCCGCGAGGAGACCTGCGGCGCCCTCGATCGTCATCCAGATCAGGCTCACCCACGACAGAGCTTTGGCCCAGCGAGCAGCACGTAGCCAGCCCTCGTCTGGTACCGAAGACTCGGGGGCGACCGGGGTGCAGCAGCCGTCCCCGCATACCGTCTCGCCGGCGGACGCGGTTCGCGGGTCTTGAGGAGGCGGCAGGGTCATGAGTCGGCTCCCGGCTCTGTGCTCGAGGATGCGGGTCGGTGGACCGGGCCGTGCGATTCCACGCAGTGCCCATCCGCTGTGCTCGTTGTGCTTGCGACCGACAGTGGGCTGCGAGTGTGGTCGACCTGGAGCGTGGTGTGGGTGATCTGGTATTCGGTGGCCAGCACTGCTTCAAGGTCCGCCCTCACGGCGTGACAGGCTTCCCCGGGAGCGACCAGGACGTGGGCGGAGGCCGCCGGCATTCCGGAGGTGATCTGCCAGATGTGCAGGTCATGAACCTCCGCCACGCACGGCCGGGCGGCCAGAGCCTGACCGATCCGTTCCGGCGACAGGCCGGCGGGGGCGGCTTCGAGGAAGATCCGCCCGGAGTCACGGACCAGCCCGATACCGGCTTTGAGCATCAACGCGACGACGACGAGCGAGGCGATCGCGTCGGCCGGCGCGAAGCCGGTCAGAACCATGACGAGCCCGGCGATGGCGGTGGCGATGAAGGCGTACAGGTCGGTGAGGATGTGCTGGAAGGCACCTTCGACGTTGAGACTGGTGCGGTTGGCTTTGGAGATCATCCATGCGGCGCCGAGGTTGATGACGACGCCGACCAGCGCCGTCCCTAAGACGAGGCCGCCGGTCACCTCCGGCGGCATGAACAGCCGGCGGATCGCCTCATAGGCCAGCCACGCCGACAACACCAGCAAGGTGAGGCCATTGGCCTGGGCAGAGAGGATCTCGGTGCGTTTGAGCCCGTACGTGTAGCCGCCTTCGGCGGGTCTGGCGGCCAGCCGCATCGCCACCAGGGCGAGCACGATGGAGGCGGCGTCGGTGAGCATGTGCGCGGCATCGGAGATCAACGCGAGGGAGTTCGCGAGCAGACCGACGACCACTTCACCGGCCATGTAGGCGAGGATCAAGGTCAGCGCCCCGGTCAACCAGCGTGAGTCGGCGTCGGCGCTCACTCCATGCGAGTGCCCCGCGTGCCCGCCGTGACCGTGCCCATCGTGTTCGCCGCTCGGACCCACGTGGACGTCTTGGCTGCTCATGGACTGTCTCGTAGGGCGGGATCGTGTTCGGGATGGGCAGCGGCGGGGGCGTGGCCGATATGGGTGAGGGCGACGTCCAGCAGCATTCGCACGTGCGCGTCGGCCAGCCGGTAATAGGCCATCCGGCCGCTGCGGCGGACATTCACGACCCGGTGCGCGCGCAGCAGCCGCAGATGATGCGACACCGCGGATTCACTGGACCGCGCGACCGCCGCCAGGTCACACACGCACATCTCGCCCTCGAGCAGTGCTACCAGCACCTTCAACCGTCCAGGATCGGCGAGCAGACCGAACACATCCGCGACCTCGGCGACCTCGGGTTCCGGGGGCATCGCGGCCGTCACCACGGCGACCCGTTCGGCATCGACGACCCTGACCGCGCACTCCTCCAGCCCCACCACCGCCGTCTGATCATCTGAACGATTGCTCATACGTCCACGCTAGCAACTGCGCTCGGGCGTCGCCAGAGAGTCATGCCCCGTGTCCGCGTCCCGTTCGAACTCATCGCGGCCGGACGTACGATCCCGATGGCCGTCAGCAGCTGGTTTCGCCGGCCTTCGCTCAGGTCGCCCAGGCGGTGTTCTTCGCTGATTTTGATGGCCGCCATCACTGTCGTGATCTGGTCAGGCCGGTATCGGGGCAGGGCGCGGAGGACTTGTGCGACCCGCAGACCGTTGGCGGTGTCATCGTCTCGCTGGAGCACCGCGGCCAAGCCGGTCCGGCCGGATCTGAGCGCCGCCAGTGTCTCTGTCTCGTTCCATGGACCAGGTGCGACCTTCGCGGGCGGGCTCCCATATCGTGCGCGCGAGAGAGGCTGTGGGCTGATCATCCGCCGGGTTTGCCTTTCCAGGCCCAGCGGGCTGGCCCGCAGGGGGCCGTGCGGGCGTGGGGAGCCTTGGCTGAAGGCGTCGGCTCGCTGTGTTCGTTTCTGTGCCGTCTGCCCGCCTTGGCCCGCGTGAGCCACCACGATGAGCGCACCGATGGTGACCGCGCTGATGGCCGCGATCGTCACGTGTCGTCTCGACAGCCGGCCGCTGCTCTGTTTGCTGGCCGCGAGTTTGAGGCCGACGACGGCCGTACGCGTCAGCACACCAGAGATCATCCCGAGCAGGATCGGCACGACCCGGCCGGGCAACGGATGGATGGTCGCTGCCAGTACGCCGACCGCGGGAGCCGCACACGCCACCACCAGCCAAGGGGCCAGACGCTGTTTGGCCATGTCCAGCAGTGCGGCCAGTGCGAGGCCTTCACTGGCCGAGTGCACCATGAGCGCGAGGACGACCACGACCGAAGCGGTGAGTGCCAGCGTCGCGCCTTCGATCGCGCGGTGCAGGGTCAGTGCCGCCGCGGTGCCCATGCCGCCGAACAAAGCGGTATCGACCGCCTCTTTGAGCCGGCGGTGACGGCCGGGCGCATGCCGGCGGGTGGCACTTTTGCCCGAGTCCGCCTCACATCCGCAGCCCTTACGGGTGAAGTAGGTGATCACCAGGAAGCCGATCGCGGCCGCGATGCCGATCACCCAGAGGGGAACCCCGGTCTCGACCGCTTCCCGCCACGCGTCTGGAAGCAGGTCGGTCATCGCGATGACCAGCATCGTCGCCGAAGCGATCGCCAGCCACACCACCACGCGGGTCGAGTCGCGCCGGGCCAGCCACGCTCCCGCGAGGCTGGAGACCGAGACCAGAACGACCGCGATCCAGGCCCCGTAGCCAGGGGCCGCTCCCTCCTCGAGCACACCGATCGCGTCTATCCCGTTCGGTACCACCATCTGGGGACCTCCATGTCGGGCCGGCCATGCATCGGAAGCAGGCACAGCGCAGCTACGGACGGCAGCGTTCGCCATCGGGCAGCGGGAAGATCATCCGGTAACGTTCGTTGTCACGCCTGGGAACGCATCGCTCGAACCGGCATCCCTTGCCGACCTGTCCGTCGGCGGGGACAGGTCCGGGATGCGGGTCGTCTTGTTCTCCAGCTCGGCGAGCAGGGTCTGCAGTTGACGGATCTGACGTTGCAGGCCCTCTCTTATACGGCCGCCGTAGCTGAGGACCTCCCGCTTCGCCGCTTCGGCACGGCCGTTGGCTTCAGCGATGATTTCCCTGGCTTCTTCCTGAGCCATGGCGATCGCACGGTCGGCGGCCTCTTGGGCCAATGCGACGATGTGCGGCGCACCGGCACCTGCCGGAGCGGCGGGCTGCCGAGAGCTGTCCGGCGGCCGGGCCCTGAGCGCCGCGTTCTCCTGGAGGACCCGGGTGATGGCGGCCTCGACCTGGTCGAGGAAGGTGTCCACTTGGGCCATGTCGTAGCCCTCGCGGAGGCGGACGGTGGCAAAGACCTTGTTGCGGACGTCGGCGGGTGTCAACGATCCACCGTTCACCTCCGGGTGCAAGACGGCTGCCGGCTCAGCCGCGCTCGGATGCACATGCCCTGCATGACCGTGTCCCTCGTGTCCATGTCCTTCATCCACCACCTGTCTCACCGACCCTTCAAAACGCGTTCCGGGATGGGTGCGCCTGATGTCGCGCGGCGAAGGCCGGCCGCGGCCCCGGGAGCCGCTCCCAAGACGTGCTGAGCAGATGTTGGACCCCACCTCAGAACGCATCGCTCCCGCACGATCAGGTCCTCCTCTCCTTCGTCGGCGGAAACCGCGGACGTATGAACCGCGCTAAACCCATGCGCTTACGAAGAGTTCCCTTCCGACTCCACGTAGTAACCATGCGGCGTGGACAGCACTCCCGAGCGCCGGGTGAGCACGGTGTCACTCCTGACGCCTTCGTGATCTTGCATGCCGGTAGGCCGTTGGCGCACAAGCCGGCAGCATGTCGATCCGATGCTCGTGACCTGCCTCGACGTGGCGGCCTCCCACCGTTGCAGTGCGATTTCGCCAGAACCTCAGACTCGCTGCCCCGCCATCAACGTCGGCCACACAGGGGGCATTGCGCTCAACGTGACGTCTGACCACTTGCTCAGGCGTATAACGAATGGTAAGCGTCTAACTACAGTGCGTAGGAGAGTTCGCCGGGGTGTGTGTTCAACATCCCGTTCGGTTCGGTCCATGGACGTGCCCCAGATCGAAGGGGAGACCTCATGATGATCGGGAAGGCGACCACGGACCCGGTGGCCGCATGTGTGGCCGCGGGCTGGTTCGTGGCCGGCCGCTGGCCCAGGCCGCCGTCGGCGTCACGAGCCAGGCCGGTCACCGCGCCACCGGGCGAGGCTGCGGAGTCTCGCCCACGTGGCCGGGGAACGTCCTCCGCACCCGCCGGCCAGAGCGCACAACTCGAGACGGATCTTGACGGCGGGGGCGCGCTCGATGCCTCAGGCCGGGATGCGACGACCGATGAAGGCCACGTGGACGCAGACACTCGGATTGACCCGGAGTGTCCGTGCGTTTCCCGTAGACCGAGCACCAGGTGGCCGCCGATCGAACGATCATCGCGATCGATGCCCACCCCGAAGGATGGCCGCCTCGACTGAGGGACCCGCAAGGGGAAGGCGGAGTACCGGGGAAAGGTCCGTGCCGCCCTGATCAGCCTGGCTGTCACCGCCGGGCTGGGATGCGGGTGCTGACCGTTGAGCCAGGTGACGTGCCTGTTGCCGGTCCTTGAGTATGGAGAAGCACCAGTGGAGGTGGGCGGCTGCGTGGTGCGACGGGATCAGGACTTTGCGGAGAGCACGGAGGACGACCGATGGCGATCAC
Organism: Actinoallomurus sp.; assembly: GCA_025964685.1. Classification (GTDB taxonomy): domain Bacteria; phylum Actinomycetota; class Actinomycetes; order Streptosporangiales; family Streptosporangiaceae; genus Actinoallomurus. The sequence continues at coordinate 24,094 of JAOPYG010000481.1, read as the reverse complement.
GGGCCCGCTGGAACGCGCAATCATGGAGGCGCTGTGGGACGCCGGTGAGCCATTGCTCATCCGCGCCCTGATGGCGCGGGTCAACGCCAGGGCCGACAAGCCGTCGGCCTACACGACGGTGCAGACCGTCGCCGACAGACTCGTCCAAAAAGGGTTCTTGTCCCGGACGCCGGACCGAAACGCCTTTCTCTACGCACCGACGCGAAGCCGCGAGGAACACGTAGCCCAGGTCATGACCGAAGCACTGGCCGGCGTCGCCGACCGCGGGCCGGCCCTGGCCCGCTTCGCAGAGACGATCGACCCGCACGATGCTCATCGCCTACTGCTCGAGTTGGCTCAACGCTCGATCCCCTCAGCCGCGGCACCACCGAAGGACGTCCGGACGTGATCTCCGCCGGCGCACTGGTGGTCCTCACCGTTCTTCTCGGTGGTATCGCCGGACCCGCCCTGGCTTGCGGCACCTGGCCTCGCCGGCTACCCGGCGTCGCGGTCGCGGCCTGGCTCGGAGCGTTGGCCGGAACGCTCGCCGCATTGACCGGCTTGGTGGCGATGGCGCTGCTGGGGCGGCCTGGTCTTGGCCATCACGTGGTGGAATGGCTCTTGAACTGCCTCCAACACCACGAACACCCGAGCAGCAGCGCTGTATATGTGATGAGCGTGCTGCCCCTGATCTCGACTTTCGGCGTGACCGCGGTCGCACTCAGACGCTACCGGCAAACGCTGGCGCAACGCCGACGTCATCGCGACGCACTGGGAATCGTGGTCCACCCGTCGCCTGATTTCTCGGACGTGTGCCTCATCGACCACCCGGTACCGGTCGTCTACTGCATGCCGGACAACGAGCACCAAATCGTCATGAGCAAAGGCGCCTACGACCGGCTCAACCCCACTCAGCTCCACGCCGTCCTGAGCCACGAACGCGCCCACCTCGGGCAGCGACACCACTTGATCTTGGCTCTCGTCGACGCTGCCGGCGCCGCACTGGGATGGCTGCCGAGCTTCCGCACAGCCCGCGATCACCTTCCGCCACTGCTGGAGATGATGGCCGACGACGACGCCGCCTGGCGTACCGAACCGCTCATCGTCGCCACGGCCCTGCGAAAGCTCGCGATACTGCCCTGCCCCGCCGGCGGACTGGCCGCTGGGCCTGCCGACGAATCCGTCCTGGCCCAACGCCTCGCACGCCTCGACCGGGCGCCACTCCGCGCGCACGCGCATGCGCTGAATCGAGCAGCCATCCTGCTGTGGGTCATTGCGCCCGTCCTCGTCTGCGCGAGCTGGGCTACCGTGATTCCGCTGTTCTGCTGAGACAGAGCCGAGAGCGCACAGGGTGGCGCGGGACACGTCTCCCTCACCATGGGCTCCGTCAGCGGTCATCCGAGGGGTCGGCCGGCCGGCGCGCGCCGAGGATTTCCCCCTCGGCCCGGTCAGTGACAGCGGGAGCCGATCCGGGCAGGGGCTTGCCTGCGGTCTCGGGGGTGAACAGCACCGCGACCGCGCCGACGAGCCCGGCGGCCGCGAGGTAGAAACCGGGCACCAGGAGGTTGCCGGTGGCATGGACCAGCGCCTGGGCGATGAGCGGGGTCGTGCCGCCGAACAGCGAGACGCCGAGGTTGAATGCCACCGAGAGCGCCCCGGCGCGGATCTCGGTGGGGAACAGTGCGGGCAGGGTGGCCGGTCCGGCGCTCTCGAAGCACAGCAGCATCAGCCCGACCAGCAGGCAGCCGGGGAAGACCCAGTGGAGGGCGCCGGTACGGATGAGCAAGAACGCGGGGATGCCCCCGACTGCGAGCAGCAGGCAGCCGGACGTAAGGATCGGTTTGCGCCCGATTCGGTCCGACAGCCGGCCGACGAACGGCACCAGCACCATGAGTACCGCCAGGGCGGCGACCACCACCATCAGGGCGGTGGTGCTGGGGATGCCCACGTCGGCGGACAGGTAACTCGGCAGGTAGGCGGGCAGCATGTAGCTGCTCACGTTCCAGGCGAGCACCAGTCCGACGCACACCAGCAGTGAACGCCGCTCCTGGACGAAGATGCGCCGGAACTCCGCCCGTACGCCGGGCCGGCGGACGGACGCCCGCTCCAGTCGCTCGAACACCGGAGTCTCGGCCAGCCTGAGCCGCAGGTACAGACCCACGAGGCCGAGAGGCGCGGTGACCAGGAACGGGATCCGCCAGCCCCAGGAGATCAACTCCCGGTGGGACAGCGTCGCGGTCAGAGCCGCCACGAGCAGCGCGCCGAGCACGATGCCGGCCAAGGTGCCGAACTCCAGCCAGCTGGTCAGGTATCCCCGGCGGCGGTCAGGAGCATGTTCGGCGATGAAGGTCATGGCCGAGCCGTACTCCCCGCCGGTGGAGAAGCCCTGCACGAGTCGGGCGAGGAGCAGGAGCAGCGGCGCCCCGATCCCGATGGTGGCGTAGCCGGGCACCAGCCCGATACAGAAGGTCCCCACCGCCATCATGATGATCGTCGTCGCGAGCACTCTCTTGCGCCCGATGCGGTCGCCGAGAGGCCCGAAGAAGAACCCGCCGAGCGGCCGGACCACGAACGCCGCGGAGAACGTGGCGAACGTCGAGATCAACTGGACCGGCCCGCTTGCCGTGGGGAAGAACACCTGGCCCAGGGGTACGGCCAGGTAGCTGAAGATCCCGAAATCGAACCACTCCATCATGTTGCCGACGGCAGTGGCCGCGATCGTACGTCGCAGCATGGACGCGTCGACGACGATCACCGCGTCCCGGGATGCGGTCACCTCACCCGAAGCTTTCTGATCGCCTCAGTTGCCGCATATCAGGGTGATCCAACCGATCGAAGGACAACGGTGTCGGCCTCTCCGCAGGGGCAGCGGTGCTCCCGTACCCCCGCGCACCTCGTCCCTCGTCGCTCGACCGATCCTCTGTGGGCAACCTTTACCGTGCCGGCGGGCTGTGGTTCAGGCCTTGGTGGCGGTGACCACCCACCAGGCGCCGTGCATGCGGACGGTGCCGGACTCCTCATAGGGCCGCAGCGCGGTGGTCAGCCGTTCGCGCGCCCGCTCGATGGCGGACCGGTCGACGTCGCGGAGGTTGAACCGGGCCGGCCCGGTGCTGAGGATGAACGCCGCCGCGTCACTGCCGTACACCATCGCCGTGTCGACGGGCACTGCCCGCACGTCCCGGAAGCCGGCTTCGCTCAGCACGCCCCTGATGCGGCCAGGGTCGGCCAGGGAGAACATCCCCGGAGCGTACGGTGCGGAGTCGGAGAACTCGGGCTTGTGTCCGAGCAGCGCCGTGAGTGGGACCGTGAACCAGTCGTTGCGGTCCATCTCCCGCAGGCACGCGAACGTGAGGCGGCCGTCCGGGCGCAGGGCACGGCCGATGTTCGCGAACGCGGCGGCGGGATCGGCGAAGAACATGATCCCGCCGCGGCTGATGGCCACGTCGAAACCGCCCTCGGGGAAAGGGTGAACCTGAGCGTCGCCCGGCTCGAACCGCACATTGGTGATGCCTTCCTCTGCCGCGGTGGCCCGTGCCCGGACGAGCATCGGCCCTGACAGGTCCACCCCTGTGGCGTGGCCGTGGTGTGCCGTACGGGCGGCCAGCCGGGTCGTCTGCCCGGTGCCGCATCCGACGTCGAGGACTTCGGCGTCCTGTCCGATCGCCGCCGCGGCGAACAGTTCGTCGTTGATGCCACTGACCACGGTGTTCCAGCGGTCGTGGTGGTCGGCCCAGTGAGTCCCCTCGTAGCCGTTCCACGCCTGTGCCTGCTCGGTGTTGGCGATTCGCATGCCCATCATCCCTAACTTGAACATCGGTGTTCGACTTAACTCAGACGATAACTCGTACACTGGTGTTCTGGATAGGGGTGATGAAGTGGCGACGACACCGGCGGGTGACACGCGGGGCAGGCGGGCCGACGCCCGGCGCAACATCACCGCGATCCTGGACGCCGCCCTGACCTGCCTGTCCCGTGACCCGGACGTCAGCATCGGCGAGATCGCCAAGGCGGCCGGAGTCGGCAGAGTCACCCTGTACGGGCACTTCGCCTCCCGCGCCGAGCTCGTCGACGCCGCCTTCGCCCGGATCCTCCAGCAGGCCGACCAGGCTCTCGCGGCGGTCGACACGTCCGGAGACCCGCGCCACGCTCTCACCGACCTCATCGCATCCAGCTGGCGGATCGTCGCCCGGTTCCGCGCGCTGCTGGTCGCCGCCGAGCGCGAGTTGGCCGCCGAACGCATCCGCGCCCACCATGACCAGGCACTGCGCCACATCCGGACGCTCCTCGCCCGAGGACAGCGCGACGGCGTGTTCCGCAACGACCTACCCACCTCGTGGCTCGTCGCGGTCTTCTACAGCACTCTGCACAGTGCGGCCGACGAGATCACCGCCGGGCGGCTCCGCGAGCACGACGCCCCGCAGATGATCACCGCCACACTCCTCTCCGCCTACACCCCGCCTCCGGATTCACCTCCTCGGACCACGTCCGCTTAGCGGCTGAGCGGCGCAGGAAGGTGCATGTCGTGGCCTGGACAGTAAGGATTGCGACTCGCGCGGCCATCCGTGCGACCACTGCGGGCCGTGCTCCTGCTGTGACAGGGTCCGGGCTCGGGTGATCGGTCACCGGCCGGTCCGCGTCCGCCTCCGGCGGAGCAGGACCACCAAGGCCGTCAGTAGTACTACGGCACCCGCGGTCGCGGACCACAGAACCCCGTGGGAGACGAGCCCCGGGCTCTTGGTCCCGGCCGTCGCGGAGGTCCGCAGCAGGTCCAGGTGGCTGGCGCAGACGATCGGCCGCTTGTCGGCCTTGGCCGAGGCACAGGCGACGGCCGCCAGCCGCTGCGGCCGCCCCGCGAGCCGGCCCACCTCCACGGTGACGCTGAACTGATCCGTCTTACCGGTCGGCAGCACCCTGGTCCACGAGATCCGGTCCCCGGAGAGCACGCCTTTCGGGATCGACGAGATCAGCTTGAGGCCGGGCACCAGGGTCTGCGTCAGCAGCAGGTCGGGGGACTTGGCGGCCCCGGTGTTACTGATCTTGGTGACGTACGTGAGCCGATCCCCCGCTCGTACGCTGGTGCGCCCGTTGTCGATCCCGATGCGGAGTGCGAAGGACTGCTTGGGCTTCGCGACGGCATGGGCCGTCGCGGACCCGTGCGGCGCCGCGGCGAATGCGACGGCCAGCGCCACCCGAAGGAACCAATCCCGCGGACGGGCCGCGTGAGTTCGGCGAAAAACCATGGCTTAATACCCTTGAAGTCAGAGGAACGGCTCTGCGCACAGAATAGGGGCCGGCAGTCCGCTTTCCACCGGCCCCACTCACGACACGCGACGGCCTCTTTCAACGTTCTACAGAGTCGTCGCGACGTAGTTGAGTGTTCCCGTGTAGGTATCCGGCCGGACGAATGGGATGGTAATGCGGTAATTGTTGATAATGAGGTCGCCATCTGGCGCGGACGCCGATGCCTTGGTGGCGACGACGAGCGGCGTGGGATAGGTGAGGTGGGCGTACGCCCCACCCTGGGACGGCCCGTCGACTTCGAGGTCGTTGGCCGGGATGAAGTCGCTGGTCCCGGGGATGGCCCCGATGAGGTTGGCCGCGGCCGGGACGACGGTGACGTTGTAGCCCGCGAAGTTGTTGGTCGTGACCCTCATGGTGACCGGGCTGCCGCCGGTGGTCGGAGTGGTCCCGGCCACACCCGTGAGAGTGAAGGCGGGAGTGAGGTCGGTCAGGGTGATGGCGCCGGTGACCTCGACATTGACGGTCGTGGAATCCGCGGCGGTGTCGGCCGCCGCAGGCACGGTGTTGTAGCCGAGTGCCGTAACGGCGGTGGCGGCCCCAACGAACGCCATTCCAAGGTGCGCCGCGCGCGCCCTTTGTGAAGCTGACATAGTCATATTCCCCTATGAATGTGTTCCTGCCTGGATATAAGCCGCTACTGAGCGGTGGCTATGTAGTCGAGGGTCCCGGAATATCTGCCAGTGGGTACGAAGGGGATATCGGCCTGGTAGTCGTTGCTGAGAGGGTCGCCGTTCAGCGCCGACGGCGTGGTCTGGTTGTGGGTGAGGACAGGCGCGGTCGCGGACAGGGGCTGGAAGACGGTCGTGCCGGTCTCACGCACGCGCAGATCGTTGACCGGGATGCTGGCGCCGGTCTCCGGTGCGGTCAGGGCGGGTGTGGCGGCCTGGACGGTGACGTTGTAGCCCCCCGGGCTGTTGGTGACGACGGTCATGGTCACGGCACCGGCGCGGGTGGCCGTGGTGTGCGGAACGCCGGTGAGGGTGAAGGCAGGGGTGAGCTCGGACAGCACGATGCTCTGCGCGGTGACGCCGACGGTGGCCGTGCAGCGGGCGTCGATCCCGCCGCTCGGACAGTTGCTGCCGTCCACGGACGAGATGGCGGTGTTGACGAGGCTGTGATCGCCGGTGCCGGGATTCGCGGTGGTGACCGAATAGGTGATGGTCGCGGTCGCCGCGAGGGCGAGATCACCGGTCCAGGACAACGTCGGTGCCATGAAGGTGACGTTGCCCGACGTGGCGGACGCGTCGTTGTCGTACACGGCGTCGTCCAGCACTCCGGTCAGTGAGTCGGTGACAGTGGCGGCGGTATACGGGGTCTCGCCGGTGTTGGCGATGGTGATCGTGTAATGGACGGTGCCGCCCGCGACGACCTCGGGGGTGTCGACGGTCTTGGTGATGGTCAACTCCGGCACCAGGACGGTCGCCCGTGCCGTACAGGCGGGGTCGGTGCCGCCCTGGGGGCAGTTGCTGCCCAGTTCCGCCGACGCGACGGTGTCGACCAGCTGCCTGTCGCCCGGATCGGGGTTCTTCACCGTCACCGAGTAGGTGATGGTCGTGGTGTCTCCCGGTGACAGGTCGCCGGTCCAGGTCAGGGTGGGGCTGGTGTAGGTCAGGGCACCGGAGGTGGCCGTGGCGTCGTTGTCGTAGTCGGCGTCCTGCAACACGCCGGACAGGGAGTCGGTGACGGTCGCCGCCGTGTAGGCGGTGGGCCCGGTGTCGGCGATGGTCACCGTGTAGGTGACGGTGCCACCCGGCGCGACGGTGGCGGTGTCGGCGGTCTTGGTGATCGTCAGTTGCGGGATCTGGATGGTGACGGTGGTGGTGCAGGCCGGGTCACTTCCCCCGACCGGGCAGTTGTTGCCCGGAGTGGTGGAGGTGGTCGAGCTGGTCATCGTGGGATCGCCGGTGGGCGGATTATTGACCGTGACCGAGGCGGTGAGGGTCGCGCTCTCACCCACGGCGAGATCACCGGTCCAGGTCACCGAACCGTCGGGGTTGACGTTCACGTCCCCGCTCGTCGCGGTGGCGTCGTTGTTGTAGGTCGCGTTGTCCAGGGCACCCGCGAGGGCGAGCGTGAAGTTCGCATTCAGATACGGGGTCTGGCCCGTGTTGGTGACCGTGACGGTGTAGCGGACCACTCCGGTCGGGACCGTCGTGGTCACGTCCGTGGCCGAGGTGATCGTCAGGACCGAGGTCCGCACGGTGGTGGTGCACCGAGGATCCGCGCCGCCGGTCGGGCAGTTGCTGCCCGCGCTGGACGAGGCGAGCTTGTTGGTCAGGGTCTTGTCTCCGCCGTCGGGCCGATCGACGGTGACCGAGTAGGTGATGGTCGCGCTCGCGCCGGGGTTCAGGGCACCGGTCCAGGTCAGATTCGGTGCGGTGTAGCCGACGCCGCCCGAGGTGGCCGACGCGTCGTTGTTGTACGCGGCGTCGTCGAGCACGCCGGTCAGCGCGTCGGTGAAGCTCGCGGCGCCGTACGGTGTCTGACCGGTGTTGGTGGCGGTGACGGTGTAGTGCACGATCGCGCCGGGCGTGGTGGTCGCGGTGTCCGCGGTCTTGGTGAGGGTGAGGGCCGGCGTCAGGACGGCGACGTTGGCGGTGCAGGCGGCGGTGCTGGCAGACGGTGCGCAGGTGCTGCCGACGGCGCTGGAGGAGACGGTGTTGGCCAGCAGTTTGCCGCCGTTGTCGGGGTTGCTGACGGTGACCGAGTACGTGATGGTCACGGTCGCGCCGACCGCGACGTCACCGGTCCAGGTCAGAGTCGGGGCCGTGTAGGAGACGACGCCCGCTGACGCGGCCGCGTCGTTGTTGTACACGGCCTCGTCGATCACTCCGGTCAGCGGGTCGGTGACGGAGACGCCGGTGTAGGGAGTCTGCCCGGTGTTGTGGAGCGTGATGGTGTAGCCGACCGTGCCGCCGGGCACCGTCGCGGGCGCGCTCGCGGTCTTGGTGATGGTCAGGGCCGGGGTCAGCACCTCGACGGTGGCGGTGCAGGCCGGATCGGTGCTGCCGGTCGGGCAGCTGCTCCCTGCCACGTCAGAGTTGACCATGGTGACGATGTGGTGGTCGCCGGTGTCGGGGTTGTTGACGGTGAAGGACGAGGTCACGGTGACGGTCTGGCCGGGGATGATGGTCCCGGTCCAGGTCAGCATGGTCCCACCGACCGCCAGCGTCCCCGAGGAGGCGCTGTCGTCCCCGTTGGGCGTGGCGTCGTCGAGGAGACCCGGTCCAGAGAGAAAGACACTGATTCCGTTGTAGGTCGTCTGACCGGTGTTGGTGAAGGTCGCGGTCATGTGCACCGCCCCTCCGGGGGTGGTGGTGGAGACATCGGCACTGTTGGTGATCGTCAGGGCGGAGATCGTGACGGTGGCGATGCAGCGCGGGTCGGTGCCCGAGGCCGGGCAGTTTCCGCCCGGCGACGCGGAGGTGAGTGTGTTGACCAGCCGATCGTCGCCGGTCGCCGTGGTGTGCACGGTGACCGAATAGGTGACGCTGACCGATCCCGCGGCCGGCACGTTCCCGGTCCAGGTGATGTTCGGCGCGGTGTAGCCGGCGGTGCCGGAGGTCGCCGACACGTCGTTGTTGTACGTGGCGTCATCCAGCACGCCGGTCAGCGGGTCGGTGAAGGTGGCCCCGGTGAACGGAGTCGCCGCCGAATTGGCGATCGTGACCGTGTACGAGACCAGCCCGCCCCGGACGGTCGACGACGCGCCGGCGCTCTTGGTGAACGTCAACTGGCTGGTGTTCACGATCGGCACCGTCACCGTGCAGCGGGTGTCGGTCGAGGCGGCCGGGCAGTTGCTGCCCGATGTCGCCGAGGTGATCGTATTGACCAGGCTCTTGTTCCCCTGCGCCGGGTTGCCCACGGTGACCGTATAGGTGATGGTCGCGGAGGCGCCGATGGCCAGGTTCCCGGTCCAGGTCAGGTTCGGGCTGGTGAACGAGGTGGTGCCGGCGGAGGCGGCCGCGTCGTTGTTGTAGACCGCGTCATCGAGCACCCCGGTCAGGTCATCGGTGAACGTCGCGCCCGTGTAGGCGGTCTGCCCGGTGTTGGTGACCGTCACCGAGTAGGACACGGTGTTGCCTCCGGTCGCGGTCGACTGCCCGGCGGACTTGACGATCGTCAACGCCGGCGTCAGCACCGTCACGTTCACCAGACAGGACGGGTTGCCGCTCCCGGGCGGGCAGGTACTGCCCACCTCGCTCGAAGAGACTCGGTTGACCAGTGACTTGCTGCCGTCGTCGTCGGGGTCATCGATGGTGACGGAATAGGTGATGGTCGTGCTGGCACCGACCGCCAGATCCCCTATCCAGGACAGGGTCGGGCTGGTGTAGGAGACGGTGCCGGACGTGGCGGAGGCGTCGTTGCCGTACGCGGCATCGGTCAGCACCCCCGACAGATCGTCGGTCGCGGTCGCCCCTGTGTACGGAGTCTGTCCGGTGTTCTGGATGACGATCGTGTAATGGACGACGCCGCCGGGCACCTGGGTGGCCGTGTCGGCGGTCTTGGTGAACGACAGGGCCGGCAGCAGCACGGTGGACGTGGCGGTGCACCGCGGATCCGTTCCTCCCGAAGGGCAGTTGTTGCCCGGCGCCGAGGACACCAGCGTCCCGGTGAGGACCTTGTCGCCCGGGTCGGGATTGCGCACCGTCAGCGAGCCGGTGATCGTGACGACTCCGCCGACGGGGATGTCCCCGGTCCAGGTGATCCCGGTGGAGTTCAGCACCAGCGTGCCCGAAGAGGCCACCTGATCGCCGTTGGGGATCGCGTCATCCACCACACCGGCACTACTGGCGAACACGCTGATCCCCGTATAGGGGGTCTGACCGGTGTTGGTGAACGTCGCGGTCAGGTGAACCACCGACCCCGGCGTCGTACTCGACTCGGCATAGCTCTGCTGCAGCAGCAACTGGGAAACCCGGACCGTGGCCGCGCACCGCGTGTCGGTGCCGCCCGCCGGGCAGTTGCTTCCGGTGGTGCCCGAGACGGCGGTGTTGGTCAAGACACCGTTACCGGTGTCGGGGCTGTGCACGGTGACGGTGTAGGTGATGGTGGCGGTGGCACCGACGGCCAGGTTCCCGGACCACGACAGGGTCGGGGCGGCGTAGGAGACGGCGCCCGAAGAGGCGGAGCCGTCATTGCCGTACGCCGCGTCGTCCAGCACGCCGGACAGGTCGTCGGTGAACGCCGCCCCGGTGTACGGGGTCTCCCCGGTGTTGGCCACCGTCACCGTATAGGTGACGGTTCCTCCCGCCACCGTCGTGGGACTGCCGGCGGTCTTGGTGATGGTCAACTCCGGCACCAGGACCGTCACCCGCGCCGTACAGGCGGGGTCGGTGCCACCGTCCGGGCAGTTGTTGCCCAGCGTCGCCGAGGTGACGGTGTTGACCAGGTGTTTGTCCCCCGGATCGGGATTCTTCACCGTCACCGAGTAGGTGATGGTCGCGGTCGCACCGACTGGGAGGTCACCGGTCCAGGACAGCGTTGGTTCGGTGTAGGACACCGACCCCGTACTGGCCGAGGCGTCGTTGTCGTAGACCGCGTCGGACAGCACCACCGACAACGAGTCGCTGAAAGCCGCCCCCGTGTAGGGGGTCGGCCCCGTGTTGGCGGCCGTCACGGTGTAGGTGATGGTCCCGCCCGGCGTGATGGTCGCGACATCCGCGGTCTTGGTGATGCTCAACCGCGGAATCTGGATCGTGACGGTCGTGGAGCACGCCGGATCCGACCCTCCGACCGGGCAGTTGTTGCCGGGCGTCGTCGAGGTGACCGTGCTGGTCATGGTCGGTCCGCCGGTCGGCGGATTGTTGACCGTCACCGACGCCGTCAGCGTCGCCGACGCCCCCACCGCCAGGTCACCCGTCCAGGTCACCGATCCGTCGGTGGTGAAGTTCACGGTCCCTGACGTGGCGGTGGCGTCGTTGTTGTACGTCGCGTTGTCCAGTGCCCCCGCAAGGGAGAACGTGAAGTTCGCCCCGGAGTACGGAGTCTGACCGGTGTTGGTGACCACCACTGTGTACCGCACCACGCCGGTCGGTACCGTCGTCGACACATCCGTCGAACTCGCGATCGTCAGCTGCGGGATCAGCGCGGTCACGGTGACGGTGCAGCGAGGGTCGGATCCACCGGCGGGGCAGTTACTCCCCACGCTCGCCGAGGAGACCGTGTTGGTCAGGGACTTGTCCCCCGTGTCCGGGGTGTTGACCGTCACCGAATACGTGATGATCGCCGATCCGCCCGCTGACAGGTTCCCGCTCCAGCTGAGCGCCGGCGCCGCGTACGACACCGCGCCGGACGTGGCCGTGGCGTCGTTGTCGTAGGTCGCGTCATCCACCACGTCCGACAGCCCGTCGGTGAACGCCGCACCCGTATAAGTCGCCTGACCGCTGTTGGTGACCGTGACCGTGTAGTGCACGGTGTCGCCCGGAGTCACGGTGGCGGCGTCGGCCTTCTTCGTGATCGTCAGCGACAACAGGTCCACCGTCGCCTGGCAACGCAGGTCGGAGCTGCCCGAGGCGCAGTTGGCTCCCAACGTGGTGGAGGTGACCGTGTTGGACATGGTGCCGTCGCCCGACCCCGGCGGCTTGACCGTCACCGAATACGTGATCGTCGCCACCGCGCCCGCCGCCAGGCTCCCGCTCCAGGTGATGTTCGGGCTGGTGTAGCCGGCCGATCCCGACGTCGCTGAGACGTCGTTGTCGTACGTGGCGTCATCGACCACATCCGTCAGCGGATCGGTGAAGCTAGCCCCGGTGAACGCGCTGCTCCCGGTGTTGCGCACGGTGATCGTGTAATGGACCACCGAGCCGGGCGCGGCCGCGGTGGTGTCGGCGGTCTTGGTGATGACCACCGGCCCGACGCCCACCACCAGGGTGACGGGCCTGGTGTCGCTCTGGTTGTTGGCGTCGACCACCTTGACGGTGAAGGGGTAGCTGCCCGTCGTGGTGGGCGTACCCGACAACAGACCGGTGGCGGCGTTCAACGTCATGCCCGGCGGCAGGGTCCCCGCGCTGACCGACCACACGTACGGCGCCGTACCCCCGGAGACGGTCAGCTGGTCGCTGTAGGCCACCCCGACCTGCCCGGCCGGCGGCGGCGGGAAGTCCAGCGTCGGCGAGCCGGCGATCACGACGGTGGCGGCCCTGGTGTCGCTCTGGTTGCTCGCGTCGACCACCTTGACGGTGAAGGGGTAGCTGCCGCCCGTGGTGGGGGTGCCCGACAGCAACCCTGTCGAAGCGTTCAGGGTCAGGCCGGGCGGCAGGGTGCCCGCGCTGATCGACCACACGTACGGCGCCGTGCCGCCGGAGAGGGTCAGCTGGTCGCTGTAGGCGATTCCGACCTGCCCGGCGGGCGGCGGCCCGAATGTCAGCGTCGGCGAGGTGTTCGGCGTGACCAGCGCCGAATGCGCCGACGGCGGACCGGAGCCCGCGAGGTTCTGCGCGGTCACGGTGAAGGTGTAGGCGGTCCCCGGGGTCAGGCCTGTCACCGTCCGGGTCGTCGCGGTGCCGGTGAAGGTCTGCGGCGTCTGCGCCACCGCCCCGATGTAGGGCGTGATGACGTACCCCGTGATCGCGCTCCCTCCGTTGGACGGAGCCGTCCAGGTCAACGTCGCCGACGAGTCACCCGCGGTGGCCGCGGTGATGACGGGCTGTCCCGGAGTCGTGTACGGGACCACCGCGTTCGACTGCGGACTCGCCGCGCTGGTACCCAGCGCGTTCACCGCTGCCACCGTGAACGTGTACGACGCCCCGGCCGTCAGTCCGGTCAGCGTCCGCGTCGTGGTGGAGGCGTCGAAGGACTGGGCCGTCTGGGCGACCCCGTTGCGGAACGGCGTCACGACGTACCCGGTGATCGGGCTCCCGTTGCTCGCCGGCGCCGCCCAGGTCACCGTCGCGCTCGTGACCCCCGGCGTCGCCGTGGGAGCGGCCGGTGTCGCAGGTTTGTCGGTGTAGACATAGGCCGCCGATCCGGCGACCCCCGAGGTCACCACCGTCACGGTCACCGCCGCCGCCGACGTACGGGGCGGCATCGAGGAGATGCTCAGCGTCCCGTCACCATTGACGGTGAAGCATCCGGCGGCCGGCCCCGACGGGCAGGGCAGCAGGACGACGGGGGTGCCCGCCTGTTGCTCCGCGGGCGTGCCGATCTCGATGGCGGTCGCCCCGGTGAGGTTGCTTCCGCCGACCGTCACCGCGATACCGCCGGCGATCGTACTGCTGGCCGGGGTGACGGTGATCCCCGATGGGGCGGCCGGAATCGTGCCGGCGGTCGTCGTGGTCGCGATACCGGGGTTGGCGTCGATCGATGACGCCGTGACCGTGGAGGACGTCTGGATCAGCGTCGGCGTGACGCTACTTCCGGTGACGATGCCGACGACGGTGATCTTGGAGAGAATCGTCCCTCCGGTGAACGGCGTGTTGCTGTTCGTACAGGTGATCTTCTGCCCTGACGGCGCCCCGCACACCCAGCCCGCTCCGAACGCCCCGACCGGCACCACCCCGGCGGGCACCGTCTCCGTCACCGAGACCGGAGAGGTCTCGTCACTGCCCGCCGAGACGCTCGGCGTCACCGAGTACGTCACCGGATCGCCCGGCTGCGGCGACGAGCCGTTGAAGCTGGTCTGCACGACGTTCAGGTCCGGGACCGGGTTGAGGCTGACGACCTTGGCGTTGTCGATCTCGTGGAAGTCGGTCACGGACCCGGTGGACCCCACCCAGCCGAAGGCGAGCTGACGGGGGATGCCCGCGGCGGTCGTCCACGTCGGGGATGGATACAACGTCGACGAAACCGTGGGCAACGTCCCCTGCAGCGTCCGGGGCACTCCGGTCAGAGGCGTGAACACGACCTTGTACGTACCGGCCGCCACCGTGATGCCCGACGCCGTCACGAGACTCACGGCCGTCGGGTTGAGGACCACCTCCACCGGTACCAGGGAGTTCGCCCGTGTCGTCCCGTGCATCGGGACCACGGGGGACGTCGTGGTGGTCGCGGTGCTGTTGATCGCGCAGTAACCGGTGATGCCCGCTCCCGGACCGCGGATCACCACCTGGCCGGCGACCTTTCCACCGGTGGTGCTGATGTACGGCGGATCGGTACAGCCACTTCCCTCATAGACGCTGTTACTGAAGTTGCCGAACACGTCCATCCCGACGCCGAGATAGCCGTTCGCCAGACCAGAAAGGTTCCCCTGTTTGCTGGAGGAGTAGCCGAGCGCGCCCCCCGGCTGACCGATGTTCGCCGGGGGCAGCGGGTTGGCCGGGTCCACCGCCGCCGCCACGAATGCCAGCCCGTCGGCGTTGTTGCCGCCGTACTGATAGCTGTTGAACGTCACATCCAGCCCCTGCGACGTCGGCGCGCTGGTGGCGCCGAAAAGGCCGCCTTCCTGGAACGACGAAGTGTTCGTCAGGCGCAGCGCCCCAAGCCCGGGGGCATCGTTGCTGGTCGCGCAACTGTGCAGACCGGTGCCGCTGGGATTACCGGACGCGGTCAGGCATGCGGTGTTCGTTCCCGTCGCGGCGGCCGGCAGCGCCGGCAGGTTCACCGGGTAGGCGGGATCCGGCGTGTTGTTCTTGAAAGGCTGGTTGAACAGCGTGCTGCCCACCGCGAACGCCGGCCGGGGCGTTAGACCGGTCAGCGGAGCGCTCAGCACGGTGCCGAGCAGACCGGCCAGCACCACCCGAGCGACCCGCCGGCGAACCGCGGGCATCCAGCACATCGTCACCATCGGACGTCGCCGCTCCCCTATGCCGGGGAAGAAGCGCCTAGACACCTTCGTCTTCTCCGCGCTCACCCTCGGCCGCACGGAGCGCGGAGGCGGTGGCGAGCACATCGGCCCGGTATCGGCGTCGTACGAACCAGCCCATCAGCAGCAGCGCCACCAGGCCGCCGAGCAGAATCGCCAGCAGGTGCAGTGGGAAGATGATGATCCGGACGGGTGCGGTGCTCGCCCTCCCGTCGGAACCCGGCACCGACAGGGTGGCGTGGCATACGCACATCAGCGGCGGGTTCCAGCGGGCGGTGACCTCACGAGTCGAGTCGCGCAGCACGGTGAAGTCGGGAAACCCCACCCTGCCTCCACCGACGTCGACGTGCAGCTTCCCCGTGCCGCGGAAGTCGCGATGCACCGTGCCGATGTCGTGGACCCTCGTACTCAGGTACACCGGGCCGTGCAGCGCGAACCCGGGCGCCCTCAGGCGCGTGACCTCGACCGACCTGTCGGCCGACCCCGGGACGGCGACGAACACCGGAGTGGCGATGCCGCGGTTGATCCTGATGTTGGCGGCGTTCCGGCCTGCCGGAACCTTGAATATCAGGGCGAATTGGTGATCGCCCGGTTCCGCCTTAGCTGGTCGATTGAGTCGGAATGTCACGCTCGTTTGCGCGCCGGCCGCCACCACAAAGTGCGTTGGAGTGACCTCGGCCCAGCTCGCCGCCGCATAAGGGGCATTGGGCTGGAAACGAAGCTCACCGTTCTCACCTGCCGTGAAGTCCGCCTTCTGGACCGTCACCGTGAATGGCATCCGCCCGCCATTGATGACCTCGAACTTCTGGGTGGTCGAGCTCGCACCCGCCGGGATGACCAGACGGGTCGGAGTGACCTCGAGCGAGAAGCCAGGGGTGGGAGCACGACGAGCGGCAGCGCCCGGAGCCTGCGCCCATAGGAGACAGGTAATACTCAAAAGGACGCCGATCTCACGGCGGAGCCGATCGGTCACGGCGTACCTCATCGCAGCATCGCGCTGATACTGGACAGTTCCAGCATGCTAAACCGTCCACCCTCGGATGATCACGGCGAGTATTTTTCCGAACCCCCAGACAGCCAAACATGATCGTTCGGCGACATCATCTGGCATTCTTTTCGCAGAGCGACGCAATCCGATTTCACGAAGTTTGCGCCGTATCGATCTTGAATGATCGAGGTGCCGGAGGCCGCGAAGTGGGTAATTCGGAGTTAGCCCGAGGAATGATGTAGCGCCCATTCGGAAAGCAGAATTTACTCTCTGTAGGGGTACACAATGCGCCGCCGTCGCCTGCCGGTCCTGCTCGCCGCCAATGCCGTGACTCTGCTCGCCCTGTGCGCGGGCATGCCGACGCTGGCCGCGCCGAGCGCGAGGGCCGATCCGGACGGACATCACCGGGAAACCCGCGCCGGTGAATCCGCGCACAGGAGGGCGGACTCCTCCCAGGTCCCCACCTCAGTGGGGATACGTGTGCTTCCCGGTGTGTCAGGCCCCGGCCTGGGACCGGGATGGAGCGACCCGGGAAGACCGTCATCCGCCGGATGGGGGGAGGACGGTCACTCCGCCGGCGCGCACTCCGAGTCGGACAACGGCATCTCCGCCGACCTGGACTCCGCCGGCAAGCACGAGAGCTGGTCCCACAATGGCTCCAGCGATCAGAGCCACGGCAACCCCCGGTTCGCCCGCCCCCACAGCCGGGGACATCGCGCACGCCACTCGCCCAGGCACCACGCCCCCCTCCACGGCTACCTGCCGTTCACGGGACAGAACATGATGATCGACGCCATTACCGGAGCAGCGACGGTACTCGTGGGCTCTGCCCTTCTGTGGGCGTCGTCCAAGCGGCGGAGGCGAGCCGGCTAGCCCTTCAAGGTGGCCACACCCCCACTCCGACGTGCAGTGAACAGATCGAAGGTCGAACACGCATGAAACGCGCACTTTCGCCGCTCGTCGTCTCGCTCGCCGCCCTCACGCTCACCGCCTGCGGCAACGGGGACAACCGGCTGCACACCCGGTCCGACGTGCGGCGAACAGATCGGGACACACCCGAACGGCCACACCGTGGTCTGGATTCGCGCTGTCCGGCACGATCGTTTTGCGGCTCGCCGAGGCGGTCGCACCGCCGTACCGGAATCGTCGCGATCGACGCAGAGAACATGGATGACACCACGGATCCCACAGCCCCGGACCATGCACATCAGGTGATCGGTAAGGCGAAGCGCGTGCCGTCGCCGGTCAGGCGCGGTGGGCTACGACCTCTTTGATCTGCGGGCCGGTCAGGGCACGCGCGAAGACGCGGACATCGTCGACGGCGCCGTGCCAGCCGTCGACCGGCTTGCCCTCTGCCAGCGCCCGCCCGATCTCCAGAGGACCGTTCGCGCGGGTGATCGTGGTGCGGGTCCGGCACGCCTCGAGGTTCCCGGGGACGTAGAGGCACACGCGCCGGTCGGCCGGGGCGAAGACCGCCGCGAGATGGGTCCATCTTCCCTGCACCGGCACGAGTCCGCTGAAGACGGTCTCATTGCCCATGGCCCATCCCTTGCCCCGGTCGGGGAACATGAACGCCCAGTCGGTGTGCTCGGCGTCGTAGTCCAGCAGGACCACGTCGGGATCACGGGTGCCGTGATGCTGGCTGATCACCGTCCCCCACTGATCGGGCATGTCCAGACGCACCCACGCCGTGACCGTGAAGGCCGCGTCCGTACGGACGACGGGTCCACGGGTCACCGCGTGACCGCTGCCGTCCAGCTCCAGCGCGTGACCGCCAGGAACGGCGGTGCGGGTCACGCCACCACCGATGGCCGCGTGAAAGTTGTGGCCGGAGGAGTCGAGCGCGGTCCGGCCGGCGGTCTCTTCAAAGCGCCACCAGGCCATTGGCGCGGGAAGGCGTGGCGGTCCGGAGCGGCTCGGGGCCCGCGCCGCTTCACCGGGTGCGGGCGGCGGCGCCGATGCGCCGATGACGAAAAGCGCCAGCAGTACGGGGATCAGCCGCCCGGCACCTCGCACACCGCGCGAGACCACCCGCGCCCGCGAGTACGGCCGATACCCGGCCCCGACCGCGAGGATTCCGACCGGGGTCCGCGGCGTGATCGCCCCACCCCGGTGATGGCACCTGCTCGACGGCGGCCGGGGCCATGCCTTCCTCGACGGCCAGCCGCCTGCGCGTACCTACCCAGGCCTCGACGGTGTCGTCGTCTCCACCGCACGCCCTCACCAGCGCCCCGACGAGGTCTGTACGGGGCAGCGTCTCCCGGTTGAGGGCGGCGGCGACCGTGCTCGGCGGCAGCACCTCGCCGCGTTCCATCGCCCGTCGTGCGAGCTGGCGATAGGTCAGGCCCGACCACGCCCTGAGGCCTCGGAGCTGGGCGACGAACTCTGCGGCGCTGTGCGCTTCATGAGGGTTGGGGGCAGAACTCTCTAAAGACACAAACGCGAACCTATCCGTTGACACCCCACACCGATCGATGAGCGAGGCGGGAATCTCAGTCAGCTCATAGGTTGATTTAACGTTCATCCAAATTCACCGGGCCACGCTCACAGGGCATGATCTCCCTGTTCAGACGTGGTCTGCCCGTCTCCGCCGCCATGCTGATCCTGGCCGCCGGGACAGCGTGCTCGACCGATACGCCACAAGCCGGCCCGCAGCAGTTGTCGTCGACACCGCTGCCCACCGTGACGGAATCGGCGCCGTCCCCCGCGTTCTCGACGTCCGCACGTGATCAGTTGAACCGAGAGCTGGGCGACGACCTCGGCACCAACGCCGCACGGTTCTCCCTGTCGGTACGTGACCTGACAGCGGGCATCTCGTACACCTATCACCCGGCTGTCCGGGTCGCGACGGCGAGCATCATCAAGGTCGAATTCCTCATCGGGCTCCTGCTCAAAGCCCAAAAGGAAGGCCGCGGCCTCACCACGGCGGAGAAGGAACTCGCGCAACCCATGATCCACGTGAGCAGCAACGAGGCGGCGACCTCGATCTTCAACGAGATCGGCGGATACTCGGGCTTCAACGCCGTGAGCCGGAAGCTGGGTCTGAAGAATACGAGGCCCGCGGCCGGCGGCTGGGGCACGACCACCACCAGCGCGCAGGATCAGATCAGGGTCCTCAACGCACTCACGTCGTCGCGCAGCCCACTCACCGCCGCCAGCCGGCGGTACGTGCTCGGCCTCATGGACAATGTGGCGTCAGATGAGAATTGGGGCGTGAGCGCGGCCTCCGCTCCGGGCGAGACCTTCGCGGTGAAAGTGGGTCTGCTGTCCCGCACGGTGGACGATGACACCTGGATCGTGAACTGCATCGGACGAGTGGTGAACGGCGGGCACACGTTCGTGATCGCCGCTGTGTCGGATCACAACGTCGTGATGCAGGGCGGCGAGGATCGGATCGAGGACGCCAGCAAGCTCACGGTGTCCGCGATGCTCAAGGCAGAACGATGACCACCGGCTACTGGAGGACCCCGGCGCGCCGATCATCTTCCGTCCGGTCACCGAACCTCGCCCCGTCAAGGGCGATGATCTTGTCGGCCTCTGGCGCGAGATGAAGGTCATGGGTGATGAGGATGGTCGTGCGCCCCGCCATCAGGCGGCGCAGCGGTCCGAGCACGCGGCGCGCGGTCGGGGCGTCAAGACCGGTGGTCGGCTCGTCCAGGATCAGGACGGGAGCGTCGCGCACCATGGCCCGGGCGATGGCGATCCGCTGGCGCTGTCCTCCGGACAGCAGGCGACCGCGCTGGCCGACCGGGGTGTCATAGCCCTCGGGCAGGGCGGTGATGAAGTCGTGCGCCTCGGCGGCGCGCGCGGCCGAGATGATCTGCTCGTCGGTGGCGCCCGGCCTGCCGTACGCGATGTTGTCCCGCACGGTCCCGGGGAACAGCAGGTTCTCCTGCTGGAGCAGAGTGACGGTGTCGCGCAGGGTCTCCAATGAGAGCTCGCGGACGTCGACGCCGTCCAGCCGGATCCGTCCGGCGTCCGGATCGTAGAACCGCAGCAGCAGCTTGGTGATGGTGGACTTTCCCGAACCACTCGGCCCGGTCAGCAGTACGAGTTCCTCCGGTCCGGCCCGGAATGACAGTTCATCGAGCACGGGCCGGTCGCTTCCCGGATAGCGGAAGGTGACCCGATCGAAGGCCACCCGTCCCCGCCTCGCGGCACGGGTGCGGGCCGCCGGGAACTCTGCGACCGCCGGCCGGGCCTCCATGATCTCGATGATGCGGTCGGCGCTGGCGGTCGCCTCGGAGGCGATCAGGTTGATGTGGCCCAGGTTCTGGATCGGCGGGTAGAGGTAACCGAGGTAGGCGGCGAAGGCGAGGAGGCCGCCGAGGGTGATGCGGTCGTTCGTGAGCTCCCAGGCGCCGAAGCCGAGGACGACGAGGACGCACACGGTCTCGATGACCTGGACCAGCGGCTCGTACAGCGCGGACAGCCGGCTCTCCGCCATCTTCGCCTCCAGCCATGAGAGGCCCGCCCGGTGCAGGCGCCGCTGCTCGGTCCGCTGCCGGTTGTAGGCCTGTACGAGGGCCTGGTTGGACAGGCTCTCCTCGACGACGCTGGTCATCGCGCCGTCGCTCTCCCGCTCCTGTACGGCCGCGTCCCTGAAGCGCGAGGTGAAACTCCGCACCGCGACCCAGAACAGCGGCGCGATGGCGAAGGACACGAGAGCCAGGTCCCATCGGACGTAGAGCGCCGCGACGACGAAGAAGACGGCGCTGATGGCCGAAGTGACCGTCTGGATCACGCCGGAGGCGACGAACTGCTCGATCGCCTCGACGTCCCCGGTGAGCCGGACCATCAGGTCACCCGTCTGGCGCTTGTCGAAGAAATCCGGGGAGAGTCGCTGGATGTGGGCGAAGACCGAGTCGCGCAACCGCAGGAGGAACCGCTCTCCCACAAGGGTGGTCAGGTAGTCGCCACCGAAGGACGCCGCGGCGGTCACGACCGACAGTTGCAGCCAGATCAGGGCCGGCGTCCAGAAGGCGTGCAGGTCCTTCGCCGCCAGCACGTGATCGGTGATGTCGCCGAACAGCCAGATCGCGCCGACCTCGCCGGCGGCCGCCAGGATGAGCAGCAGGGCTCCGGCCACCAGCCACCGGCGGATCCCGCGCGTGTACGGCCAGAACCGGCGGAAGGCGTCACGCGCGGAGACACCATGAGGACGCGAGGCGATGGGTGACCGGAACATGTTCCCTCTTTCTCAGGTCACGGAAAAGGGAGCCGGCGGAATCGCCGGCTCCCGCCCCCGATGAGGATCGATTACCGATGGGTTCGCTTCGGGTGCTTCTTGCCGTGCTTGCGCACAGGCTTCTTAGGCTCAGGCTTACGGCTCTTCGACGGCACGGGCGTCAGCTTGCGAAAACTCATCTTCGGGTCCTTTCAGTACCCCTCCATCGCCTTCCGGCGCTTACAAGAAATACATTAGGCACACACATTGAGAAACCGGAAAGACGAACATGAAAAGCACGTAAGATCGCAAGGTCTCCTAGCTCAAGGGGTGGACGACGAAAAAAGGGAGCCGGCGCGAGCGCCGACTCCCTTGCCCCTACGAGGACGGACTACCGATCGGTCCGCTTCGGGTGCTTCTTGCCGTGCTTGCGCACAGGCTTCTTAGGCTCAGGCTTACGGCTCTTCGACGGCACGGGCGTCAGCTTGCGAAAACTCATCTTCAAGTCCTTTCAGTACCCCTCCATCGCCTTCCGGCGCTTACAAGAAATACATTAGCCACACACATTGAGAAACCGGAAAGACGAACATGAAAAGCACGTAAGATCGGATGATCTTCGGACTTCACTTCACCGGAGGGTGTATCCGACCCCGCGCACCGTGTGGATCACCCGGGGCTCGCCGTTCTCTTCCGTCTTACGGCGCAGATAGCCGATGTAGACGTCCAGAGAGTTCGAGGACCGTCCGAAGTCATAGCCCCAGACCTCCTGGAAGATGCGAGACCTCTCCAGGACGTGCGTCGGGTTACGCATCATCAGCTGGAGCAGGTTGAACTCGGTCCGCGTCAGCTCCAGAGACCGCTCGCCGCGGCGAGCCTCCCAGGCGCCCAGGTTCATGCTCAGGTCCGCGAAGCGCAGGATCTCCTCCGCCGTACCGCCATCGCCGCCGAATGCGCAGGACCGCCGCAGGAGCGCGCGCAGGCGTGCGATCAGCTCATCCAGCTCGAACGGCTTGGCGAGGTAGTCGTCAGCACCGGCGTCCAGCCCCGCGACACGGTCGTCGAGTTCGCCCCGGGCTGTCAGCATGAGGATCGGCAGATCATCTCCGCGCCTGCGCAGCAGGCGGCAGGCGCCCAGGCCGTCGAGCCTCGGCATCTTCACGTCGAGGATCAGCGCGTCAGGCTGGAACGCGTCGATCGCATCCAGCGCGTCGACACCGTCCTCGGCGAGTTCCACGTCGCAACCGCTGAGCCGCAACGCCCGCTCGAGGGCGGACCGCACCGCGTGATCGTCATCGGCCACAAGGATCCGTGCGGAAGCCACCATGAGACCAGGCTGGGGTGCGACCTTGATGCGCCCATAAGACCGAGATGAGGCGTTCCTTAGAGAGGATTCACGGGTCAGGACGGTGCGGGGTCCACACCAGGCACCGTCGCCGAGCATCGGGAACGGCAAAGACAGCGCCCCTGGGCCGGCCGGCTCCCAGGGGCGCTGTTCGGGTCACGACCCTCCGGATCAGGACCCGGGCTGGCTCCCGCCGCCCTGGCCACCCGAGCCGCCCTGAGGACGGAGCGACGCGCATGCCTGCGCCGCCTTCTGCTGCTCGGCTGACATGGACGGCATGCCGCTCGGGCGGCCGGTCGGCCTGGCCGTGGGCCTGCCACCATTCCCACCTCCACCGCCGCCCGCGCCGCGGCTGGGCATCGTCACGCCCTGCTTCTGCAGGCACGCTCGGTACGCGGACATCGCGCTGTTTCCGCCACTCCCCTGACCGCCCTGCTGGCTGCCCTGGCTCGGGGACGCGCCCCCGCTGCCGCCACTGCCGCCGCTACTGCCGCCACACGCCGCGCTGAGCATGAGGGTGCCCGCGATGGCCGCTCCGCCGAACAGCCGAATCATCGCCTTTTTCTCGATCAAGGTTGTCTCCTGAGTAGTGAATGGATTTCTTACGGGTGCGTCAGCCGCTCGAAGAGGCGCCCTGGCTGACCGAGGTGGCTGTAACGGTGCCGTCCTTGGCCTGGGGGCCCTGGACGACCACGCTCGTGCCGGACTTGAGGTCCTTGGCCGAGCCGCTCTGAAGAATGCGGATCTTGGTCGTCCCGGTCACCTTCACCTGGACGACCCCGTTGGCCGTCTGCACGTAGATCGTCTTTCCGGCGATCTTCTGGACCGTGCCGGTCGTCCCGCCGGTGCCGGCGGAAGCGCCCGGAGCACCGCGTCCGCCCTGGCCTTGGCCGCCACCACCCTGGCCGGGCATTCCGCCGCCCCGCATTCCTCCGCCGGGCATTCCCCCGCCCGGAATCGCCCCCGCGCCGCTCTGCGCCGAGTTCGACGCCTGCGTGCCCATGTGCCGGTCGGTCTGGGCGCCGATCACGAATCCGAGGGCCAGCACCACACCGGCGCAGAGGTACGTCGTCAGGCCGGGAAGCCGCCGGACGCGCGGCGCCTTGGCCAGCTCTTCGGCCAGATCGCCCTCGAACGGCGACGTGGAGAGCGGGTCGGTCTCGCTGTCGAGGACGGGTGCGTTGAGTCTTCTGCGGCCGCTCACGTCGTTCTCCCTGGAATCACTGTCAGACATGACGCAGCGCCTCGATCGGGCGCAGCTTGGCCGCGCGGTTGGCCGGATAGCTGCCGAAGAACAGGCCGATCGCCACGGACACGCCCAGCGCCAGCACGATCGAGGAGGGCACGATCACCGGCTTCACGCCGACGACCTTGAAAAGGCTGCCGACGACACCCAGGACCACCCCGAGCACTCCACCCAGCAGGCTCAGCACGGTCGCCTCCGCGATGAACTGGCCGAGGATCGCGCTCTTCGGCGCTCCGATGGCCTTGCGGATGCCGATCTCCCGCGTCCGCTCGGTGACCGTGACGAGCATGATGTTGGTGATCCCGATGCCACCGACCAGCAGGCTGATG
>JAOPYG010000251.1 GCA_025964685.1 Actinoallomurus sp. | reverse complement strand
GGCATCGTCACCGAGGCCGCCTCGAGCTGGTTCCTGCCGCGCCTGGTCGGTATCGCCCAGGCCATGGAATGGGCCGCGACCGGCCGGGTCTTCGACGCGGACGAGGCACTGCGGGGCCGTCTCGTATCCCGCCTGTACCCCGGGGATCAGCTTCTCGACGCCGCGTACGAACTCGCCGGAGAGATCGCGGCCAACACCTCCGCCGTGGCGGTGACGGCGATTCGGCGCCTGATGTGGTCCGGGCTCGGCGCGCCCTCACCATGGGACGCCCACCGAGCCGACTCCCTGTTGATGCGCACGCTCGGCGCGGCGCCGGACGCGGCCGAAGGAGTCACGGCGTTCCTGGAGAAGCGTCCGGCCGACTTCCCCATGAAGGTCAGCCAGGACCTGCCCGCGGACGTCCCCGACTGGCCACGGAACGGTCTCGAAGGGTCGATGTAGCCACGGCGATACAGATGCCAGACTGGCGCCCGAGCGGGACCGCCCGCAGCGTACGGGCGTCCCGAGCAGGGCCGGTGAGGCGGACCGGCGGAGGCGGCGGACGACTCCCACCAACGGGACGTACGGGCGCATGCCGGTGCGCCTGGTAGTGCGACGGTATGGGCGGATTGATCTACTCTGGGGGGAGAGGGGTGCCCTCGGAAGTTCGAGTGGGTCTGCGGCGTGGGGGTGCTGGCGGAACGACTTTTCCGGCCACCAGGTCGGCCTCGGCGAGAGTGACCACCGAGCCGTCCCGGCGGCGTACCGTCAGCTCGCCACCGGCCCAGGCGTCAAGATGTCCGACAACGTCGCTGTACGCTCCGGAGGGCAACCGTCGCCGGAGTGACACACGTCGCCCGACGTCGGCAGGGGATACCGAAACGACGTACCTGGCAGAAAATCGCGGTCCGATGTGACGCCCCCCATGTCGAAACGGTTGACTGATAACGGCAATACTAGGCAAGGAACCGCTGCGAGCCGTGGCGACGGCCACAGACGTTGAGGAGTACGACGTGACCTACGTCATCGCGCAGCCTTGCGTGGACGTGCTCGACAAGGCATGCATCGAAGAGTGCCCCGTCGACTGCATCTACGAGGGCAAGCGCATGCTCTACATTCACCCGGACGAGTGCGTCGTCTGTGGTGCATGCGAACCGGTATGCCCGGTCGAGGCGATCTTCTACGAAGACGACACGCCGGACCAGTGGAAGGACTTCTACAAGGCCAACGTGGAGTTCTTCGACGATCTCGGGTCGCCGGGCGGTGCGTCCAAGGTCGGCAAGATCGACAAGGATCACCCGATCGTGGCGGTCCTTCCGCCGCAGGGCGACGAGGCCTGAGTCCGGACGAGCATGTACGCGCGCCGTCCGTCTCTACGAGGTGGGCGGCGCGCGGAACGGGGAGACGCATGATCAGGACGCTGCCGGACTTTCCCTGGGATCTGCTGGCCCCGTACAAACAGCAGGCCCAGCAGCACCCGGACGGCATCGTCGATCTGTCCATCGGCACACCGGTCGACCCCACGCCGCAGATCGTGCGTCAGGCCCTGGCCGACGCCGCCGACGCGCCCGGGTACCCGACGACGTACGGCACTCCCGCGCTGCGTGACGCCGCCACCGGATGGCTGAGCCGCCGGCTCGGCGTCTCCGTGGATCCAGCGGCGATCCTGCCGGTCATCGGCACCAAGGAGGCCGTCGCCTGGCTGCCGACGCTGCTCGGCGCAGGCCACGGTGACACGGTCGCCATTCCGGGGCTCGCCTACCCGACGTACGACGTCGGCGCGCGTCTCGCCGGAGCCTCCACCGTCGCGGTGGACGGGCTGGTGAGCCTGGGTCCGGAGACGCCGAAGATCGTCTGGATCAACTCGCCGTCCAACCCCACGGGGCAGATCCTGCCCGTGGAGCACCTTCGCAAGGTCGTCGACTGGGCCCGCGAGCGCGGTGTGATCCTCATCAGCGACGAGTGCTACGCCGAGCTCGGCTGGGAGGCCGAGCCCGTCTCGGTCCTCCGGGACGACGTGTGCGGCGGTGACCACACCGGTCTGATCGCGGTGCACTCGCTGTCCAAGCGCTCCAACCTGGCGGGCTACCGTGCGGGCTTCCTCGCCGGTGACGCGGCCTTGATCAAGGACCTCCTCGAGGTGCGCAAGCACGCCGGCATGATCATGCCGGCGCCGGTTCAGGCGGCCATGACGGCGGCGCTGGGCGACGACGAGCACGTCGAGGAGCAGCGGGCGCGGTACGCGCGCCGCCGCGCCACCCTGCGCACCGCCTTCGAGGCGTACGGCTTCCGCGTCGACCACTCCGAGGGCGGCCTCTATCTCTGGCTGACCCGCGACGAGCCCTGCTGGAGCACGGTTAAGGCCCTCGCTGAGCTGGGTATTCTCGTCGGGCCGGGCGAGTTCTACGGCGCTCGGGGAGCACGGCACGTACGCGCGGCGTTCACCGCGACCGACGAGCGGGTGGCCGCCGCCGCGGCACGCCTGACCGCCTGACGCCCGAGCGGGCGTCCGGGCTGTGCGGGCTCGGTGCCGATGGTGTTTCATGGAACCGAATAAGGTTCTACTTACGCCGTCGAGGAGCGCAGGGCATGCAGTGTGAGATCTTCACCGATGAGCACGAGAGCTTCCGCGAAACCGTGCGGTCCTTCATCGCCAAGGAGGTCGCGCCGTTCCACGAGCAGTGGGAGAAGGACGGTGTCGTCTCCCGCGACGTGTGGCTGGCGGCCGGGCGGCAGGGCCTGCTCGGCATCGACATCGACGAGCGGTACGGCGGCGGCGGTGAGACCGACTACCGCTACTACGTCGTCATGGGCGAGGAGCTCGCCCGCGCCGGAGTGCACGGGCCCGGCTTCGCCGTGCACAACGACATCAACGGCGGTTACCTGAGCCGTCTCGCCACCGACGAGCAGAAGGAACGCTGGCTGCCCGGCTACTGCTCCGGTGAGATCATCACCGCCATCGCCATGAGCGAGCCGGCCGCGGGCTCCGACCTGCAGGGCATCAAGACGACCGCGGTCAGGGACGGCGACGACTACGTCCTCAACGGGCAGAAGACGTTCATCACGAACGGCATCCTGTCCGACCTCGTCATCGTCGTCGCCAAGACCGACCCGGAGGCGGGCCACAAGGGTTTCAGCCTGCTGGTCGTCGAGCGCGGCATGATCGGCTTCGAGCGCGGCCGCAACCTGGACAAGATCGGCCTGCACGCGCAGGACACCGCCGAGCTCTACTTCGACAACGTACGGGTCCCGAAGGAGAACCTCCTCGGCGAGGAGGGCGAGGGCTTCATCTACCTGATGCAGAACCTCCCGCGCGAGCGGGTGACCATCGGTGTGACCGCCCTGGCGGGCGCGGAGAAGGCGTTCGAGGAGACGCTGGAGTACTGCCGCACCCGCGAGGCGTTCGGCCGCCCGATCGGCCGGTTCCAGCACAACCGGTTCACCCTGGCCGAGATGAAGACCGAGCTCACGGTCGCGCGTTCGTTCACGGACCGCTGCGTGGTCGAGCACGTCGCCGAACGCCTCGGCACCGAAGAGGCCTCGATGCTCAAGTGGTGGAACACCGAGCTCTGCAACCGCGTCGTGGACCGCTGCCTGCAACTGCACGGCGGCTACGGCTACATGACGGAGTACCCCATCGCCAAGGCCTACCTCGACGCCCGCATCCAGACGATCTTCGGTGGCACCACCGAGATCATGAAGGAGATCATCGGCCGCGGCCTGGGCCTGTAGCCAGGGGATCCGAACGGACGCTCGAGGCGATGCGGCTGTCCGCCCGGCTCGAAGGGATGATCACCGACCCGGTGTACGAGGGCAAGTCCATGGCCCGCCTGATCGACCTCGTGACGAACGGCGAGATCGCCGGCGGCGCCGGCGTGCCGTACGCCCACCTGGGCGGCCGGCCTGCGCTCAACGCGTACAGCGTGCTGTTCCCCCGCGGAGCTAGCTCACCGTGATGTGGTCCCCGGTGGCCTTCTTGTCCTTCGTCCAGCCGCTGTGGCCGTCGCTGGCGCGCCAGTGCCGCCCGGAGTAACGCACCTCACGCAGGCCGTACACCTGTGCGTGCGCGACCAGCCAGCCGGCCATCGTCCAGCCGGCGCGGGTGGTGGGCACGGTGAGGTCGCCGTCGTCGCTGCGCTTGAGCGTCAGGCGCAGCTCGGCGAGTGCCGACCGGGTGTCGGAGTGCGCCTTGCGCTTGTTCGGCGGGTACCAGCAGCGTACGGACGCGGGCGCATGGCCCGTGAACGCCTCCGCGAGGGTCCGCGCGTCCTCCTCGTGCTGGGCGTAGGCGCTGCCGTCCGCGCTGCGCTGGACCTTCTGGGCGGCCACGTGCACGGGCAGACCGGTGTAGTCCTTCACCTTGACCAGCGCGCCGAAGAACCGCCCGGTGGCGTACACCGGGTCCTGGAGCTGCTTGATCGTGCCCCAGCCCTGCGACGGACGCTGCTGGAACAGCCCGACAGAGTCTCGGTCGCCGCTCTCCAGGTTGCGGAGGTGCGACTCCTGCAGCGCCGTCGCGTACGCGATGACCGTGGCACGCTCCGGCAGCTTCCTGCGCAGCGCCACGGTGGCGATCGTCGAGGCGTTGGCGGCCTGGTCGAGGTCGAGCGGCATCACCCCGGTGTCCGACCGGGCCTCGCAGCTGGTGCCGTGGAGGTAGGGCCGGAAATGCAGGTAGAGCACGACGCCGCCACCCACGATGACCAGCGTCGTGACCAATGCGACAACGGCGAGCCGCAGCCGCCTTCCATTCGCCTGACCCACGCGAAGACCGTACCGGCTCGGCGACCCTCGTGCGCGGCCACGCATGCCCGCGCCGCTATCCTCGCCGCCATGACCGACACGTTCACCAGTCCGATCTCCAGCGCCATCGACGAGCTGTGGGAGCGCCGGGCGGACCTGAGCCCCGAGGACACCGAAGCACGCGCGGCCGTCCTGGCCGCCGTCGACCTGATCGACGCGGGTACGGCCCGCGTCGCCCATGTGGATGAGACCACCGACGAGGTCGTCGTCGACGAGCGCGCCAAGCGGGCGATCCTGCTCGGCTTCAAGGTGCTCGGGATGACGCGTTCGCAGGTAGGCGACTTCCACTACCACGACCGGCTCCCGCTGAAGACCCGCCTCGAGGGCGTACGCCTCGTGCCCGGCGCGATCGCTCGCTGGGGTTCCTACCTGGCGCCCGGCGTCGTGCTGATGCCGTCCTTCACCAACATCGGCGCCTATGTCGACTCGGGCACGATGGTGGACACGTGGGCGACGGTCGGCTCCTGCGCGCAGGTCGGCAAGAACGTCCACCTGTCCGGGGGCGTCGGCATCGGCGGCGTTCTGGAGCCGCCGAACGCCCGGCCCGTCGTCATCGAGGACGAGGCCATGATCGGCAGCCGCTCGATGATCGTCGAGGGCGCGCGGGTCGGCAAGGGGGCTGTGGTCGGGTCGGGCACGAACCTGTCCGCGTCGATGCCGGTGATCGACGTCGAGACGGGGGAGGAGATCGGCCGCGGCCGGATCCCCGACTGGTGCGTCGCGGTCGGCGGCACGCGGATGAAGGAGTTCCCCGGCGGGACGTTCGGCATGCCGGCCGTCCTCATCATCCGGCGCCTGGAGCCGGGTGTCCGCCACGACAAGTCCAAGCTCAACGACATCCTGCGCGACCACGGCATCAGCGCCTGAGCATCGGTTGTGAGGGGCTCCCCGGGGGGCGGGGAACGGGGAACCCCTCACACCTGGCGGAGGTCAGGGAGTGTTGTCGGCCAGGGCGAGCAGTCGCGCGGCGGAGCCGTTGAAGGTGTCCTGGTCACCGGGGAAGGTGCCGCTGTCGGCGTACTGCCAGATGGTGTAGGCGCCATAGCCCGCCGGCAGCGTGCCCGCGGAGCTGGAGTAGCGCGCGATCCAGAACGGGTCGTTGTTGGCGAAGGTCGCGTCCGAGTTGCCGGTGCAGCTCGTCCACCAGTCGAGGGTGGAGTAGATGACCGCCCAGCGGCCGGTCTTGGCGTGGTACTCGTTGAGGAACGCGTGGATCCAACTGCGCATCGACGCCTGGCTGAGGCCGTAGCAGGTCGCGCCGTAGGGGTTGTACTCGATGTCGAGCGCCCCGGGCAGCGTGTGGTGGTCGGCCGACCAGCCGCCGCCGTGGGCGGCGAAGTAGTCCGCCTGGGCCGCGCCGCTGGAGGTGTTCGGCGTCGCGAAGTGGTATGCCCCGCGGATGAGCCCGACGTTGTAGGAGCCGACGTACTGCTGGCTGAAGTACGGGTTCGTGTACGAGGTGCCCTCGGTGGCCTTGACGTAGGCGAACTTCGCGCCGTTGTTCTTGACCGTGGTCCAGTTGACGTTGCCCTGGTGGCTGGAGACGTCGAGGCCGGGCAGGCCGGCGACGGCCGCGCTGACGTTCGAGCTCGCGGGGCGGGAGCCGACGCGGGCGGCCAGGCCGGAGCCCATGTGGTCCTGGTCGGGGTGGGTGATCGGGTTGGGGGTCGCGCCGGCGGAGGGGCCGGCGGCCAGGCCGCTGCCGGTCAGGGCGAGCACCGCCGCGGCGGTGCCGAGGCGGCGGGCGAGGCGAGAGTGGGTCATGGTTCCTCCTGGGCGAGGGTCAGGGGCGTTCGCCGGCGCCGACGGCGGGGCCGTGGTCGCCGCGACGGCGGGGGGCGGGGAGATCGGTATGGACGTACGGGGTCGTGCGCTCGGCGGTGAGCGGTGCACCGAGCGCGTTCGCGACGTCGTTGCGCAGCTGGGGCAGCTTGGCGTAGAGGGCGTCGCCTGGGCACTGGGTGGCGACGTAGTCGCGGTGGCCGACGATCCCGGCGTGCGGATCGAGGCCGTAGTCGTCGCAGAGCCAGGCAAGGGTCTTGACCAGCGCGTTCCACAGCGCGGTCGGGGGGAGCACGCTCGTGTAGGTGCCCTCGTTCTCGATGCCGAGGGTGTGGCTGTTGTTGTTGGCGGTCTGGGCGCCCATGACGTTCGCGCCCTTGCCGATGGCCTCCAGCGACCGGTTGCGGCCCTCCATCACGTAGCCGCCGCGGCTGATGGTGAGCTGCTGGCCCGTGTCCCCCCAGCCGTTCGTGTCCATGTGGAGGTCCTGGCAGTCGCGGGAGAGCTGGAATGCGTGGGACAGCGAGTAGTCGGTGGAGTTGGGGAAGGCCATGTGGTGGACGACGAGGTGGTCGGGCGCGGCGATGATCTGGGCCGTCGAGGTGGGGGGCCGGGCGCCCCATTCGGCGCGGGTGTAGACGCGGGGTGCTGCGGCGGCGTGCGCCGACCGCGAGTGGGTGAGGTCGGCCGCGCCGATCAACGCGGCACCGCCCGCGATGGCGGCCGCTCGCGTGATGAAGTCACGGCGGCCGTAGGCCGATGTGTCGGGCATTGCGGAGGACTCCCTGGGGGTTGAGCTGAATTCCGCTCCCGACAGGTAAATATCCTACGTAGTAACTTAGAGATAGGTGGAAAATCCCCCTAACGATTGCCCTTTCTGTTGGCACATCGAGCAGTCAGTACAGGTCAGCAGTGGTGTCAAGGCCCGATCGGCAGCTGACCGGTTGGCCGGATCCGGGCACACTCGAAGTAGGCTGATGACCCATGCGGCTTGATCTGACTCAAGATGTGGCGGCCCTGACCCAGGCGATCGTCGACATCGAATCCGTGAGCGGCGACGAGCGTGCCCTCGCCGACGCCATCGAAGAGGCGCTGCGCGCGCTGCCCCATCTCACCGTCGAACGCGACGGCGACACGGTGATCGCGCGTACGACGCAGGGGCGGAGCGAGCGTGTGGTCATCGCCGGCCACATCGACACCGTCCCGATCAACGACAACCTCCCGTCGCGGGTGGAGGGCGACCGGCTGTACGGCTGCGGGACCGGCGACATGAAGGCCGGCGTCGCCGTCCAGCTCAAGCTGGCCACGCTGCCCGAGACCAACCGCGACGTAACGTACTTCTTCTACGAGTGCGAAGAGGTCGAGGAGTCGCGCAACGGCCTCAAGCGCATCGGCGACACCCGGTCCGAGCTGCTCGAGGCCGACTTCGCCGTGCTGATGGAGCCCTCGGGCGGCATCATCGAGGGCGGCTGCCAGGGCACGATCCGGATCGAGGTGGCGGTGCCCGGTGAGCGGGCGCACAGTGCCCGGTCCTGGATGGGCTCGAACGCCATCCACAATGCCGGTGCCGTGCTGGACATCCTGCGTACGTACGAGCCGAGCCGCCCGGTCGTGGACGGCCTGGAGTTCCGCGAGGGGCTCAACGCGGTCTTCATCAGTGGCGGAGTGGCCGGAAATGTGATTCCGGACGAATGCCTTGTGACGCTCAATTACCGGTTCGCCCCGGACAAGTCGCTCCAGGACGCGGAAAAGCATCTGCGTGAGGTCTTCGGCGGGTATGACGTGACCGTCGTCGACGGCGCTCAGGGAGCCCGTCCCGGCCTGACCCATCCGGCCGCCGCGGCGTTCGTCGAGGCGATCGGCGCCGAGGGGGCCGCACGGGCCAAGCTGGGCTGGACGGACGTTGCGCGGTTCTCCGCGCTCGGCATCCCGGCGGTCAACTTCGGGCCCGGCGAGCCGAGCCTGTCGCACACCCGCGACGAGTACGTCGAGATCCCGCGCATCTTCGCGGGTGAGGAGCGCATGCGGGCGTGGCTCACGGCGTGAGTTCGCTCCGAGGGGGAAGGTGATCGTATGACGCAGGCAGTGACCGAGCCACTCACCATCGCGGAGGCGGCCGAGCGCACCGGCGTCTCCACGCACACCCTGCGCTACTACGAGCGGATCGGCGCACTGCGCGAGCCGCCCGAGCGCGCCCCCAGCGGGCATCGCCGCTACACCCAGCGTGACCTGAGCTGGATCGAGCTGCTGACGCGCCTGCGCGCCACCGGCATGCCCATCGCGACCATGCTCCGCTACGCCGAACTGGCGCGGAAGGGCACCGAGACCGCCGCCGAGCGCAAGGCGCTTCTGCTCGCCCACCGTGCCGAGGTCGCGGCACGCGTCGAACAGCTCCACCAGGACCTCGAGCTGATCGACTACAAGATCAAGGTCTACGACGAGATCGAGCGCGACCGTTTCGGCGGTGAGTAGCGGCCTTCGGGGTGCGCATGGATCACGCGCCCTCGGGCGTACGACGGGTGGCCCGCACCTGACGCGCGTATGGCCTGGCGTAAACGGCTTGCGCCGCTGGTTACGGTATTGGGATGCAACCTGATCAGGCGCCTCGCAGGAGGCGGCAGGGCCCTGTGACGCTACGCGGCAAGGCCATCCCCCCGACCACCACCGACCAGCGGCTGCTCGATTCCCGGGAGCCGTCGGACTGGGTGCACACGGACCCCTGGCGCGTGCTGCGCATCCAGGCGGAGTTCGTCGAGGGTTTCGGGCTGCTGGCCGATGTGCCGCCGGCGGTGAGCATCTTCGGCTCCGCGCGTACCAAGCCGGACACCGAGGAGTACGCCCTCGCGGAGCGGATCGGCGTCGCGCTGGCCGGTGCCGGATACCCGGTGATCACGGGGGGCGGTCCAGGGATCATGGAGGCGGCGAACCGCGGTGCCGTCTCGGCCGGTGGCGTCTCGATCGGCCTGGGCATCGAGCTGCCGTTCGAGCAGAGCCTGAACGACTACGTCGACATCGGCATCGAGTTCCGCTACTTCTTCGTGCGCAAGACGATGTTCGTGAAGTACTCCCAGGCGTTCGTCGTGCTGCCCGGAGGCTTCGGCACGCTCGACGAGCTGTTCGAGGCGATCACGCTCGTCCAGACGAGGAAGATCACCAGATTCCCCATCGTGCTGGTCGGCACCGTCTTCTGGAGCGGCCTGCTCGACTGGATGAAGGACCAGATGTTGACGGCGGGCAACATCTCCCACGAGGACCTCGGCCTCGTCCACCTCACCGACGACCCAGCCGAGGTGGTGGACATCGTCAAGCGCTCCCACCAGTCGCAGGAGCGCCTCCTGGAGGAGCGCGCCGCGCAGGACGAGCTCGCCCGCGAGGGAGGGAACGGTTCCTGATGCGGATCTGCGTCTTCTGCTCCTCCAGCGGCCGGATCGACCGGCGCTACCTCGATCTCGCCGAAGAGACCGGCGCCGAGCTGGCCCGCCGTGGGCACACCCTCGTCAGCGGCGGCGCGACCGTCTCGTGCATGGGCGCCGTCGCGCGCGCCGCACGTGAGGGCGGCGCGCGGACCGTCGGCGTCATCCCGCGGGCGCTGGTCGACATCGAGATCGCCGACGACGACGCCGAGCTGGTCGTGACCGACGACATGCGCTCGCGCAAGGGTGAGATGGACCGCCGCTCCGATGCCTTCCTGGTGCTGCCGGGCGGCCTGGGCACGCTCGAGGAGCTTTTTGAGATCTGGACCTCACGGGTCCTCGGCATGCACGAGAAGCCCATCGCGATCCTCGACCCGTACGGCCTGTACGAGCCGCTGGGCGAGCTGATGAAGCATCTGCTGGATGAGGGTTTCGCCCGGCCGCGCATCTTCGACGCGATCGGCTGGACCGGCTCCGTCGCGGAGGCGTTCGACCACCTGGAGCGATCTCCGGTGCGCCTGGAGGCGACGGCCGAGGATTACATCGAATCCGAACCCTGAGAATTACGCGGTGGTTCGCCGGATGTTCACATGAGCGCGGGAGTCTGCGGGCAAGACCTTAAAGAAATAGTAAAGGAGCCCAGCTCATGCCCGTTTCCCGACGGGGCTTCATCGGTGGAGGCGCCGCGTCCGCGCTGTCGATCGCGTTCGCCGGCAGCCTTGATTCGATCTTCCAGACCTCGGCGGGCGCGGACACCGGCTCCGCCGAGGCGTACGGCTACGGTCCGCTGGTCCCTGACCCCAAGGGCGTGCTCGACCTGCCCAAGGGGTTCTCCTACAAGGAATTGTCCGCCGAGGGCCAGCCGATCGCGCCCGGCGTCGTGGTCCCCGGCCACCACGACGGCACCGCGACCTTCCCGGGGTCCCACCGCCACACCACGCGACTGGTCCGCAACCACGAGCAGGACACCACCGGCACCCGGGCGGTCGCGCCGCCCGAGCTGACCTACGACCCGGCCGTGTGGGGCGGGACGACCACCCTCGAGGTGGACGAGCACGGCAACCTGCTCTCGCAGCGGGTCAGCCTCGCCGGCACGGTGCGCAACTGCGCCGGCGGGCGCACGCCCTGGGGTACCTGGCTGACGTGCGAGGAGACCGAGGGCATCGCCGGGCAGACCAAGAGCCACGGCTGGGTCTTCGAGGTGGACCCGGCCGGGCGGCGCACCAAGCCGGTCCCGATCGAGCCGCTCGGCCGCTACGCCCACGAGGCGGTCTGCATCGACCCGCACACCAACGTCGCGTACCTCACCGAGGACGCCGCAGGCCCGTTCGGGCTGTTCTACCGCTTCACGCCGAAGAGCCGGCACGGCGGCTACCACTCCTACCTCGCCGGCGGCACCCTGGAGGCGCTGTACGTTCCCGGGGTGCCCGACCTGTCGGCCGTCCAGGAGCCCGGCACGACCTTCCGCCACGTCCGCTGGCTGAAGGTGCCCGACCCGTCCGCCGCCGGCACCTCGACGCGCGCCCAGTTCGACACGATCACCCGCAGCCAGAAGCTGGAGGGCGCGTGGTGGTCCGGCGGGGCCGCCTACTTCGTGGCCAGCTTCGCGCACACCGCCGAGGGCTCGGCCGCCGCGCACGCCGGACAGGTCTGGCGCTACCACCCGGCCAAGGGCACGCTGGAGCTCTACACGCTTTTCAAGCCGGGCGGCCGGTTCGACGGGCCGGACAACATCACCGTCTCGCCGTACGGCGGCGGCGTGGTCCTCGCCGAGGACGGCGACGGCGAGCAGTACCTCGTCGGCACCACGAGCCAGGGCAAGCCGTTCGCCATCGGCCGCAACGCCTTCAACGACGGGGAGCTCACCGGCGTGACCTTCGCAGGCGACGGGCGCACGCTGTTCGCCAACCGGCAGGAGCCGGGCGTGACGTTCGCGATCACGGGCCCCTGGCAGCACATCCGCCGTTGATCCTCGGTCATGCTAGGCCGCGGCGCGCCACGGCGGGCGCCCGGATTCCCCTGATCGAGGCGACCATGTCCAGCACCTGCCGGGTGCCGTGGACGTCGCCCGTGCGGAGGACCCGGGCGCCCAGCCACGCGTAGACGGCCACCACGGCCTGGACCGGCGTGTCCGCGAGCACCGCCACGCCGCTCCCGGCGAGCCGTTCGGCGTCGGCGAGATCGCCCGCCACGACCAGCAGGCCGTCCGGTCGTACGGCGGCGCCGACCTCCGGCGAGGAGCACACGAGCCCGGCTCCGGTCGCGGCGGCGACATCGGCGAAGGCGTCGCCCATGATCAGGTCGGCCCCGGCCCGTACGCACGCCGCGGCCTGTTCGGCGGAGTCCGGCGCGACGGCGACCGCGTGGCCCGTACGGTCGGCGCGGAGCCTTTCGATCACCGCCGGATCGGCCTTGATCACGGCGATGTCCGCACCCGGCATGGCGCCGTCCGCCATGATGGCGAACTCCGCGGAACCGAACGTCCGGGTCGCCAGCCGCAACTCCATACCGCCGATCGTGGCACAGGCCGGCGGCGACGGTACGGGGCGGTGCGCGGGGCACCGGCACACCGTCCGGCATCGGTTGTGGCACGATCAGATTGCCGGAGGTACAGAGGGGAGCTCGATCTTGCTCGTCGTCACCATCACCGTGGCCCTGGCCGCCGCGGCCGTCGTGGCCGCGATCGTCGTCGTGGCCATGGGCGGAGGCGGCCAGCTCTCCGCGGAGCATCCTGACCATCCGCCACTGGCCCTGCCCGGGCAGCGCGCCGCCGGGGGCACCGACGCCGCGCTACTCCGCCTGCCCCTCGGCCTCTGGGGCTACCACAAGCAGATCACCGACGAGGCGCTCCACCGCTTCGCGTACGAGC
Source organism: Actinoallomurus sp. (assembly GCA_025964685.1). Lineage (GTDB taxonomy): Bacteria > Actinomycetota > Actinomycetes > Streptosporangiales > Streptosporangiaceae > Actinoallomurus. The sequence goes on along the minus strand of JAOPYG010000251.1, from coordinate 4,364 downwards.
TGACCGAGCGCGACACCCGCATCGCCGTGCTCGAACAGGCGCTCGCAGAGGCGCGGGAGGGACGGGACGGCGGCACACCCCGCCCGCGTTCCGCCCTGCCCACCGCCCGCACCGACGTGCCGGTCACGCGTACGGAGCCCAGGCCCGCCCCGGGCGATGAGTCGCTCGTCACCCGCATGGAGGGCATCGACGCGGGGGACGCCGCCCACGCCCCGCCGACCGACCCGTGGAAGACCATCCTCGACGGACACGACGAGGCTCCTGGCCGGGCGGAGACCGACGCCGCCGGTCATGACCAGGACCGGGCCGCCGAGCGGAAGGGCGACCGCGAGTGAGCCACGTGGCCGTCCACGCCGCGGTCGACGTCCCGGCTCACGCCGAGCAGGTGTGGGGCGTCCTCGTCGACTGGTCCAGGCACGGCGAATGGGTGCCGTTCACCCGCGCCGAGGGCGGCGGCGCCGAGGGGGAGAGCGTCGAGGCGTGGACCGGCGCCGGCCCGATGGGCTTCCTCGACACGATGGTGATCACGGTGTGGGAGCCGCCGACCCGCGTCACCGTCCGCCATACGGGCCGGCTGGTCCGCGGTGAAGGACGGTTCGACCTGCTGGACCTGCCCGACGGCCACTGTCGGGTGACCTGGTCGGAGCTGATCGAGCTGCCCCTCGGACCGCTCGGCCGCGCCGGCTGGATCGGGGTCGGGCCGCTCGCCCGCCTCATGCTGCGCACGGCCCTCGGCCGTCTCGCTAAACTGTTCGAATGACCGTGCTCGGCGCCGATGGGCTGATGCGCTGCCCCTGGGGTTCGTCCGCACCCGACTACGTCGCCTATCACGACGAGGAGTGGGGGCGGCCCGTCCGCGACGATCGCGGGCTGTACGAACGCCTGTGTCTGGAGGCGTTCCAGTCAGGGCTGTCGTGGCTGACGATTCTGCGCAAGCGCCCGGGGTTCCGGCGGGCGTTCGACGACTTCGAGCCGGAAAGGGTCGCGGCGTACGGCACGGCGGATGTCGAGCGGCTGCTCGCCGACGTCTCCATCGTGCGCAACCGCCGCAAGATCGACGCGACGATCGCCAATGCCAGGGCCTCCCTCGATCTGCCCGAGGGCTTGGCCGCGCTTGTCTGGAAGTACGCCGATCGGGACGCCCCGGCGCCGAAGACCGTCGCGGACGTGCCCGCCACGACCCCCGGCTCCCAGGCACTGGCCAAGGAGCTCAAGGGGCGTGGCTTCCGGCACGTGGGTCCCACGACCGTGTACGCGTTGATGCAGGCGTGCGGCCTGGTCGATGACCACCTACTGGAGTGTCACCGCCGCGGCGCCTACACCGTGGGCTGATCGCACACGGCCGGCCCGCGGATGTCAGGACCGCGAGGGTGAGCGTGGCCGCCGCTCATCGGGTCTGTAGTGTTTTTGTTGTGGTCGCACCGAGCCGAATTTCGTGTTCCGGGTAACGCTCACCGCGATTTCGACGCAGTTATCACCGGCGTGACCGCTGCGACTGCTCTTGCGCCAGCGGGCGGTCATTTCCGGCCTCCTCGTGTGCTGCTCGATCGGTCGCCGCAGGCTGTTTTACGACGACAGTCGGCAGAGTCGGTGGCACTCACGGTCCTCTCCTCAATCGGCCGGATGTAGGTTCATCGGCCTTGTGACATGGCTTGTATAGCGGCCCAAAACGCGAAACCGTCTTCGCGACTTGAATTTGCCACCGGGTCACGTGTTCACCGTCTATGGCATTCGCGTAAGCCATGTCTTACCTCAGCGATGTGCCCCGGCGGAGAATCCCCTAGGTGCAGCGTACGCATCAGTCGTTGTCATTACGAGTCATCCCCCGATGTCGACTATTGCGTCACGTCCTAAAAGTATGCGAGCCGTTTCCGCTTTATTTGATCGGCTCGCTTTCGTGATCACCGCCTTGCTCGGAATCGGGCGTGCGGAGGGGTCGGCGCGACGCGGCCTACACCCCGCCGCGCGGGGCAGAGCCGCCGCCGCGGACGGTGCTCCGGCCCGGGCCCGCGGGTCCACCGCGGCCTCGGGCGGCCCCGAATAACGGTCGTCGCCGGCGCCTCGCATTGGCCGCAACCGGCCGTGAGGTGTCCCCGGGAAGGCGGAGTGAGGGCTCAGGCGAGCCGGCGCAGCGTGTCCGGCGTGACCGCATGGATCTGTTCGGGGATGTCGTTGAAGCGGACATGTGCCTTCCCACGGCCGACCTTCACGATCACGCCCCGGCTGAAGGCGAGTTCCATCGGTCCGTCGAAGCCGGTCCCGGCCCGCACGATGTCACCGATGCTCAGGTTCTCCCCGACGCAGTCGACGATGCCCTTCGCGGTCCTGCTCGTGACGCGTTCTCGCTCGACGGTCTTCGCCGCGGACCGGTGAGTGAGCTTGATCGCGGCGACGATGGCGAGTGCCAGCACGGCGATGATCGCGACCCAGATGAGCAGGCCGAGGATCGTTGAGATCACCAGGTAGACGGCGGTGACGGCGAAGATGACGCCGACGATCACCACCGTGGTTCGTGCTGCCATGGGTCGGAGAGTAGCCGTCCGGCCGGCGGGAACTGCTCGCTGTGTCCGGTTGAGGTCGCTGTGACAACCTGACGGCGTTTCAGGCATCGCACCCCCGAGGCCGGTACCCGAACCCTGGTGAGGCGTCGTCCGTGCGTCGGGCAGCCGGACAGGATTCGTCGGACACGCCCTAGCGGCCCTCGAAGACGGGCTGCTCCTTCCGCAGGAACGCCTTGGTGGCCTCGGCGTGGTCGGCCGTGTGGGCGCAGGCCTTCTGCAGCTCGCCCTCCGTCGCCAGGGCGCCCGCCAGGTCGGTCGCGGCGGCGTGCTCCACGGCAGCCTTCACCGCGCCGTACGCGAGGGTCGGGCCAGCCGCCAGGCGGGTCGCGAGTGCGAGCGCGGCCGCCTTCAGCTCCTCGGCCGGGACCACACTGGTCACCAGGCCGAGCTCCAGTGCCTCGGCCGCGCGTACCGGCTCGGCCAGCAGCAGCAGTTCGAGTGCCTTCGCGCGGCCGACGAGCCGTTGCAGCGTCCACGACATGCCGCTGTCCGGAGCCAGCCCGATCCGGGTGAAGGCGGTGGCGAACGAGGCCTTCTCCGACGCTATGCGCAGGTCGCAGGCCAGCGCGAGGGAGAAGCCGGCGCCGGCCGCGACCCCCTGGACCGCCGCGACGACCGGCTTGGGCATGCGGCTCAGGGCCAGCACGATCGGGCCGTAGTGCTCTTCGAGCGTGCCCGCCAGGCCGAGTCCCTCGTCGAGGTTGGCGGCGTGCTCCCGCAGGTCCTGACCGGCGGAGAAGGCGCGGCCGGACCCGGTAAGGATCACCGCGCGCACGGCCGTGTCGTCACGCGCGCGCTCCACCGCCTCGCGCAGTGCCGACTTGGTCTCCGCGGTCAGTGAGTTCATCGCGTCCGGGCGGGCCAGTGTGATCGTCGCCACACCTTTCACCACGTCGTACTGCACGCTATCGGGCACGGTCGGGCTCCTTCGGTGGATGACGGTGCGTCATTGCGGGCCGTCGAGGCAACGATCGACGAAGCGGGAGGCCGCGGGCAAGAGCCGCGCCGCCTCCTCGTCGAAGAATCGAGCGGCCTTGGCGCCGGGCCAGTCGTCGGGCAGCAGCGTCGCGGGCAGCCCGGGGTCGCGGAACAGGAATTTGCGCCACTCGTGCACGAGCCGGCTGCGCACCGCGAACGCCTGCTCGTCGGTGGGTTCCGGGCATGTGGTGAGGAGGTCTTCGGCCTCGCCGATCCAGCGTTCGTACGCGCGCGCCAGCCCGTCGAGGTCCCACGCTCGGGCCACCAGGCCACCGGCGTCACCGTCGTAGGTGGACACGAACCGCTCCGCGCGCACCGCCTCTGCCTCGAACAACGGCTCCAGTTCGGCGGACGGATGCGGGCTGAGCCACGTGGTGTCATCGAGCGGGGCGTACCCCAGGTAGGCGAGGCCGGCACGCAACCTCTCACGACGCGCGCGGTCCGGAATATGCTGGATAACAAGGAGATGCCAGCGTCCGTGCCATACGTCGGGCGCGTCCCGGTAGATCCGCCGTCCCGCCTCGTCGAGGCGTCGCACGGCCTTGGCCGTCAACGCGTACCCGCGGCCCTGGGGCAGCCGCACCGGTGACAACCACCCCTGCCGCACCATGCGTGACACCGCGGTCCGCGCGGCCGGGGCGGCGATGTCGAGGGTCGCCAGCAGCCGTACCAGAGCGGCGATGGGCGCGCTTCTACCCCGGGTCCGGAGGTGGTCGCCGTAGAGGTCGAAGAGGGCAGAGCGGGCATTCATAGAACTCCAGTCTGACGATCTCCGAGCTGATCGTTACCACTTAGCGTCCCGAAAACGGGATAATGGTCCACCAC
>JAOPYG010000464.1 GCA_025964685.1 Actinoallomurus sp. | reverse complement strand
GGTGGCCACGGCGCCGGTGGCCGAGGCGCAGACGATCACCGTGCCGTGCAGCACGCCCGCGCTCGTCAATGCCATCAACACGGCCAACGCACTCGGCACCGCCACCGTGAGGCTCTCCGCGAACTGCATCTACAACATCACCGCACCCGCGACCGCCATAGACGGACTGCCGGTGATCACCGGGAACGTCACGATCGTCGGCGGGCGGAGCACGACGATCAGGCGTGACCCCGCGGTGGCGGCGATCTTCCGCATCTTCGAGGTCGCCGCGGGCGCGCGGCTCAGCGTGGCGGGGATCTTCATCCTGAACGGAAACAGCGGCGCGGCTTCCAGCGGCGGCGGAATCCTCACCAACACCAGCAGCATCCTCGTGCTGAACCACGTCACCATGTCGGGCAACTCGGCAAGCGCCGGCGGTGCGGTCGCCATCGTGGCCGGGAGGGCGGCCATCTCACGGTCGGTCTTCACTGGGAATTCGGCAATCAATTTCGGCGGGGGTGCGATCTTCATTATCGGCCCTAGCATCCTGAATCTGGCCACGAGTCTCGTGAACGCGAACGTCGCGTCCGTCGACGGAGGTGGCCTCAACGTCCAGCCGGGCGCAACGGCGAACATCACCCAGAGCACATTCAGCACCAACCGGGCCGGGAGTGCCGGCGGCGGGATCGCCGGCCTCGGCCGCATCACGCTCACGCGCACGCTCGTGGAGCGCAATCAGGCCACCGTCGGCGGCGGCATCGCCGGGAACTCCAGAACGACCCTGATCAACTCGATCGTCCGCAACAACGTCCCGGACAACTGCGTCCCCACGAACACGATCCCCGGGTGCGTCAACTGACCCGGACCGCTGGACCCGGAGAGGTGACGCGTCTGCCCGCCACCTCTTCCGGACCGGCCGGACCTTCACGCGGCTAGCACCCGCGCACCCAGTGACCGGTCTCGACCGCGTGATCCGAGTCGCCGCCCGGACGTAGCCACCGCAAAGGACGGAGACAGCGCGCGGTGATCCGCACCCTCGCCGTCCAAAAACGTCCGCCATCGCCCGCTGGAACTGCGGCCACGCGGGGACGGGTAGCCCTGGCAGCCGAGCCATTCACCAGGACTCAACCCATCCCAGTTGATCTTGTGCATGGCGCCCCGATATCGTTCGCTCGCCCTCCGGCCGCCGGCGGGCGCCGAGCATCTGCCGGCTGTGCGTCGTTGAGGACGGGAACCCACGATGGGTTGGTTTGGCAAGATCTTTGGCAGCGAGAAAAAACGGGCCAAGGCATCCCGCAAAAAGGCGCATGACCACCCGAAAGCGGAGAAGGCCGTCTCGGCGGTACGCCGGAAGGTCAGCGAAGCTCACGAGCACGCCTCTGACCTGAAGGCGGGTCTGGTCACCGCAGCCCACCAGCAGGCATTGACGCTGCACATGCTCACCCACATTCCGAGCCACCACCCGCGAGAGAACGACCCGCACTACCACCTGTTCGAGCAGGCCAAGTCGCGACTGAAGCGGCAGGGCCTGTGGAAGTGCGCGATCGAGGACGACCTCTGCGAGGGGCAGCCCGAGCTGCACCACACTCACGTTGAGTTCTCCCAGATCAATCAGGTAGACCCGAAGCTCATCGAGAAGCACCTCGGCCTGCACTTCGAAGCCGACGAGGACTTCCAGGAATGGGTGGAGTCCCCCGGGAACCTCGAGGTCCTCTGCGTCAACCATCACCGCGCGCACTACGGCATCCACGTGATCCCCGGGCCGCTCTGGGATGCGGTGCGCTACCGGAAGAAGGGCACCAAGGCGGCGGCAGAGTTTCTCTCCAACGCCGAGGTCGAGGCCATGGCGAAGAGCGAGGTCAAGGCGGCGGCGAAAAAGGCCAAATAAGACGGCCCTTCGACGGGAGCGCTCTTCGCTCCGTGGGGCGGGTGCGCTTCCGCGCCCGACCCCACGCGAAGCGCTTCGTCGCCTCCTCGATCAAAAACCACGCCCCGGGCCCCGGAGAGCCGGTCGTCCCCGTCAATCGGGGGTTCGGTCCTCACCGCAGGGAATGATCTCTGATGGATCCAACATTGTGACGGCGGCTCCAATGGCCAGCCGTATCGGCGACTAGTCCCGAGACCGTCAGATGTGTCGTGCCCACTCCGGATGCTGTGGGCCGGCCCCACGGATGCTTGCGAGTGGGCTGCAGCCCTCCGAGTAAGCGGGACTCAGCGGCGGAGCGCTTCCTGCGGCACGATCCTGGCCGCACGCACCGAGGGGAAGAGGCCGACGCCTGCCCCGATGAGCGGGGCCGGGATCACGGCGGCCGGGTCAAGGACCGCCGCCCAGGGCGGCCCTGGAGTGGTCGGCTCAGCGCCGCATCGCAGGCGACGCGCCTTCGGCTGCGGCAGGCAACCCTTCTTCGATAATTTGCGTAATGCGCCAGAACATGGCGCCGAATCAGTGTCAGGTCGCTGCTCATCAGCCTTGCACGGGCCGTGGCGGGTGTATCGAACTATTCGCAGCTGGGCGGATCGGATCGCCATCTTGTCAGCAATCTCCGTGGAAGGCCGTGAATGTGACCGCCACTGGACGCAGGCAGTAGCCACATGACCACGAAGTCCAACGAGCCGCGAATAGCACCTATGACCGGCCCGGCGACTGCTCCTGCGGATGCTGTGGCTCAGCCGACCCACCGACCGGTCACGCAGGTGCGGGAACTCTCCCGGCTCGCCTGGCTGGACGCGCTGCGCGGAGTCGCGGCCTTGATGGTGGCCATTCACCACGCCTCGTACGACTACACACCCCGGGCGCGCGAGGCCATGCTGCAATGGTTCGATCCCGGCACTTACGGTGTCATGGTCTTCTTCCTGGTCAGCGGTTACATCATTCCCGCGTCGCTGGAGCGGAGCGGCAGCGTTCGCCGGTTCTGGATCAGCCGGCTGTTCCGCATCTATCCCCTCTTGGCCGTCGCCTGCGGCGTGACGGTGGCATTGATGTCGGCCGGTCTTTACGGCAGCCGGGGAGGCCCTGGTGGGCTCATCACGGCGATCGCCCATGTGACGATGCTGCAGGACCTGCTCGCGGTGCCCAACATGCTGAATGTGCTGTGGACGCTTTCCTATGAGATGGCGTTCTATCTGCTCACCGTGGCGTTGTTCATGCTGGGTGTCCACCGTCGCTCAATGGCGGCCGCGCTTGTCTTCTCGATCGCCGGTGTGCTGCTCGGCGGCATCCTTCCCACGGCTGCGTTGTCCCGGAACGGCCACGGCGACATGGTCATCGTCATCACGGCGGCCGTCATGGCCGGAACGATCGTCCTCGCATGGAGGGGGCACGTCTTCGGCGGTGTTCTGGGCGGCAGCCTGGTCCTGGTCCTGGTCCTGCTGAACGGGCGCATCAGCCCGGGCGAAGGACTGGTCATCCTGGCCGTCATGTTCACCGGCACCGCGATCTACCGTGCGGAGCAAGCGCAGATCGGGCGGCGCGCCATGGCGTCGACCCTCGCGGTCGTCCTGACCGCCACGCTGGTGACCGGAGTCTGGAGCGTCTACGGGCAGGACACGCAGGCGCAACGTGCCTGGTGCCTGACCATCCTGTCCGTGGCGGCGACGTTCGGCCTGGGGCTGGCGCTGCGACGGCGCCGAATCCCGCGATCGCTGACCTCGCTCGGCCGGATGAGCTTCTCGGTGTATCTGCTGCATCCGGTGCTGCTGGCCGTCATGCGGGTGGTCTTCGGCAAGAGGCCCGAGCGTCCCGGCCACGGGAGCGTGCCGCTGCTGGTCCTCTTCGTTCTCGCTCTGCTGGCATCGAGCTGGACGGCCTGGCGCGTGGTCGAGGCACCCATGCAGCGCCTGGGCCGTCGGCTGGGTTGATCTGTACGCGCGTGTCCTGCTCCCGCAGGTAGCGAGATGGGCCAGACGGGGGCGCCACCCTGTTGATGGGTGGTGCCCCCTTGTGCCTGGTGGTCGGGTTCGACCCGTTCCGCCACGCCTCCTGGCTGCTGAAGCCTTGATCCATGAGCCGGAGGTATTCCTCCCGCTCCCGGGTCAGCTTCTTGGGCCCTTGCGGGATCCGAATCTTACGGCCCTCGAAGTCCATCGCACTCCCGGAACTGGGGTGTTGCGATGACTCCTAGAACCCAAGGTGAAGAACGGGGGCGTTGTGACGCATCCCCTTGGTGCGCAAGCCTTGTCAGTCGGTCAGTGCCAGGTGGAACGTGAGTGAGAACGGGAGCGGGAACGGGTGCCGCTTCTGTGCTTGTCGCTGGTTCTCGTAAGAGACTGCCCGTTACCGTGCTGGTTCACCTTGAGACCCACGTGATCGTTCGATTGGTTGATCGCTTTAGTGTCCGGAGTGCGGTCCTGATTGTTCGCGTTATCCGTGTCCGTATCCGTATCCGTGGGATTCGGCGTGAGGACGATCGGACACAGAGGCCTGGTAACGAGGTTGGTGTCCAGGGTGACCGCCGCGGCGCGGGCCAGCAGTCTGCCGGTGACATTCACGCCGGTCGTCGCCGTGATAGAGGCCTGGGCGAGAATGTTGCCGGCGAAGGTAGACCCCGTTCCCAAAGTCGCGGAGCTGCCCACCACGAAGAAGACGTTGCACGGTGAGGTGCCGTTGATGAGGCTCACCACGCTGGTCGATGCGGTTGTGAGCGCGGTGGGGACCTGGATGATGAACACGGCGTTGGGATCGCCTTGGCCGTTGAGGGTGACCGTGCCGGTGATTCCCAAAGAGGTCGCGGCGCGGTAGACGCCGGGTGTGAGGCTCAGGCCGCCGATGTCGGGCGGAATGGGCGTGGCCGGGGCGCGAGTGGCGGCGTCGTTGAAGGCGGCGGTCAGGGCGACTTGGGCCGCTGCTGCGGCGGCATCGGCCGCGTGTATGGTTCCGACCACCACGCCGGGAGGAAATCCGGTCACCGCACTGCCGGGGCTCACGCCCAAGTCACCGGTGACGACCGTGGGCCCGGTGTTGGTGACCGTCGAGCTGGCCAAAACCGCGAAGTTGGAAGCAGCGCCGAGATTCACCGTCGCCGTTTGGGCTTGTGCCGTGGATTGTCTGATGACGAAGACGGCCATGACGGCTAGGAGTGCGATGCCTACCGCTATTCCTGCCGCCATGAACGAATATCTGATCGGTCTGCGGGTGGCTTGAATGACATTAGAGCGCATTTTCGAATCTTTCATATGAGCGATCTTCTAGGAGTCATACCCTTCAGGCACGTGCAACCATCTATGGCCGTTATGAGCAAAGCGCCTCCCCGGACGGGTCGTGAGACCGTTGGTTTGAGCGACGTTGCACGCTATGCCTTAATTCTCATGCGGTCTCACCGCATGATGCTGTTTCTGCCCTCTGCAAACCGGGGGCGAATCCCGACCCTTGGCAAAAATCGTAATCGGTAGGTTCAGTGTGGCCGCGCAATGCCCCGGACATGGGAATCTGTCCAGGTATAGACAGATGAAGGCCGAGAGCATGGTGAGCGAGCCCCGTGGCACACTCGCGCACTATGCGCGTGTTCGCCCGCGGATGGCGGGAAACGGGATGCCGCCGCCTCACCTCCGAGCAGTGGAACCAATCCGACAGCGGTTAATGCAGAACTGTGCGCGCCGAATTAGCGGTAAACGGCTTTGGCTTGCCGGAGTTCTCGAATCGCCGTCCCAAATCACAGACCGAGTAGCCCCAGTACGCGCCGTCGCACCTGCACCGACCCCACCTGGAGTCTCGTAGCGCCCCGTACGGTTGACCGCGGCCGCCAAATCAGCCGACGTCGTCCGCTGGAGGCGCTGTTTATCGGTGTACCGGCGCGTTACCTTCGGTGTGAACGTTCCGAAACTCCGAAATTTGTTGACCGCAGCGGAGGAGGTAAGGCTGTGGCGGGCAAGCGGGAGCCGGCGAACCTGGCGACGACACTTGCGAATATGGCGCGTCAGCTGCTGGCTCAACGGTCAGTGGAAGAGACCCTGAACTGGATCCTCCGCCACGCGGTGGATCTGGTCGACGGCTGTGAGGCGGTCGGGATCGCGGTCATCAGGGGTCGCGGTGTTCACACACTGGCGGCCACCGATGAGATGGTCCGCGCTTCCGACCGTGTCCAAGGCGACGTCGGCGAGGGTCCCTGCTTCGAGGCCATCCGCTCCAGAGACGTGCGCTTCCGCGTCGGCGACAGCGTCGGCATGGCGGAACGCTGGCCCCGTTACGCCCCTCATGCGGAACACATGGGAATCGGCAGCGTCCTCGGGTTCAAGCTGTTCACCGAGGACGAGAATCTCGGCGCCTTGCTGCTGTACTCCTCACGCCGAGGAGCGTTCAGCGCGCAGTCCGAGCACGTCGGGCAGCTCTTTGCCTGCCACGCCGCCGTCGCCTTCTCCGGGGCCCGGGCCGCCGCGAACTTCAAGGCGGCGCTCCGCAGTCACCAGCAGATCGGCCAGGCCGTGGGCATCCTCATGGAACGTCACAGCCTGTCCAAGGACGACGCTTTCGCCGTACTGGTCCGTACGTCCAAGGAGAAGAACACCAAGCTGCGTGAGGTGGCCCGGCACATCACCGAGGGCGGCTACGTGTTGAGCGCCGGCGGGAACTCCGCAGGCTGACTCATCCCCGTTCATGGCGGTCGAAGTACTGTGGCCCGGTGATGAGCGAACCGATCAGGTTGAACCGGGCATTCTTCCAGGATCCGCACACCATCTACCGGGAGCTTCGCGCCGAAGGGCCGATCCGCCCGGCGACGCCGGAGCGCGGGCTGAGAGTGTGGCTGGTCACTCGGTACGCCGAAGCCAAGGCGTTGCTCGCCGACCCTCGCCTGAGCAAGGACGGCGACCGGGCACTGGAGCTCTTCCCGGAGGGCACCGGCGGCGCCCACGCCTCATCCCTGTCGGCGCACATGCTCAACTCCGACCCTCCCGATCACACGAGGCTGCGCAAGCTGGTGAACCGGGCGTTCACCGCTCGTACCGTGGCGCGGCTGCGCCCCCGCATCGAGCAGATCACCGACCGCCTGCTCGATGACCTCGCGGCCGCCGGCACGGTCGACCTGGTGGAGTCGTTCGCGTTTCCGCTGCCGATCACCGTCATCTGTGAGCTTCTCGGCGTCCCCGGCTCCGACAGCGACAAGTTCCGGGAGTGGACGAAGCCGTTCGTCATGGCCGCGTCGGCGGAGGAACTGCGTGCGGCGCACGAGGCGGTGGAGAGCTATCTGATCGAGCTCGTCGCCGCGAAGCGGAAGGCGCCCGGCGAGGATCTTCTCTCCGCTCTCGTCCAGGTCTCCGACGAGGGTGACCGGCTGTCGCCGGCCGAAATCGTGTCGATGGCCTTCCTGCTCCTGGTGGCGGGTCACGAGACGACGGTCAACCTGATCGCGAACGGCGTACTCGCCCTCCTGCAAAACCCGGAGCAACTGGCGGCACTGCGGGGCGACCCGTCTCTGCTGCCCAATGCCGTGGAGGAGTTCCTGCGGTACGAAGGCCCGATCAACATCGCCACGCTGCGCTTCACCACCGAACCGATCCGCGTCGGCGACGTGGAGATCCCCGCGGAGGAGTTCGTCATGATCTCCCTGCTGTCCGCCAACCGTGACGACGACCGCTTCAGCGAACCCGACCGGCTGGACATCACGCGGAGCGCCGGCGGGCATCTGGCCTTCGGCCACGGCATTCACTACTGCCTGGGCGCGCCCTTGGCCCGGCTCGAGGCGGAGATCGCCCTCGGCCGTCTGCTCAGCCGGTTCCCGAAGCTCGAACTCGACATCGATCCCGACGCCTTGCAGTGGCGCGTCAGCACCCTCATCCGCGGCGCGCACGTAGTGCCGATCCGGGTGGGGTGACGTCACAGGGCGTGAGAACGGGGTCACCCACGGGTGTACGAGTAAGTGTCATCCGGAGGCGGACGTCAGCTTCCGGGGCCGCACGTAGCGTGTTGCTACGACCTAGGACCACAAAGGAGGCCTCACTCGTCGCCGGGATTCGGGGGGATTCAGGGCGGACGCGAGGCCGGATTCCGGGGCCGGTGGATCTGTACCCGTCCAGGCCCGGGAAGGCGAGTGTTCGCGGGTGGGTTCTCTTTGGGGGAAGGGGCCCACCCGCGGACGTCGTACTTGCCCCACGCAGGCGCTGCCGGTTCAGCCGGTGGCGCCTCGTCGCGTCTCCGGCGGGAGTATGCCGAACAACCGCGCCGCGTTGTCGTGGCACACCGCGCGCAGCCAGTCGTCGCCGAGTTCCAGGTTGGTGAGGGCGGACAGCTGCCGGGCGTAGGCGTACGGCAGGTTCGGGAAGTCGGTGCCCAGCAGGATGCGGTCACCCAGGTCGGCCAGCCGAGGCGTCAGTTCGCCCGGCCAGGGCCGGACCTTCTCGGTGAAGTCGGTGAATGCCATCGTCGTGTCCAGCCGCATCCGCGGATGACGTTCGGCCAGGGCCAGGAACTCGGCGTACTCCGGCATCCCCATGTGCGCGACGATCGCGATCAGCCGCGGATGCCGGGCCAGGACGTCGCCGAAGATCTCGGGGCCGGTGTGGGCGGCCGTTTCGGGGCCGGACCCGCAGTGCACGACGACCGGCGTGCCCGACTCGGCGAGCAGGCCCCACACCGGTGTCAGCAGCGGGTCGCGCGGGTCGTACCCGCCCACCTGGACGTGCGCCTTGAACACGCGCGTGCCGCCCTCGATCGCCTCCGCGACGTAGCGGGCCGCCGACGGCTCGGCGAAGAACGTCGCCGTCCGCAGGCAGTCGGGCGTACGCGCGGCGAAGTCGGCGCCCCAGGCGTTGAGCCACTCGGCCATGTCGGGACGGTGCGGGTAGAGCAGTGCGGTGAAGCGGCGTACGCCGAACTCCCGCAGCAGGCTCAGCCGGCGCTCCTCGTCGAAGCGGTAGTGCGGCGACCATGAGAGTCCCGCTTCGGTGAAGCGGTCGAAGTAGGCCCAGACCTTGGTCAGCACGTTGTCCGGCATGAAGTGGGTGTGGACGTCGATCAGGCCCGGAAGGCCGAGCGATCGCCAGAAGGCCGGGATCTGCGCGTCCTCCGAGGGCGGCCGGGGGGTGGGAGGCATGTACCGCATCATGGCAAACGCCGCAGCGTCAACCGGAGGTTGACGAGCCAAGAGCGTCAACTTATGGTTGACGCATGGACGAGACGCCCGTACGCCTCGATGACCTGATCACCTTCGTCAAGAGACGGCATCCGGAGGGCGGAGCCCTCGAACACCTCTCCGACGCCGTGCTCACCTCCGAGCAACTCGGTGAGGTGGCCGACCACCTGATCGGCCACTTCGTCGACCAGGCCCGCCGGGCCGGCGCCTCCTGGACGGAGATCGGCCGGTACATGGGGGTGAGCAAGCAGGCGGCGCAAAAACGCTTCGTGCCCAGCAAGTCCGACGAACCGGAACCGTTCGAGGCCGGCGTCTGGGCGCGGTTCACCCCGCGGGCCCGGCACGCGGTCCTGCGGGCGCAGGAGGAGGCGCGCGCCGCCGGGCACGACCACGTCGGCGCCGAGCACATCCTGCTCGGCCTGTTGCACGAGCCGGACGGCCTGGCGGCCAAGGCGATCGAGGCGCAGAGCGTGTCGCTCGACCTGATCCGCACAGGCGTGACGGCCGTCCTCGGCCCGCCGGCGGACGAGCCCGTGACCGGGCACATGCCGTTCACGCCAGGCGCGAAGAAGGTGCGGGAGCTGACCGTACGGGAGGCCCTGCGTCTCGGCCACAACTTCGTCGGCACCGAGCACATCCTGCTGGGCCTGTTCGCCGACGAGGAAGGCCTCGCGGCCCGGGTCCTGACCGAGACCGGCGTCTCGAAGGACGAGGCCGAGACCTGGATCCTCGCCGCCCTGGCGGAGATCGTGCGCGCGCGAAGCGAGTGACCTACGCGAGCCGCCGCTGTGGCTCGATCAGGTTTCCCTCGGGATCACACAGGTACGCGACGCGCAGCCGCTCGCCCATCATCGCCGGCTCCCCGAGCAGGATGGCCCCGCGTCACGATCAGCCGTACCTGGGTCGGCTCCATGGCCTTGTCCCGCCGGCTGTCAGCATCGCGGTGACTGGGTAGAGTCCTGAAATATTGGAATCTAGTTCGGTTTCGGAGGCAGCATGGACGCCCAGGACTTCGCCGACGTGCTCGACGCCGTCCGCTCCTTCGTGCGCGACAAGGTGATCCCGCGCGAGGACGAGATCGAGCGGACCGACCAGATCCCCGCCGACCTTCGCCAGGCCTCCGCCGACATGGGCCTGTTCGGCTATGCGCTGCCGGAGGCGTACGGCGGGCTCGGCCTGTCGATGAGCGAGGAGGTCCGGCTGGCGTTCGAGCTCGGGTACGCGAGTCCGGCCTTCCGCTCGATGTTCGGCACCAGCAACGGCATCGCCGGGCAGGTGATCGTCAAGGCCGGCACCGACGAGCAGAAGGAGCACTGGCTGCCGCGGCTGGCGGGCGGCGCGGCCATCGGCGCGTTCGCGCTGACCGAGGCCGAGGCGGGCTCCGACCCCAGCACGCTCACCACCGAGGCCACGAAGGACGGCGACGACTACGTCATCAGTGGCAGCAAGCGGTTCATCACCAACGCCCCCGAGGCGGACGTGTTCATGGTCTTCGCCCGCACCGGCGGCGAAGGCGGCCGCGGCATCTCGACGTTCATCGCCCCGGCGGGCGCGGAGGGTCTGACCGTCGGGCCGGCGGACGAGAAGATGGGCCAGCGCGGCGCTCACACCGCCGAGGTGTTCTTCGACCGGGTGCGTGTGCCGGCGTCCGCGATGGTCGGCGAGGAGGGCACCGGCTTCCGTACCGCGATGACCTCGCTGTCCCACGGCCGCCTGCACATCGCCGCCGTCTGCGTCGGCGTGACCCAGCGGATGCTGGACGAGACCGTCGCGTACGCCAAGGAGCGCCGGCAGGGCGGGCAGCGGATCGCCGACCACCAGCTGATCCAGGGACTGCTCGCCGACTCCCAGACCGAGCTGTACGCGGGCCGCGCGATGGTGCTCCAGGCCGCCGAGGCGTACGACTCGGGGGAGGACCGCAGGCTCGGCCCGTCGTGCGCGAAGTACTTCTGCTCGGAGATGGCGGGGCGCGTCGCCGACCGTGCCGTGCAGGTCTTCGGCGGCATGGGGTACATGCGTGGGGTGGCCGTCGAGCGGCTCTACCGTGACGTCCGGCTCTTCCGCATCTATGAGGGGACCAGCCAGATCCAGCAGATCGTCATCGCCCGCGCGCTGGTCCGCTGAGGGTGTCTCGGGGCGGCCCGTTTCGATTTCCTGTCGCCCTCGCGAACCGTGTATGGTTACGGAGCGCGGAAGGCCGCACGCCCCCTTAGCTCAGTCGGCAGAGCGTCTCCATGGTAAGGAGAAGGTCTACGGTTCGATTCCGTAAGGGGGCTCCACCGGCCGATACCCTCACGTCTCTCCCTAAGAGCGTGATGTCGGCTGTTCCGGGTGCGGGCGTGGGATCCTGTATTCTGTCCCCGGTCCTCCCGGATTTGTTCATGGCGGAGTAGCTCAGTCAGGCAGAGCAAGCGGCTCATAATCGCTGTGTCGCCGGTTCAAGTCCGGCCTCCGCTACCACCTCACCGAATCGCTCGACCATCAGCGATCCGGCGAGGGACGTGTCCCGTTGTCCTCTCCAGAAAGGCACTCCCCAGTGGCTGCCACCGACGTACGGCCAAAGATCACGCTGGCCTGCCAGGAGTGCAAGCACCGCA
>JAOPYG010000458.1 GCA_025964685.1 Actinoallomurus sp. | reverse complement strand
GAAGAATCCCCAACCCGAGCGCGCGGCCGCAGATTGACCAATATGTCCGATTGCTTGGCTCAGGCATTGACGGACCCTTGACCGCTGGTTAACTTCCAGGAGAGCGGCACGAAGACGCAGATCTGGGTCTGTCACGGCGGCGGCAATCAGGTGTGGCAGGTCTATAACGGCGGCTACCGCAACGCGGCCTCCGGCCGCTGCCTCGACGATCCAGGCGGCTCCGCCACCGACGGCACGCAGCTGCAGCTGTGGGACTGCAACAGCGGCGCCAACCAGCAGTGGGTGCTGGGCTGACCTCTAGCACCCCGGCAGCAGCACGCCAACGCCCGGGCGCATCGTGAAGCGTCAGCCGTCGCTGAAGCGTCGCCTGAATATGGCGGCGGCCTCGGCGAAAGCACGGATCATGGCGTTGTCCGCGGCGGTCAGCCACACCGGGACGATGGCCATAGGGGGCATGTCGCGTATTGGGATGACGATGAGACCAGGGAAGTGAAACCTCTTCAGCAGCGAGGCCACGGTGCAGTGGAGGCCACGTCCACGTGCCACGAGAGTCAGCACGTCATCGATCAGCACTTCGTTCCTGCCGGTCATGGTGACCAGATCATCGACGGTGTGCCTGATCGGACGCCCCGACGGGGTGAACCGAGGTGTCCACAGGTCACGTAGGCGCGCGGGCTCGGCGGACGGAAGTTTCAACAACTCATAGTCGGCGAGATCCTCGACACCGACCGATCGACATTCAGCCAGTGGATGGCCGGCAGGAACGAGCAGGCCGCGCGACACCTCGGCGAGCACCGGTCCAACGGTCACCGACGGGGCCTCCATCGCCTTGCCGTCACCACCTGGCGACCAGATCAGGATCACATCGGCGACGCCGGCCTCGAGCGCGTCCTCCGGTCTTACACCCCTGCGAAGCGGGACGGCGTTGAGGGTGACCGTGCACTGCTCCTGACCGGCTTCGAAAAAGGCCGCCACACGGGTGGCGAAGTCACCCCCGATGGACGGCGCGTAGCCGATGCGCAAAGGCCCGCTGGTGCCGAGGGCGACGGCCCGGCAATCCTGCAGTGTCCGGCTCAGCTCGTCATACCCCCGCTGCGCACCGACACGGAATCGCTCTCCCAGAGCGGTCAGGCGAACCTGCCGGCTGGTGCGCTCGAACAGCGCCGCGCCGATCTCGCGCTCGAGTGCCCGGATCGTCTGGCTTACTCGCCCCTGCGTCACATCTAAACGTGCGGCGGTCCGTCCGAAGTGCAGTTCCTCGGACAGGGCCAGGAACGTTCTTATATCGCGGAGTTCGATGACGACCACCTGTAGGTGCCCTTGGCCGGAATTGCTGGCTTGCGGCGTGCCGGACGACGACATGTGCCGTCCAGACGCAGGCGCGGAGCCCCGATCAGGCGTGCGGCCGAGTGGTCCCTCCTGGCCGCGCGCCTGCGATGAGGGGGGCGTCGCTCAGCTTCGGCCGATGGTGGTCGGCCTCGGCCAGCAGCTCCGCGGGATCGGTGCGCTCGGCGGCGAGTGCCATCTTCGCCAGTAGCTCCGCGACCGGGGCGGCGCGGTCGCCGTCGATCGGCAGACGGTCCAAGAGCGGGACGGTGGCCAGGAAGTTCTCGGTCCACCTTCGAATGATGTCATGGTGCGAGGTCGGTTTGACGGTGATCGACAGGTGCAAGGAGCCCTGGGGGCCGGCGAATGCGCGGTGCCCCGTGCCGGCCGGGATGTACAGACCGTCGCCCGGGCGGAGCTCGAGAACGTGGTCAGGGTCGGCGTCAGCGGGCAGGGTCTGTGTCGCCTGCCATGCGACCCCTTCGGGAATGTCCCACAGGTGCCAGGTCTTGGTGCCCTCGACCTGGAGCGCGAAGACGTCGGCGTTGTCGAAGTGGGCGCCCACGCCGTCATCGCCGGGCGGTGTGTAGAACGCATACGTGTTGACGACGGCACCCAGCAGGGTGGTGAGGCGGGCGCACAGGTCCGCGACCGGCGCGTAGAAGTCCTCGATGTTGACGAACCGCAGCGTGGCGCCGTTCTTGAGCTGTGCCGAGATCGCCTCGGTGTCGGGATAGCCGGGCATGACCAGTGTGAGGTACGGCCGGGTCACGGTGAACAGGTTCGGCGGAACGCCTCCCCCCGGGAGGTTCACCTGGAACTGGGGATAGCGGACCTGCCCATAGCGGATCCACTCGTCGATGCGGTCGAAGCTCAGCAGCCCGATCGTGTCCGATGAGGCGGCGAAGCGCATGGTGCGGCTGCCCCACTCAAGGCGTTTCTGCTCGCCGGGGTGCGCGAAGATGTCGGACCAGGTCATGAAGAAGTCCCCCTCAGTTGAGCAGCAGTGCGGCGTCCCAGTTCGTCGCCGGGAGCGTGCCGGTGGCGTAGGAGTTCAGGGCCAGGGCGATGCCCGCGGCGCCTTCGAGGAATCCCGGCCGCTCCATGCCGATCGTCAGCGACGGGTGGGTGTAGCGGTAGCCGAACGGCGTCTCCGGGGCGAACGCGTCGATGACCCTTCCGGCGAGCAGATCGGCGGCGGCCGCGTACCGTGGCTCGCCGGTGTCGCGGAGCATCCGCCAGTAGATCTGCAGCAGTCCCGCCCAGCCGTGGCAGAGCGAGGCGTCGCGCAGCCCGGCCGGTCCGGTGACCCTGAGCACGGCCTCCAGGGCCGCGTGTGCCTCGACCTGCCACTCCTTCTTCTCCAGCGCGCAACCGGCCAGATAGAGGGAACGGCCGACGCCGGCGGCGCCATAGCACCAGACCTCACGGTGGCGCAGACCCTGCGGACCGTGGCGAAAGGCGGGCGTGCCGAGGGTCATCGGCCAGCCGGGCCCCGCGTCGTCGGTGAAGCGGTGCGCGGTCAGCAGCGCGACGATACTGGCGATCGCCTCGTCCTGACGGTCGACGCGGACGCCGGCCCGCCACGCGAGGGCCAGCAGTGCGAGCGGCCCGCACACGCCGTGGGCGAGGCCGAGGTTCAGGTGGCCGGTGGTCTCGGACGGCTCGGCGATCACGCTGTGGCGGACCCACCACGCGGGCACCCGCAGGCCGTCGACCTCGACGTCGGCGGCGAGGGCCACCGCGACGAGGGTCGCCAGCACTTCGCGCAGCGCTGTCTCGACCTCCTCGGTGTCACTGATCGTGCCGGATTCGAGCCGGGCAAGAAGGTAGCGGCCGACTCCGCTGGCGCCGGAGATGACGTCGTAGCCGTTCCACGCGCCGATCGGTTCGCCCGCATGGATCCGGTCCCGATCGAGGAGCGCCCGCGATCGGATCTGCTGCGCGATGCTCCCATCCAGCCTCGACAGCAGCGTCTGGTAGCCGCCGAAGCCACGTGCCGCCGTATGTGCGGCGAAGGCGAGCGACACCGCCCCGATGAACAGTTGTGGCACCTGCGGCGGTGCTGGACAGGACAGGGCCGCGGTCAGGTGGCCGTGGAACGTGGGGCGCCTCGCGGGGTCCGTGGCGCCGAGTTCGGCGAACAGCAGCGACACGGCGGGGTATCCGTCCGAGAGCACCACAGACCGCCACGGCGACGCTGATCCGCTCGGCAGGTGCATCGCGTTCTCCGGCCCGTCCGTGACGGCGACCACGTGTGCGGGGTCGGCCAGCCTGTCGGCGACCGCGTCGACGATCCGCGCTGCGCGCTCACGCGGCGCTACGGTGATCGTTGCCTCGCGTGCCGTCATGTCGGGTACGGGAAGCCACGTTTCCGGTGTGATGGGTGCCTCCGGTGTCATCGAGGTCGTCAGGGATGTCGGCGCGCCGACCAGGCCGTACGGGGTGACGCCGCCGTCACGTGGTAGGGGGCCGCGCGCGTTGCCGTTCCCGTTCGAGGTGCCGGTCCCGGTCGAGGCGCACTTGCACGGTGCCGCGTGCGATGGCGTAGGCGGACGTCTCGGTCTCGGTGCTGATGCCGGCGAGCCGGTTATGGTGCAGGTGGAGCATGCTGGTGAAGGCCGTGGTCTCCGAGTCGAGCCGGCCGGCCTGGACCAGGTCGCGGGCCAGCCGGCCGTAGCCGGCGACTTCGTCCGCGCGGCGCGCCCAGCTGCTCAGCAGCCGGTCACCGCCGGGGATCTCGGCCAATCCGGCCCAGCCGCCTTCCGGGTCGAGCCGCCGCAGCGCCTCACGACGGTGCCGCTGGAAGGCGGTGTGGCGAGGGCCCTTGGGGTAGGCGCGAAGCAACCAGTCCCGCCAGCCCTCGCCGTGCAGCCGACACGTCAGGTCGAGGTTGTTCGCCGCGACCAGCATCTCCAGCGGTAGGTCGATCAAGCCCTGGGCCCGCAGCGACAGCTGCTCCAGCACGCAGACGGAGTCGGCGTGGAAGGCCCGCTCGGCGGCCTCGGTCGCCTCAGGACCGCCGTAGCGCAGGATCTCCGGCCGGTAGGTGTCGAGCAGGATGTCGCGGATCAGCCCTTGGCCGGCCAGGTCCGCCGCCCAGTCATGCACGGCCGGGAGCAGGTGCGTGTTGAGGGTCGCGGGATCGCCGTGGAACCGGAGCCGTAGATGCGGTTCGTCGTCGCGGTAGCGCAGGAAGAACCAGCGGTCGGTGAAGGGCGTCACACGCCGGATCAGCGCCGGTAGGTGCCGCGTGAGCAGTTCCGCGTGCCGGGCGGCCGCCGCGTAGATCTTGATGTACAGCCACTCGCCGCCGGGCGGAAACGCCTGCGGGACGGTGGCATCCGCGGTGGCCTGTGCCCGGGAGATCAGGACAGGCCGGACCGGGCGGCGGCGTCGCGGTGCCGGCGGACGCAGCGGAAGCGCAATCTCGGCAGTGTGCCCGTGCGCCCAGCCGGCGCCCATCTCACCACCAGCGGGCTGCTCCTCGATCACGAGGCCGGGGCGCTTCAGTAGCTCGTCACGGAACAGCGACCGTTCAGCCGATGAGGTCAGGTCGAGGCGGACCCGGTGATCAGAGTTGACCGCGTCCACGACGCCGGGCACCGACCAGTCGGCCCGCCACCGCTCGAACAGCCGCGACCACTCGGCATGGCTCGTCCCGCTGTCGAGGAGACGGGGATCAGGCAGCCAGCGGGCCGAGGACAGCACCGTGCGTCCGTACCGCACGCGCGGCAGATACGGCAGTTGCTCGGCCTGGCCCCAGTCCCACGTCTGCCACGGCGGCGTCTCGGTCCCGCCGATCTCGACGATGAGGCGGATCGGGTTCGGCAGCGTGAGCATCTGGTTGAGCGCGTTGAACGGGAGTGGGACCACCTC
>JAOPYG010000429.1 GCA_025964685.1 Actinoallomurus sp. | reverse complement strand
CGCGCGGCGGGCCGCCGCGGGGAACATGCTGGCCGCGACGGCCACCGGGCCGACGGCCAGGATGGCGGCGAGGACGTGGACGATGAGCAGGATCTTGTTCACGGAGCCGGTGCCTTCGGACGCGGGATGGAGGACGTGGCGCGTGCGGGGTCGGCATGCGGCGCGCCGGGGTCGAGGCTACGGACGGCACCGCGACCGCCGACAGTGGCGTTGATGCCATGATCCAACGGATTCTCGCCAACCTGCCTGGCCTGCGTACATCGGCCGGACTCCCTGCGGCCCGGTGATGGCGAGAATGCGATGGGAGGTTAGGTTACGGCCATGCACACGATCGCGGTTCTCGCGCTGGACGGGGTCGTCGGCTTCGATCTGGCCACTCCGCTGGAAGTGTTCGGCCGCACCCGCCTGCCCGACGGACGTACCCCCTACCGCGTCCGCGTCTGCGCGCCGGGCGGGCCCGGCCGGGAGGTCGACGCCGGGGCGTTCGCCCTCCGGGCGCCGTGGGGCCTGGACGAGCTCGGCGAGGCGGACACGAT
This sequence comes from Actinoallomurus sp., assembly GCA_025964685.1. Taxonomy (GTDB): domain Bacteria; phylum Actinomycetota; class Actinomycetes; order Streptosporangiales; family Streptosporangiaceae; genus Actinoallomurus. Next base: position 7,896 of record JAOPYG010000429.1, on the reverse strand, counting down.
CATCGTGCCGGGCGTCGCCGCTCCCACCGTCCCCTTCCCGGCCGAGGTGCTCGGCGCGCTGCGGCGGGCGGCTGAAGCCGGCACGCGCGTCGCCTCGATCTGCGCCGGTGCCTTCATCCTGGCCGCCGCCGGGCTGCTGGACGGCAGGCGGGCCACCACCCACTGGGTGGCCACCTCACTCCTGGCCGAGCTGTATCCGGAGGTGGAGGTGGACCCCGGGGTCCTCTACGTGGACGCCGGGCAGGTGCTGACCTCCGCCGGGGCCGCCGCGGGCCTCGACCTGTGCCTGCACATGATCCGCTGCGACCACGGATCGGCCGTCGCCGCCGACGCGGCGCGGCTGTCGGTGATGGCACTGGAGCGGGAGGGCGGGCAGGCGCAGTTCATCGTGCACGAGCATCCGCCCACGCCCCGTGGCTCGCTGATGGAGCCGGTGCTGCGATGGATGGAGGACAACTGCGGCAAGGAGCTGGCCCTCGACGACATCGCCGCCCACGCGGGGATGAGCAGCCGTACGCTCAACCGCCGCTTCCGCGAGCAGACCGGCACCACACCCCTGCAGTGGCTGCACCGCGCGCGGATCCGCCGGGCCCAGTATCTGCTGGAGACCACGACGCATTCGGTCGACCGCATCGCCGCCCAGGTCGGGTTCGGCTCACCGACCGCGTTCCGCGACCGCTTCAGGCGGGTGGCCGGCACCAGCCCGGCCGCCTACCGCAAGGCCTTTCGGTGAGCCGGATCAGCCGGCCGGGGGATCGCTGACACGGGCGAGGAAGTAGACGGCCTCGGTGGCCGGGTGGCGGACGACCACCAGGAACGGCCGGTCGACGCGGAACTCCACCGGCCTGCTGATGTCCATGCCCGCCGGCACCATGACGACACCGGTGGCCGCCGCGCCCTCGAATCCGCCCTCGTCGACGTCGAGCACGGCCTTGTGCTCGATCCGGTCGATGCGGAGCGGGGCGGAGGTGATCCGGGAGAAATCGGCGTCGTCGGTGAAGGCGGTGGTGACGCCCAGCTCGCCGAGCGGGCCGGCCAGGCTAGCCCGGCCCTCGACCCGGAACTTCGGCACCGCCAGCTCGACCTTGACCGGACGGGCGGAGTCGTACAGGCGCCGGAGCTCCTCCGGGGACGGGACGGACTCCTCCGGGCCGAGCAGCACGTCGGCCACCACTCCGCCGGCCGCGGCGAGCGTGACCATCCGCCGGCCACCCGCCTCGGCGTACGGCATCCGCCCGGTCCGGCGCATCATCGGCACCCGCCGGCGTCCGCCGGGACCGTGGAAGGGGGCCGGCAGCGTGTCGCCCTTGGCGAACGTCCGCTGCCAGGCGGCCTTGAGGTACAGCGCGTTGACGATGACCGCGGTGGTCCGCGCGTCGATCGAGCCCGCCGGCATAAGGTCGCGGATGAGCTCGCGCGTCGTCTTGGCCACCTCGGCGTTGATGCTTCCGCGGGTGCCCTCGGGATCGCCGGCGAAGTCGGCGGTGTGCAGTGCCGCGCCGGGGAAACCGCTCACGGCCCGCTCGTACGCCTCCTCGACGGGCAGCCCCGAGCGCAGCCAGAGCGCGTTGGCCACCGCGATCTCGGCGTCGTCGAGCGCGGCGGCCTCCGCGAGGCCGAGCGCGTCCGGGGTCGCGCCCAGCGCGCCCACCAGCTCGTCGTACGTGCCGCCGCGCGCGCCGGCGGCGGCCAGGCCGAGCGCCGACGCGACGGAGTACGGCGACCACACCAGGTTGCCCGCCGGAGCCAGCCGCCGGTGGAGGTTGAGCGCGAACGCGTACATGCACCGACCGTACCCCGGCGGCGGGGACCGGTCAGGTCCAGGAGATCGCCGGTCCCTTGGGGACGATGCCGGAGGGGTTCAGGTGCCGGTGCGTCTCGTAGTAGTGCCGCTTGATGTGGTCGAAGTCGGTGGTCTCGCCGAACGCCGGGATGGCGTAGAGCCGCCGGGCGTACGGCCAGAGGCGCGGATAGTCGGCGACGCGCCGCAGGTTGCACTTGAAGTGGCCGTGGTAGACGGCGTCGAAGCGCGCCAGCGTCGGGTAGAGGCGTACGTCGGCCTCGGTCAGCCGGTCGCCGACCAGGTAGTCGTGGCCCTCCAGCCGGGCCTCGAGCCGGTCGAGCGTGGCGAACAGCGAGTCGAAGGCCTCCTCGTAGGCCTCTTGGGTCTGCGCCATCCCGGCCTTGTAGACGCCGTTGTTGACGTTGTGGAAGACCTCGTCGTTCAGCTCGTCGATCTCGGCGCGCAGCTCTTCGGGATACAGGTCGGGCGCGTCCGCCCGCCGGAACCGTGCGAACGCCGAGGCCAGCATGAGGGTGATCTCGGGATAGTCGTTGGTGACGAGCCGCTTGGTCTCGGTGTCCCACACGCACGGCACGGTGTGCCGCCCGTCGTACGCGGGGTCGGTGGCGGTGTAGAGCTCGGCGAGGAAGTGTGCTCCGGTGATCGGATCGCGGTCATCCGGTGACAGCGTGAAGCGCCACCCGCGTTCGTCGCGGATGGGATCCACGATCGTCACGCCGATCGTGTCCTCGAGGCCGAGCAGCCTGCGGACGATCAGCGCCCGGTGCGCCCACGGGCAGGCCAGCGAGGCGTAGAGCCGGTAGCGGCCCGCCTCCGCGGGGAACTCATCGGTGCCGATCCGGTCGGTGAACCGGTTCGCCTGCCGGACGAACCGGCCGTCCTTCATCTCACGGTTCACGATGCTCGTCGCCATGTGATCGCCGTCATTCCTCCGGTGGAAGGGATCTCCGACCTCCGGGTGATCCGGCGGCCATGCCCCGCCCGTACGATTATCGCCATGGAGTCGCCGGAAAAGGGCCGTTGATCGCCCGTGGGTCACATCACTGATGCTCTGCTCCACCTCCACGGGCCCGTCATCTACGCCGTCGTCGCGGCGCTGGTGTTCGCCGAGGCCGCCCTTTTCTTCGGGTTCGTCTTCCCGGGGGAGACCGCGATCGTCGTGGCCGGAGTGCTGGCCAGCCAGCACCGGGTCTCGCTGCCGATCCTCCTTCTGGTCATCGCGGCGTCCGCCATCGTGGGCGACTCGGTCGGGTACGAGATCGGGCGCCGCTTCGGCGACCGGCTTCTCGACACCAAGCTGCTGCGGAAGCACCGGGACAGACTGGGAAGCGCCCAGGACCTCCTGCGGCGCCGCGGTGCCCTGGCCGTGTTCATCGGCCGTTTCACCGCCGTGCTCCGAGCGATCATGCCCGCCCTGGCCGGCAGCGCGCGGATGCCGTACGGGCGGTTCCTGATCTTCAACGCCCTGGGCGGCATCACCTGGGGGGTCGGCTTCACGGTCGGCGGCTATCTCGCCGGTACGGCCTTCGAACAGGTCGCGCAGTGGGCCGGCCGGGTGCTGGCGATCATCGTCGCGGCGGTCGTGCTGGTCGCGCTGGTCCTCTGGTGGATCCGGCGCAGGCGCAACGAGGCCGAAGAGGCCGCCGCCGCCGATGAGCCCGTGCCCGTGCCGGATCGGGGAGACGACTGACGCGTTCGCCGCGTCCTTCCGAGCGTGATTCGGTTCAGTGGTGGACACTGGATCGACAACGTGTCGCGAGGAGGATCTGGACATGGCGGAACTGCGGTTCAACGGACGGGTGGCGATCGTCACCGGCGCAGGTCAGGGGCTCGGTCGGCAGCACGCTCTCGAACTGGCCGCACGTGGCGCGAAGGTCGTCGTCAACGATCTCGGCGGTGCTCTCGACGGCAGCGGCGCGTCCGCGGGGCCGGCGTCCTCGGTCGTCGAGGAGATCAAGAAGAACGGCGGCGAGGCGGTCGCCAACAACGACAACGTCGCGACCGCCGAGGGCGCGCAGGCGATCGTGCGGACCGCGCTGGACACCTTCGGCAAGATCGACATCGTGGTGAACAACGCCGGCATCCTGCGGGACAGGTCCTTCAACAACATGGCGCCGGAGGAGTTCGACCAGGTCATCGCCGTACACCTGCGCGGGTCGTTCCTCGTCACGCACGCGGCCTGGCCGCACCTTCGCGAGCAGGCGTACGGCCGGGTGGTCATGACCTCCTCGCCCGCCGGGCTGTTCGGCAACTTCGGCCAGGCCAACTACTCCTCGGCCAAGATGGGCCTCGTCGGGCTGACCAAGACGCTCGCCGCCGAGGGCGCGAAGTACAACATCAAGGTCAACGCGATCGCCCCGATCGCCTGGACCCGGATGACCGAGGAGATGTTCCCTCCCGAGTACAAGGACAAGCTCAGCGTCGAGCTGGTGACGCCGGTGGTGGCGTGGCTCGTGCACGAGAGCAACGAGGGCACCGGCGAGACCTACAGCGTGGGCGGCGGCCGGGTGGCCCGCGTCTTCGTGGCCGAGGGGCCCGGGTACACCTCCCAGGACGGGCTGAGCGCCGAGGACATCCGCGACAACTGGCAGCAGATCAACGAGACCGAGCCGTACCTGCTCGCCAAGAACATCGGAGAGCAGACGATGGCCGTGTTCGACGCCATCAAGTGATCGAGTTCGAGCGGCGGGACGGGCTGGCCGTGGTCACCCTGTCCCGCCCCGACCGGCTCAACGCGGTCACGCCGGCCATGGTCGAGGAGCTCATCGCGATCCTCGACCGGCTGGCCACCGACACCGCGACGCGTGTCGTGGTGCTCACCGGCGCCGGCCGGGCCTTCACGGCGGGCATGGACATCCGCGGTGAGGGCGCGGGCGCGCCGCCGGCGGACGAGGACGCCGAGCCCGAGGGGCAGGTCGCGCGGATCTACCGGAGTCTGGCCCGCAGCGGCGAGATCATCGTGCGGCTGCGCGAGATCCCTCAGCCGGTGATCGCGGCGCTGCACGGTCCGGTGGCAGGCATGGGCATGTCGCTGGCGCTCGCCTGCGACCTGCGGGTCGCCGACCCGACCGCCCGGTTCATCGCGCCGTTCCTCAAGCTCGGCTTCTCGGCCGGGGACCTGGGGCTCACCTGGCTGCTGCCCCGCCTGATCGGCGCATCACGGGCGGCGGAGATCTTCTACCGGGCCCGGCCGGTCGCCGTGAAGGAGGCGAATGACCTCGGCCTGCTCGCCGAGCTGGCCGACGAGGGCGCCGACCTGGACGCCGCGCTCGCGCTGGCCGGCGAGCTGCTCGCCCGGTCGCCGTTCGGGCTGCGGCACACCAAGGAGCTGCTCAACCTCTCGCTCGACGCGTCGGGGCTGCGCGGGCACCTGGCGCTGGAGAACCGCACCCAGACGATGGCCTTCCTCACCGAGGACCTGGCCGAGGGACTCACCGCGACGCTGGAGAAGCGCGAACCGAGGTTCCGTAACCGCTGAGGTCAGACGCTGAAGTCGGCGGGGTCGAAGCCGGGGGAGACCACGCAGCTGACCAGCACCTCCTGGTCGCCCGCCGGGCGGGCCGACTGCCAGACGCCGCCGGGCACGAGCGCCTGCGGCACTTGGCCGTGCTCGACGTCCGGGCCCAGGACGACGGTGTTCTCCTCGCCGTCACCGTCGCCGCGCATCGTCAGCTCCAGCGGGCCGCCGCGGTGCCACAGCCACAGCTCGTCCGAGCGTACGGCGTGCCACATCGACTCCTCCAAGGCGCCGAGCAGGAAGTAGATGCCGGTGGCGGTCGCACGCTCGCCGCCGTGCGCCTGGACCGGCGTCGCCGTCCGCCACGTCTCGCGGAACCATCCGCCCTCCGGGTGCGGGAGCAGGTCGAGTGCCTCCGCCACGGGAGGCCGCGGGCTGAATTCGATCACCCGGCCACTCGGGTCGCGCCGGGCGTACCGCACCTCCTCGACGGTGGACCGGTTGATCGCGCCGGGCAGCGGCATCCGGTTGAATCCGCCGGCGAGGGCGACGAGCTGCTCGTCGCCGAAGGCGTCGTTCGCCAGCGCGACCGCGTCCTCCTCGGGGGAGTAGGCGGCCTTCTCGTCGCGGAACGGCTGGTCAGGATGGGCCCGCCAAGCCTTGAGTGTGGTGAGTAGCAGCACACCGTCAACCTAACGGGCCGCCGGGGCGGCACCCCGTGTGCACCCTCCGGCGAGTCGCGGGTCGAAAGAGGTCTCGCCATTAGAGAGATTCATCGTTAAGATACATCTCGACTTTGCCGAAGGGGAGATCGTCATGGAGCCGTACCGTGAGCCGGGAACGCCGGCATCGAGCATGCGCGCGTCCGACCAGGAGCGGGACGTGACCGTCCAGCGGCTGCAGGTCGCCTTCGCCGAGGGGCGCCTGGCCGACGCTGAGTTCGACGAGCGCATGCGCACCGCGCTCGCCGCGCGGACCCACGGCGAGCTGGACGAGCTGCTCACCGACCTTCCGACCGCGACGGCGCCCCTCGCGCCGCGCCCGCTGCCCTCCGCGACCAGCGCGCCGAAGCCGGGACGCTACGCGGTCGCGTACAAGAACAGCATCCGGCACGCGGGGCGGTGGCGCGTGCCGGGCACGTTCCGCGCACTGGTCTACAAGGGCAGCGGCGTGCTCGACCTGCGAGCCGCCGAGCTCACCGAGCCGGTCACCACGATCATCGCGATGGCCTACAAGTCCGACATCGAGATCATCGTGCCGCCCGGGATCCGCGTCGAGGCGAGCGGCGTCGGCGTCACCCGTGGGGAAGAAGAGGCCGTCGAGCCACCCGTCGATGCCCCGATCGTCCATATCCGCGCGTACGCGTACAAGGGGCTCGTCGAAACCCGCACGATGCCCAGACGCTGATGAATACTCACCTGAATGTGTCAAGCGGCCGGAATGGATGAGTAAAGCCGCGATCGAGGCGACGCCGGGGAAGGACCAGTCCTCTCGATGTCGTGGGAGTGAACCCGACGCGTATCAGCTCGGGAACGGGCGTTCTCGCCGGCACCGGCTCGGCCTTTCTCCTGGCCCCCACCCTCGCCGCCCAGCCCGTGGCCGCCCCCGGCCCCCGTGGTCACCACACAGAGCCCGCGGGCCCTGGAGCCGCTACTACTCCCAGGGCCGCTCGGCGTTCTGGACAAGGCCGGCTACTTCGACGGTGGCCATGCCATCCACGATGAGCCCGCGGTGCCGTTGCACCCGGCGTCCCACGGCTGCGTGCGGATCCCGATGAGTACCTCTGACATCGTGGCCAAGCTGCTGCCGGTCGGCACGCGCGTCTACGTCCGCGGCTGAGCGCTCACCAGGCAGAACCCTCTTGTTGTGTAGCGGCGGCGCCGACCCGCCGTAGTCGCCGGTGCGGGCAGGTGGGGGAAATGGTGCCCAACATGCCCCCTTCCCGGCCTCATCGCGGGCCGAAGCACGCTTTGATGGTGCCTTGCACGACGCCATTGAACGAGAGGGTCAGCGTGAGCACGACGGGCAACGGCGCGTCCCCTGATTTCTACGGCGGCAACGCGGCCTCGCCGGCCCGGGAGCGTTCCGGTCCTGGCGCGGCCTCGCCGCCGAGCGCCCAGAGTCAACGCCGCCGGATCAGCGAGCGGCTGGCCGAGGCGGCCGCGACCATCGAGACGTCCCGCAGGCGCGGAATGCCGAGCGCGTCGCCCTGGCAGCGGTCGAACGCCGTATGGCACCGGGCCGGCATCGACTGGTCCCGCGCCGACCCCGCGCCGCGTTCCGCTCCGCCGGCGGCCGTGCCGGCGCCGCGCGCGACTCCGCGGTACCCGGCGCCCGTACCGACCACGCCACCGCGGCCGCCGTCCGCGGCGGCGCCACCACGGTCACCGGCCGAGCCGGTGGTTTCGGGCGAGGACGCGGACGCCGAGCCGTGGGGGCCGCCGACGCGGCGTCGCCGCGTCCCCGGGCTGGAGGGCCTTTCGCGGCGGTCGCTGACCGTCATCGCCATCGTCGTGGTGGCCGTCCTCGTCATCGGCGGTGGTGCCTTCCTGCTGTTCGGCGGTGACGACGCTCCGAAGACGTCCACCGGTTCGCCGGCCGTCGCGGCGGACCGGATGTTCGCGTTCGATCCGGC
>JAOPYG010000421.1 GCA_025964685.1 Actinoallomurus sp. | reverse complement strand
CGACGCCGAAGTGCCAGTTGTAGTCGGAGTTGCCCGCCCGCAGCAGGGCGTTGCGCGCCACCGTGATGGTCCCCGCGACGGCGGTGCCGCTGCCGGAGTTGACGCCCGGGTAGCGGTTGGCGACGTGGATGCCGCCGCCGTTCGTGACCGTGTCGGACACGACGTTGTCGGAGATGGTGAAGTCCCGGCCGCCGTACGTCACGATGTTGTTCGCCAGTACGGGCGCGACCACGGTGTTGTGCGTGAACGAGTCGTTCACGTTCGGCTTGTTCTCGGGCCAGCTCGCCAGGCCGTCGTCGCCGGTGTTGCGGACGAAGGTGTTGGTCACCGTCGAGTTGGTCACGCCGATGTGGAAGTTCACGCCGTCGGCGGTCTGGTCGAGGATGCGGCTGTTCTTGATGGTGAAGTGGTCCATCGGGCCGTCCATCCAGGCCCCGACCTTGGTGTGCTGGATCCACAGGTCATCGACGGTGGAGTTGCTCATCGCACCGCCGAGGCCGTTGACCTGGTCGGCGTCGACCCGCTCGGTGATCTCGCCGATGATGGCGAAGTCCTTGAGGTTGACGTTCTGGCTCGGGCCGCCATCGGAGACGTACTTGCCGTAGATGCCGGCGGCGCGGCTGCGGTTGTTCGGGTCGCGGCCGGTGAGCACGCTGTACCAGGGGCCGGCGCCGGCGAGCGTGACGCCGTCCACGATCACGTGGCCGTACAGCGTGTAGGTGCCCTGGGGGATGTAGACGACCTTGCCCTGCGCCTTGCCCGCGTCGACGGCGGCCTGGAACGCGGCCGTGGAGTCGGTCGAGCTGTTCTTCGCGGCGCCGTAGGAGTCCACCGAGAGCGAGCCGGACGGCTGCGCGATCGGCGCGGGCGCCGCCTCGAAGTCGGCCAGGTCCACCGTCACCGACGCCGTCGTGGCGCCGGAGGTCTGGATGCGGACCTTGGTGCCCTGAGCCAGTGTCGAGCCGAACATCGTCCGGGTCTCGTCATAGAAGTGGTGCGGGTTGCCCTGACCGGGGTCGTTGCTGAATGGGTAGCCGCCGTAGTACCAGGAGTACTTCGAGGTGAGGGACAGGTCCTTCAGCTTGGTGCCGTTCACGATGAGGTCGACCGGGGTGCTCAGCCCGGTCCCGTTCGAGGTGTCGGGCACGCTGTAGCGCACCGACATGGCGTTGGCGGCCTTGGGGAGCGTGAACTCCACGTACTTGCCGGCGCCGCCCAGCGTGACCGCACTGCGGCCCGACGCCTCCGAGGGGAGGTGGGTGTAGACGCGGTCGGGACCGATGACCGTGCCGTTGGTGGCGGCGCTCTCCGCCTCGACCTCGGCGAAGGGCACGGTCGCACCGCGCCCGGGGAAGGACCACGGTGTCTCGGCCGTGGTCGCGGCGGATGCTCCCGAGGACAAGAGCGGAAGCGCGATCACGCTCCCGGCGAACACCAGCGCTGACGTCACCGCGAGCACCACGGCCTTGACCGAGGTCGAGACCAGTGGACGGCGTGCGGTGGGGGGATGACCTGACGTCACCATCGCTTAACCCTTCTGGCGAAGAGCCGGAGTCATCGCGTGATCAGGGACGCGCTGACAACGAACCCTGGCGGGGGGTGGGGTCGGCCGCCGCGCGGGCGGCGTTGGGCTGAGCACACAGTAGGACGGGAGACGTATTCGTGCAATAAACAGACGTAACATTGCAAAAATCTCTCTAACTCGTAGAGTCTGAACCATGAGAGATCGGAGTCATGAGGCGTCCACGCGATGTTGTCCGGTGCGTCAGAGTGACGTTTCGTGACCGGCAGACATGGCACCTGAACTGATGGTGTGCAACTCACACGCCGCGACCTGCTGATCGGCGCCGCCGGACTGGCCGTGATCCCCCGCGCTCCCCGAGCCCTGCGTCGCCCCGGTGACCCGTTCACGCTGGGCGTCGCCTCCGGCGACCCGACCCCCGACGGCGTGGTCCTGTGGACCCGCCTCGCGCCGAACCCCCTCGCCGAGGACGGTCACGGCGGCATGTCGTCCCGCGACGCCGACGTCGAATGGCAGCTCTCCGAGGACGAGAGGTTCACCCACATCACGCGGTCGGGCACGGTCACCGGCCGCCGCGCGTGGGCGCACAGCGTCCACGTGGAGCCGGCCGGCCTGCGGCCGGGGGCGGAGTACTTCTACCGGTTCCGCACCGCCGGGCACGTCTCCCCGACCGGCCGCACTCGTACCGCGCCCGCGCCCGGCACGAGTCCCGGCCTGATGTTCGCGACCGTGTCCTGCTCCAACTACGAGCAGGGCTACTTCACCGGCTACCGCCGGCTGGCCGAGCAGCAGCCCGACGTGGTGCTGCACCTCGGCGACTACATCTACGAGTACGCGCCCGGCGGCTACAAGGCGTCCGACGGCATGGTCGTCCGGCCGCACACCGAGGGCCACTGCCAGACGCTCACCGACTACCGGCGGCGGCACGCGCAGTACAAGACCGACGCGGACCTGCGGGCGCTGCACGCGCTCGCGCCGTGGATCCCGGTCAACGACGACCACGAGGTCGAGAACAACTGGGCGGGCACCCACCCCGGCACCTCGCACCAGCCGGGCTTCGCCGAGCGCAAGCGCGCCGGGTACCGCGCGTACTACGAGCACATGCCGCTGCGCCGCACGTCGATGCCGCGCGGATCACGCATCCAGCTGTACCGGCGGCTGTCCTGGGGCTCCCTCGCCACCTTCCACGTGCTCGACACCCGGCAGGTCCGCGACGACCAGCCGTGCGACGACGGCGTACGCCTCGACTGCGACGAGCGCCTCGCCACCGGCCGCGTGCTGACCGGGCCGGAGCAGCGGCGCTGGCTGGCCTCGGGACTCCGGTCCTCCGGCGCGCGCTGGAACGTGCTCGCCCAGCAGATCTTCATGGCCCAGCACGACTACCACCTCGGCCCGGGCAAGGAGCTGCTGGTCGACACCTGGGACGGCTACGCGGCGGAGCGGGACCGCGTCCTCGGCGACGTCGTCGCCTCCGGCGCCCGCAACCCGGTCGTGCTCACCGGCGACATCCACGCCCACTACGCCAGCGACCTGCTGGCGAACTTCGACGATCCGGACTCGCGGCGCGTCGGCGTCGAGCTGGTCACCACGTCGATCACCAGCGACGGCGACGGGTACGACGACGCGGCCGGACGCGCGGTGGAGCTGGCGGAGAACCCGCACATCGCCTACGTCGACCAGCGGCGCGGCTTCGTCGTGTGCCGGCTGACGGCGCGGGAGCTGCGCGCCGACTTCCACACCGTGCCGTACGTCTCGAAGCGGAACGCGCCCAGTACGATCTCGGCGTCCTTCACGGTGGCCGACGGCGGCCACCGGCTCTCCCGGTCGCGTACGGCCACGAGCCGTGCAAAGCAGGCCGCCGCGGGCCCCCGCTGAGGCGGGGGCGTCACACCACGGCGTAGCCGAGGAGTTCGCCGGCGGAGCCGTTCTGGATCGGCGTGCGGCCCTTGCCGTGCACGCGGTAGACCGTGCCGCCGAAGCCGCGGGCGCCCGGGGCGCCGACGTACAGGTCCCGGCCCCGGATCGCGAGCGTCCAGCCGAACTGGGCGGTACGGCCGGCCGGTGAGGTGATGAGGGATCCGCGGATCAGGCCGCGTCCGCGATGCCCGTTCAGCACCTGGACGACTCCCCTGCCGGTCGCGCTCGCCGCCAGGTCCGCGGTGCCGTCGCCGTCCAGGTCGGCGGCCACCAGCGTGGTGCCGAACCGGTCGTAGTCGCCGGCCTTGCGGAGCGTCCATACGTCGTCCCGGCCGGAGGCGTGCAGGACGTGCACCGCGCCGGACGCGAAGTTCTCCGGCATCTTGGTCTGGTCCTCGCCGGGCACGCCGATCGCCAGCTCATCGGTGCCGTCATGGTCGACGTCGGCCGCCGCGAGGGCCGCGCCGAACTTGTCGTAGCGCTCCGGCACACCACGCACCCCGCGGCTGTCCTGGGTGATGTGCCAGGACCGGCGGGCGGCCGGGTCGAGGACGGTGACCGCGCCGGACGCCTCGACACCATCACCGGGCGCGCCGACGGCGAGCTCTCGGCGGCGGCCTCCGTCGAAGGCGCCGATCGCCAGCGCCGACCCGAACCCGTCGGTCTGGCTCGTACGCTGGCCGACCCAGGACGTGCGCTGGGTGATGAGCCGCGCGCCGCGCATCCCGCGGGTGAACACCCCGACGCCGCCGCCCCCGGCGAGGCCGGGCGTGCCGACGACGAGGTCATCGTGGCCGTCCCGGTCCAGGTCACCGGCCGTGAGGGCCGCGCCGAACCGGTCGCTGCCGGGGGTGCGGCCCAGATCGCGAACGCTGCGGGTACGGCCGGGGCGCAGTCCGCCCGGTGAGCCGTAGTAGAGGCGTACGGCACCGGTGCCGTCGGCGCCCGGCCGCGTCGCCTCCTCATCAGGCGCGGCCACGGCCAGGTCGGCGCAGTGATCGCCGTTGAAGTCGCCGGTGGCCAGCGTGGCGCCGAAGCCCGCGTCGCGTCCGGGGTCCGGCATGGACAGCCAGGTCACGTGGCCGCCGTAGCCGACGGCCACGGCTCCTGCGCGCAGGTGGCCGGAGACCGTGGCGTACGGAGCGCCGACGGCGTGGTCGCTCCGGCCGTCGCCGTTGAAGTCGGCGGGGGCCCTGCCGTGGCAGGGCCCCGAGGGGGTGAACGCCGCGCCCAACACCCGCTCGGTGTGGGCCGGCCGTTTCACCGGGCCGGCGGCGGAGACGCAGGTCAGCAGGATCACGGTGGCGCCAACGCGTACAGCGGTCTTCACACCTGCCAGGCTGCACGCGTTGTGGAACGTCCGGCTTCACGGACAGTGTCCATTGGCTGACTTCTTGGCCTTCGCGCGGGTCAGCGGTGCAGCGCGCTGCCCTTCAGCCACTTGGGCCAGGACATCTGGTAGAAGGACCAGCCGTTGTCCGGCTCGACCTGGCGGTCGGTGCCGGTGATGTCCACAGGGTCGCCGGGCTGGGACTGCTTGTAGTACCAGATCGCGTCCGTGGCCGGCTGGCGGATGCAGCCGTGGCTGCAGTTGCTGTTGCCGAGGCAGCCCTCGTCGCCGGGTGTCTGGTGGAGGTACTCACCGGCGCCCGAGACGCGGACCGCGTAGTGGATGAGTTCGCTGTAGTAGCCGGCGTCACCCGGGCCGCGGCCGGGCGAGGTCATGGTGACGTCCTCGTCCTTTTCCATGTTGAGGTGGATGCCGCTGGTCGTGGTG
>JAOPYG010000420.1 GCA_025964685.1 Actinoallomurus sp. | reverse complement strand
TTCCTGGACGCGTTCCTCGGAGACCTTCGTAAGGTCTGTTCGCAGGCCGACGAAGCTCCTCGTGGCGCCGGGGCGCCAGACCTCCCCGTAGGTGTCGGGGGCCGTCGCCGAGATCATCGACATCCTGCCCCGCCGTGACCGCCGGCTCCCACGTGGCCACCGCCTCGGCGCGGATGACCAGGCGTGCCGCGGCCACCCGTTCGTCGATGATCTCGGAGTCCGGGTTGGAGGACGCGTGGTATTCGGCAACGGACAGGAGCACCGGGTAGCGGCCCGGCGGCACTGCCTGGGTGAAGGCGACGCCGGAGATTCCCGGTTCGACGGCGATGACGCGGCCGGTCGGCAACGCCAGCCACCCCTCATCCACCTGCACGGTGAGGTACTGGCCGTCAGGACCTGTGCAGCCCGCGCCCGAGGCGAACAATCGGTCGAAGTCAAAAGGCTTCAGGGACACCGTGGACAACTCCCGGCGATCGGTCACGCGGATGGGGCCGCGGCAGACGATAGCCAGGGGGACTGACAGCCACCGGCCCGTACGTCCTGTTCCAGTGGACGTCGGCGCCGGTGAGCCGGGGCCGGAGCGATCTCGCCGGCGAACCGCTGGATCTGGTCGCGAGCGCGGTAGGTGTCCTCGATCGCCTGTGTCCGTCCGTTCGTCTTGGGAGTGTCGCGCCTACTGCTGGAGTTCTTGCCTGACCCGTGGCGGGGGCGCGGCGTGCCGTACGGCGAGTGGCGAGACGATGACCCCGAGGACGGCGGCGGCCGCGCCCAGCCAGAACAGGATGGTGAAGGCGGAGTCGGGCACTCCGGCGGCGCGGGAGGAGATGCTGGAGGCGATCACCGCGGCGGCGAGCTGGCTGCCGACGACGCCGCCGACGGTGCGGGCGATGTTGTTGATGCCGTTGGCGGTGCCGGTCCGGGTCAGCGGCACGATGTCGGCGATCAGCTTGGGCAACGCGCCCATGACGAGCCCGGACCCTGCCCCGACGACCGCGTAGAACACCAGGTGTTCCCACTGGGCGGCGTGGACGAGGGCGAGCAGCACCGACCCCACAGTGAACAGCAGGAACCCGCCCGCCAGTGGCCAGCGCGGGCCGAGCGCCGTGGCGATCCGGCCGACGGCCATGCCCGCCGGAATGATGGCCAGCATGCCCGGGAGCATCAGCAGCCCGGCGACGGTGACGGAGGCCCCGAAGCCGACGCCGCCCGGCCCCGGCCTCTGCTGGGCGAACAGCGGCATCGCCAAGTAGAAGAAGTACGATCCAGCGCCGAACAGCAGGGCGGCGGCGTGTGTCACCATCATCGGCCGGTCGGTCAGCTCGCTGACGTCGATGAGCGCGTCGCGCTTGCGCCGTTCCATCGCCAGGAGCGCGGTGAACAGCAGCAGGCCGAGCGCGAAGAGTCCGAGCACCCGCGCCGACGTCCAGCCCCAGGACGGCCCCTGGGTGAGGGCGAGCAGTATCGCGACCAGGCTGAGCGCGAGCAGCGCCGCGCCGGGCAGGTCGAGCCCGCCGGTAGCGGTGTGGCGGCTTGCGGGCACCCACCGCAGCACCATGCGCAGGCTGATCGCCGCGAGCAGCGCGCCGAGGACGAACAGGTACCGCCAGGACAGGTGGTCGGCCAGCAGCCCGCCGATCACCAGGCCTGCCCCTGCCCCCGCCCCGACGATGCCGGAGACCAGCCCCATCGCGAACGGCAGGCGTTCGCGGGGCAGCGCCTCGCGCAGGATCGCCATCGACAGCGGCACCACCGACAGCGCCGCGCCCTGGACGACGCGGGCGGCGATGAGCTGGCCGATGTTCTGGGCGGCCGCCGCTCCGACCATCCCGACCGCGTACGCGACGAGCACGGCGATCATCACCCGCCGCTTGCCGTACAGGTCGCCCATGCGGCCGAGGAGCGGGGTCAGCACGGCGCTGGAGAGCAGGAAGGCGCTGAGGATCCAGGCGGACCAGGTGGGGGTGGTGTGCAGCTCGCGCTCCAGCAACCGCAGGGCGGGCACCACCACGGTCTGCATGAGGGCGTAGCCGAAGACCGCCGTTACCAGCGCGATCAGGATCTTGGTATCTCCAGGCGCGGAGGCGGGCGGGACGCCGTTCGCCTGCCGGGCGGTTGGCTCGCCGCCTGGCCGCATGCTCGCGGTCATAGAGAAGCTCCTAGTTCGTACAACGAAATGTTCGTAATACGAACGACATTAGTTGGTATCGCGAACCATCGTCAACTACACTCGGGGTGGGAGGTGTCATGACCACGACGACCGAAGCGACCACGGAACTGGGGTTCGCCGCCGCGCTGGTGCGGCTGTCGCACCTGGTGCAGCACGTGTTCGCCGATGTGAGCCGCGACCACGACATCACCCCGCAGCAGACGCAGCTGCTCTGCATGCTGATCGGCGGCCCGGTCGGCATGACCGAGCTCAGCCGGCTCATGCACCTGGAGAAGTCCAGCCTCACCGGGCTCGTGGACCGGGTGGAGCGGCGCGGCCTGGTCGCCCGGGTCCGCGACGCCCGTGACCGGCGCGCCTGTCAGATCGCGTTGACCGACGAGGGCGCACGGCTCGCCGTCGAGTCGCACCGGGACGTGACCGGGCGGCTGGACACCCTGGCAGGCGAACTGCCGGACGCCGACCAGGAGCGGCTGACGTCGGTCATCGCAGGGCTTCTCGCCCAACATGGGACCCTGACCGGACGCCCCGGCGACCTGGCCCGCTGAACGCACGCAACCGGATCAGTTCGCTGACGTGGCGCTGAACCTCGTCGTACCGGGCACGCCACCGACACCCCATGCGAAAGGCCGCCGACCCTGCCCTGAACGGACAGACGGTCGACGGCCTCACGCGGACGTCGTGCTACCGCGCTGATCGGCGCGGTGTTCGGTCAGCAGTCGTAGTACAGCTCGAACTCGTGCGGGTGAGGGCGCAGGCGGATCGGGTCCAGCTCGTTCTCGCGCTTGTAGCTGATCCACGTCTCGATGAGGTCCGGCGTGAACACGCCGCCCTCGAGGAGGTAGTCGTGGTCGGCCTCGAGAGAGTTGAGGACCGCGTCCAGCGAACCCGGCACCTGCGGGACGCTGCGGGCCTCCTCCGGCGGGAGCTCGTACAGGTCCTTGTCCACCGGCTCCGCCGGCTCGATCTTGTTCTTGATGCCGTCCAGGCCCGCCATCAGCATCGCCGGGAAGGCGAGGTACGGGTTGGCGGACGGGTCCGGCACGCGGAACTCCAGGCGCTTGGCCTTGGGGTTCGAACCGGTGATCGGGATGCGGACGCAGGCCGAGCGGTTGCGCTGGGAGTAGACCAGGTTGACCGGCGCCTCGTAGCCCGGGACCAGGCGGTGGTAGGAGTTCACCGTCGGGTTCGTGAAGGCCAGCAGCGAGGAGGCGTGCTTGAGCAGGCCGCCGATGTAGTAGCGCGCCATGTCCGACAGCCCGGCGTAGCCGACCTCGTCGTAGAAGAGCGGCGAGCCGTCCTTCCACAGCGACTGGTGGCAGTGCATGCCGGAGCCGTTGTCACCGAAGATCGGCTTGGGCATGAACGTGACGGTCTTGCCCGCCTGCCGCGCGACGCTCTTCACGATGTACTTGTAGAGCATCAGCTTGTCGGCCATCTTCAGCATCGAGTCGAACTTGATGTCGATCTCGGCCTGGCCGGCCGTGCCCACCTCGTGGTGCTGCATCTCGGTCTCGACGCCCGAAGCGATGAGCTGGCGGACCATCTCCGAGCGCAGGTCGGTGAAGTGGTCCATCGGCGGCACCGGGAAGTAGCCGCCCTTGTACCGCTGCTTGTACCCGAGGTTGCCGCCGTCCTCCGCGCGGCCGGTGTTCCACGCGCCCTCGACGGAGTCGATGTGGAAGTACGACTCGTGCTGGCTCGTCTCGAAGCGCACGTCGTCGAAGATGTAGAACTCCGCCTCGGGACCGAAGAACGCCGTGTCCGCGATACCCGTGCCGCGAAGGTAGTCCTCCGCCTTACGGGAGATGTTGCGCGGGTCACGCGTGTACGCCTCGCCGGTGAGCGGGTCGTGCACGAAGAACGTGAGGTTCAGGGTCTTGTGCTGGCGGAACGGATCGATCACAGCCGTCGTCGGGTCCGGCAGCAACAGCATGTCCGATTCGTGGATCTCCTGAAAACCACGGATGGAGGACCCATCGAACATCAGGCCATCGGTGAACACGTTCTCACCGAAGTTCTCCACCGGGAACGTGAAGTGCTGCGTCGTGCCCGGCAGGTCGGTGAACCTGACATCGACGAACTGCACCCCTTCGTCCTTGATGTAATTCAGGACCTCGCCGGCGCTGCTGAACATCCAACCTCCTTGGGGTGCTTTTCGGGCGTCTAGCACGCTACGACCCGGCCGTTTCCAGGCCGTGTCTCATGTGTTTCGCACGTGTTACATGCCCCCCGGGCGCCGGATGATCACCCGTGGTCGATAGTTTCGAGGCCATGAGCGAACCTCGGCGTTCGGCCGGATCATGGCTCTCGGGTGCCCGCGCGGCGGGCGCCGACCTCGGATACCCGGGGGAGCGGATGGGCCTGCCCGAGGAGGGTCCGGGCTCGGTCGCCGGCTACGGGCGGCGGCTGGTGGCCCTGATCGTCGACTGGCTCGTGGCCATGCTCGTGGCCCAGATCGCTTCTGCCGCCCTGCACTGGGCCCCCACGACGCGCAGCTTCGCCACCCTGGTGATCTTCGGCGTCCTGTCGTGGCTGCTCACCGCGATCTTCGGCACGACCATCGGAAAGCGGCTCGCCGGGTTGCGGGTCGCCGTCACCGGATCACGCGGTGGCCGGGTGGGGCTCCTGGGGTCGCTGGAGCGCGCCGTGCTGCTGGTGCTGCTCATCCCCGCCGTGCTCTGGGACCGCGACCACCGTGGCCTGCACGACCGTGCGGCCGGCACGGTCGTGGTGCTCCGCTAGCCGGAGCCGGAGCCGGAGCCGACGTCAGCGGGTACGTGGCTTGGGGCCCTTGGGCATGCGCACGCCCTTCGGAATCGGGCCCTTCGGCATCTGCATGGCCTGCGGCAACGCGTTGAGGCGGTCGGTCAGCTCGCTGACCTCGTCCTTCTTGAGGTTGCGCGGCAGCTTGGTCAGATGGCGCTGGAGCTTGCCGATCGGCACCTGGCCCTCGTCGTTGCCGACCTGGATGTCATAGATCGGAATCTCGGAGGCGGCACGGGAGATGCGCTTCTTCTCCGCACCGATGAGCTTGCCCACCCGTGAGCCGGGGCCCTCGGCGAGCAGGATCACGCCCGGATGGCCGACGACGCGGTGCACGACGTCCATGTTCCGGTTGGCCTGCACGGCGGGTGTCACCACCCAGCGGCCCCGCATGTTCTCCACGATCGAGGCGGCCGCGCCCGGCCGGCCCTCCAGCATGGAGTACTGCGTGCGCTGCGCTAGCTGGCCGAACACGATCATCCCCACTGCGACGGCGGCCAGCACGCCGAGCGGGATCAGCAGCAGCGCCTGGCCCAGGATCAGACCGGCGGCCACGAACACGACGAGCGTCCCGATCGCCGCCGCGAAGACGATCGGCAGGGCCTTCGGATTGGCCTGATGGACCACCGAGGCGACCATGCGGATCTGCTTGAGGCGGCCGGGGCTTTCGTCCTGTCCGTCCTGGGACTTCTTTGCCATGAAGGGAAGGATACGAGGCTTCGGCGCCGCAGTCGAAAGCGGTGCCACCGCAGGTAAACAAATTTCCGCGCAACGCATGCCCACGTAAACCGTTGACACGGGCCCTGAGCCGCCTTACCGTCCCGGTCAACGTCGACGTCCTTGGAGTTGTCATGGTGTGGTCGAGTGCCCGTGCTTCGGCGCGGAGGGTTTCTCTTCTCGTTCTGGCGGGTCTCGCGACAACCACGGTGGCCGCCGTTCCCGGGGCGGCGTCCGAGGCCCCGGTGCGTTCCCAGGTGGGTTACCACCAGTGGACGTCGGCCCGTGAGTTCGCCAAGGGCTCGTCGGAGGGCGTACGCGCGGCCGGCTCCGGCGCCATCACGATCGCGCACACGGTCGGCTCGGCCAGCTACACCGACCCGTACGGCGGCGGCACCAAGACCTGGGACTACGCCCGCTGGACGTCGCCGACGGTGACGGTCGGCTTCGGCGCGAGCCAGCTGGTCGCCTCCTGGACGGCCAGCACCCCGCACGGCTCCTGGCTCCAGGTGGAGATGCGCGGCCGTACGGGCGCGGGTGCCGGCACCAAGTGGTACGTCATGGGCCGCTGGGCGGCCGACGACCCCGGCATGGGCGGCGACATCCACCGCACCTCGGTGCCCGGCCAGGCCGATGACAACGGCAACGTCGACATCGACACGTTCATCGCCAAGACGTCGCTGGCGGCGTACCAGCTCCGTGTGACGCTTTACCGCCAGCCGGGCAAGCACGTGCTGCCGGTGCTGCGCTCGGTCGGCGCGATGGCCTCCCTCGTACCGCAGCGCACGACCGTCCCGGTGAGCCCGCTCGGCGGCGCCGAGGGCATCGAGCTGAAGGTCCCGACCTACTCCCAGAACATCCACAAGGGCCAGTACCCCGAGTACGACGGCGGCGGCGAGGCGTGGTGCAGCCCCACCTCGACCTCGATGGTCGTCGGGTACTGGAAGCGCGGCCCGTCCAAGAAGGACATGGCCTGGGTGGACCCGTCGTACCAGGATCCGCAGGTCGACTACGCCGCGCGCAACGCGTACGACTACAACTACCAGGGCACCGGCAACTGGCCCTTCAACCCCGCCTACGCCGGCCGTTTCGGGCTGAACGGCTTCGTGACGCGCCTGCGGTCGGTCAATGAGCTCGAGCAGTTCATCAAGGCGGGCATCCCGGTGGTGACCTCGCAGTCGTTCAAGGCCGACGAACTGCCCGGCTCGAACTACAGCACCAACGGTCACCTGTTCGTGGTCGTGGGCTTCACCAGGACCGGCGACCCGATCATCAACGATCCGGCGTCGTCGTCGGACGCCGTGGTCCGCAACATCTACCCGCGCGCCAACTTCGAGAACGTCTGGCTGCGCAGCTCCTCCAGCGGAGGCATCGCCTACATCATGTATCCGCCCGGGCACCGGCTGCCCAAGAACATCCATGGCATGGAGAAGAACTGGTGAGCTGAGCACCCCCGACGCCCCGGCACCGCGAAGCGGGCCGGGGCGTCGCCTGTACGGGCCCCGTGTCAGCGCTTTGCCGGCCCGCCGCCCGTGGGGATGATGGGCGCATGACGCTGAGCGCCGCCGACGGCAACGCCGTCCTCAAGGACAACTTCGCCCCCTGGGTACAGGACCTCGGCCTGGTCGTGGAGGAGACCGGCGAGCTCATGGCCGTGCTCCGCCTGCCGTGGTCGGCGCGGCTCGCCCGCGAGGGCGGCGCGCTGTCCGGCCAGGCGCTGATGGCCGCGGCGGACACCGCCACGGTGATCGCCGTCTCCGCGGCGCGCGGCGCGTACGTGCCGATGACGACCGTGCAGCAGTCGAGCACGTTCCAGCGGCCCGTCGTGGACGCCGACGTCATCGTCACGGCACGGCTCACCAAGCTCGGCCGCAGCATGGCGTTCGCCGACGTGGCGATGACCGCGAACGGGAGCGTGGCCGCCCACGCGACCACCGTGTACGTCCTCCTGGACCGGCCTTAGGCCGGGACGCGGCCGGCCGTCGAGGGCCGTGATATCGCCGGGAAGGGGCGCATGATCCAAAGGCCCGCCCGCGCGATGGGTATGGGGCGGGACGTTCAGTTTGCGCAAGGGCCGGACATGGTGGAAGGTCTGCCGGGATACTGAGTAGACAGCCTTGCGGCGCCCGCTCTGCGGTGTGCCGGGTGGTGCGCGACACCGGCGGAAAGTTGAGATCGGTCTTTTACCGCGTTCTCACCATACGTAGCTGTCGATCTCTCTAAGGTAACTGGGATGTCGCGTGCACAACTGCGCATAACGGGAGGTCGGGCTTGCGAGTTGCCATGACGTACCTCAGGCTTCCGGAAGCCGAGGGCGGAGGCGATCCGGG
>JAOPYG010000410.1 GCA_025964685.1 Actinoallomurus sp. | reverse complement strand
GAGAGCGCCCAGCGCGGCGCCCTGTGGCCGGCGTCCGGGCCGGATGTCGCAGGTCGCGGCCTTGCTCTCCTGGATGTGGGTCATGCTGAAGCCGCGGAGCCGGTTGTCCTCGTACTTGTAGCCGCCGCCGGAGCTGCGGACGGTGTCGGGGCTCCACTGCATCATGCCGAACGGCGTGACCGCGCCGGGGAAGTCCATCCCGGCGCCGCCGCCGTGACCGAAGTCGGGTCCGCCGTCCTGGGTGCCCACGAACGGGTTGACGTAGGAGGCGAGGTCTGGCGCGGCCACCGCCGCCGGCACGGCCGGCAGGGCCAGAGAGGTGAGAGCAAGGCAGAGAATGCCTGCCAGGCGATTACGCGAACGTCTGAGCACTACCGCTCCCCTGGGGCCGATCGAAGAGTCACAGGATGCGCTGGCGGGGACCACCGCATAAGAAGATCATGACAACGTTGTCACGGTGGGATTGTTGATCTCCTTGACCCGACCGGTCAAGAGCCGGTTCCGGCCATATTCCAATGCGGGGTGCGACATCGCAGGTGCCCGGCCGCGCGGCGCCTCTAACCGGCCCTGGGAAGGCGGCGGGCGGCTGTCAGCGCGGGCCGTACGGGCCCGGGCCCGGGGGGCGGAATGGCCCGGGCGGCGGCGGGCCGAAGGAGGGACCCGGCTGAAGGAAGCCCGACTGCTGCGGTCCGGCCCACGGGGGCATGAGCGGCCGGGTCCGGCGTACCTGAAAGGCCTGGCGCGCCATGTGCATGAGGTTCATCAGGTCCAGCCGGCGCCGGTAGAACCAGGCCGGCTCGGCGACCCCGCGCTCGGCGCGCTGGTGGAGCAGGGCGAGCTCGGTGGCGGCGAGCTGGTAGTCCCCCATCGCGCGGGCGGCGGGGGCACCCCCGGCCATGCGGGCCCACTGCCGGGCACGGCGCCGCAGCGCGATGTTGCCGAGCATGTGGACGTCCTGCGGCGTGACGAGGCCCGTGGCGGCGTACATCGGCAGGTGGAGCCGGATCAGGCGGACGGTCTGCCGTCGTTCGCGGGCCACGATGATGATCAGGCCGATGAGGATGCACAAGTCGATGCCGTACGCGATGGTGAGGCCCTGCAGGCCGAAGGCGGTGGAGAAGTTCCAGGCGCCGTGCAGCAGCATCGCGCCGCACAGCCCCGCGACCGGTGCGATGACCCGCGCCGCTCCCCGGTGCAGCGCCGCGTAGGCCACGCCGAGGCCGGTCATCGAGGTGAACAGCGGATGCCCGAACGGGGAGATGAGGCCGCGCATGATGAACACGGCCTCGAGATTGTGCTGGTCGACCGCCCGCATGTAGTAGCCGATGTTCTCCATCATCGCGAAGCCGAGGGCGACCATGGCGGCGTAGATGATGCCGTCGGTCAGGCCGTCCAGCTCGTGGCGGCGGAACCACAGGAACCCGAACAGCACGGCGCCCTTGAGTGACTCCTCGACCAGAGGGGCACCGATGGAGGCGGTGACGAGCTCCCCGCGGTCGCCGAAGACCGGTTTGGTGAGCAGCTCGTAGCCGGCGGTGTTGAGCACCAGGGCGCCCAGCACCGCGACCCCCGCGCCCCACATGAAGGCGAACACCAGGGTGCGCCACGGCTCGGGTTCGAGCCGGTCGAGCATGAGCACGAGCGCGACGAGCAGGGGCACGGGCAGGATCGCCAGGGCGAACCCGACTAGGAACGGCGCGCCGTTGAGCGCGTCGATGCCCAGCACGATGAGCGCGCACAGTGACGTGACGATGAGTCCGACGATCAGGCCGACCGGTGCCCGCCCGGGCATGCGGCCTTCGAGCACCGCTTTGGGATCAACGCGCGCCATGCCGCGACAGTAACCCTCAGTGGAGGAGCGGGTCGATCGCGACGGCCAGGAACAGCAGTGCGAGATAGGCGTTCGACAGGTGGAAGTAGCGCATCGGCTTCAGCACCGCGCCGGTGATGCCCCGGTGCACCCGCCCGAGCAGGCGGTAGGCCTCCACGAGTGAGACGGTGCCGAGCAGCACGGCCACGACGGGATAGAAGACCGTCGTGTGCGCCGCCGGCCACAGCGCCAGCGAGCAGGCCACCGTGACCCAGGTGTAGGCGATCACCTCGATCGCCACCCGGCGTTCGGTCGCCACCACCGGAAGCATCGGGACGTTCGCCGCGGCGTAGTCGTCGCGGTAGCGCATCGCGAGCGTCCAGGTGTGCGGGGGCGTCCAGAAGAACACCACCAGGAAGAGCACGAGGGGCGTCCAGGACATCCGGCCGGTCAGCGCCGACCAGCCGATCAACACCGGCATGCAACCCGCGATGCCGCCCCACACGACGTTCTGCGAGGTGCGGCGCTTCAGCAGCAGCGAGTAGACGAAGACGTAGAAAAGGATCGCGAACACCGACAGGCCCGCGGCCACCCAGTTGAGGGCCAGGCCGAGGAACAGCGTCGAGGCGACGGCCAGCACGATGCCGAACACGAGGGTCTCACGCGGGCTGACCTGAACCATCGGCAGCGGCCTGCGCCGGGTGCGGCGCATCTTCGCGTCGATGTCACGGTCGATGTAGCAGTTCAGAGCGTTAGCGCTACCGGCCGAGAGCATGCCGCCCCCGAGGGTGGCGATGACCGGCCACAGCGGCGGGAGACCGTCGGCCGCGAGGAACATCACCGGCAGCGTCGTGATCAACAGCAGCTCGATGATCCGGGGCTTCGTCAGCGCCACGTAGGCGCGGATGAGCGCGCCGACCGGACGGCGGCCGGAACCCATCGGACTGGGCGTGCGTACGGGACGGTTGATGACCACCGTCACGGAACGTCCACCGACGCGTACACGACAAATAGGGGCACTATGACTGTTCCTCGAATCTTTACCGCCACTTGGCCTAATTCCCCGGAACCGTGGCTCACCGGCCGCGGCCGCGTCATCACAATAGTCCGGGTCAGTGCCCACCCCCTCATCGGGGTGGGCGGACCGTGGCCCGCCCCGATGATTCGCGTCCGGGATGGCGGGAAGTGCCGTACGAGACACGTCGTTACCGACACATAGAGTCCCGCGTCCGGCAAAAACGTCTGGACGATAGGCTCGCTGAAGGCCCCGTGAAATGGCCTGTTCAAGGCGCTCTTCTCGCCGTCGGGCGGGTCGCGGGGGCATGCACGTTGCCGAGAGGAGCCTGGAGCGTCCCGTGAGTAAGGATTCCGACAACACCTTCGCCTGGACAGAGCTGGACCAGCGAGCCGTGGACACGGTCCGCGCGCTGGCCATGGACGCCGTCGAGGAGGCAGGCTCCGGGCACCCGGGGACCGCGATGAGCCTGGCACCGGCCGCGTACCTGCTGTTCCAGCGAGTGCTGCGCCACGACCCGACCGACCCGGCATGGGCCGGACGCGACCGCTTCGTGCTGTCCGCGGGTCACAGCAGCCTGACGCTCTACATTCAGCTCTACCTGTCCGGGTACGGCCTCACGCTCGAGGACCTCAAGGGCCTGCGCAAGTGGGGCAGCCTCACGCCGGGGCATCCCGAGCACGGTCACACGATCGGCGTCGAGACCACCACCGGGCCGCTGGGCCAGGGCCTGGGCAACGCCGTCGGCATGGCGATGGCGGCGCGGCGTGAGCGGGGTCTGTTCGACCCCGAACCGCCCCTGGGCGAGAGCCCGTTCGACCACCACATCTACTCGATCGTGTCCGACGGTGACATCGAGGAGGGCATCAGCCACGAGGTCAGCTCCCTCGCCGGTCACCAGAAGCTCGGCAACCTCGTCGTCATCTACGACGACAACCACATCTCCATCGAGGACGACACCCAGATCGCCAAGTCCGAGGACGTGGCGGCGCGCTACGAGGCGTACGGCTGGCACGTCCAGACGGTCGACTGGACCGCCGACGGAGAGTACAAGGAGGACCCCGAGGCCCTCCACCGCGCGCTGATCGCCGCGAAGGAGGAGACCGGCCGCCCGTCCCTGATCTCACTGCGGACGATCATCGGCTGGCCCGCGCCCAACGCGCAGAACACCGGCAAGGCGCACGGCGCGGCGCTCGGCGCCGAAGAGGTCGCCGCGACCAAGCGCGTGCTCGGCCAGAATCCCGACAAGACCTTCGACGTGCCGGAAGAGGTG
Source organism: Actinoallomurus sp. (assembly GCA_025964685.1). Taxonomy (GTDB): domain Bacteria; phylum Actinomycetota; class Actinomycetes; order Streptosporangiales; family Streptosporangiaceae; genus Actinoallomurus. The sequence continues at coordinate 12,635 of JAOPYG010000410.1, read as the reverse complement.
CTGGCGCACGCCCGCAAGGTCGTCGAGCGCGGCCGCGCGGCGCACGCCGAGTGGACCAAGGCCTATGAGGCCTGGCGCAAGGCCAACCCCGAGCGCGCCGCGGAGTACGACCGCATCGCGGCCCGCCGCCTGCCCGACGGCTGGACCGCCAAGCTGCCGGAGTTCGAGGCCGGCAAGGCGGTCGCGACCCGCGCGGCCTCCGGTGACATCCTGAGCGCGATCGGGCCGGTGCTGCCGGAGCTGTGGGGCGGCTCGGCCGACCTGGCCGGCAGCAACAACACGACGATGAAGGGCGAGCAGTCCTTCATCCCGGAGGAGTACCAGACCAAGGACTTCCCCGGGAACCGCTACGGCCGCACCCTGCACTTCGGCATCCGCGAGCACGGCATGGGCTCGATCATGAACGGCATCGCGCTGCACGACGGCACCCGCCCGTACGGCGGCACGTTCCTGGTCTTCAGCGACTACATGCGCCCGGCCGTACGCCTGGCCGCGCTGATGAAGCTGCCGGTGACCTACGTGTGGACGCACGACTCGATCGGCCTGGGCGAGGACGGTCCGACGCACCAGCCGGTCGAGCACCTGTGGGCGCTGCGTGCGATCCCCGGGCTCGACGTCGTACGCCCGGCGGACGCCAACGAGACCGCCGTCGCCTGGCGGACCATCCTGGAGAACACCGACCGTCCGACCGGCCTGGCGCTGACCCGGCAGAAGGTCCCGACCTGGGATCGCTCGGAGTTCGGCTCGGCGGAGGGCACGGCCAAGGGCGGCTACGTCCTGGCTGACGCCTCCAACGGCCAGCCCGATGTGATCATCATCGCGACCGGCAGTGAGGTCGAGCTGGCCGTCAGGGCCCGCGAGACCCTCGAGGCCGAGGGCACGCCCACGCGGGTCGTGTCGATGCCGTCGGTCGAATGGTTCGAGGAGCAGGACGCCGCCTACAAGCAGCAGGTCCTGCCGCCCGCCGTGCGCGCGCGGGTGTCGGTCGAGGCGGGCATCGCCCTGGGCTGGCGCGGCTACATCGGCGAGGCCGGTGAGAGCGTGAGCCTGGAGCACTTCGGCGCGTCCGCCGACTACAAGACACTGTTCCAGCAGTTCGGCTTCACGGCCGACCGGGTCGTGGCCGCGGCGCGAGCCAGCCTGGCGAGAGTCACCGCCGTCGGCAAGGGCTCGACGACCGGCACCTGAGGAGAGAAGAGAGATGAATGACAACCTGAAGGCCCTCTCCGACGAGGGCGTGTCCATCTGGCTCGACGACATCAGCCGCGAGCGCCTGCAGACCGGCAACCTCGCCGAGCTGATCCGCGACAAGGGCGTCGTGGGCGTGACCTCCAACCCGACGATCTTCGCCAAGGCGCTGAGCAAGGGCTCGGCCTACGACGAACAGGTCCGCGACCTGGCCGTGCGCGGCGTCGACGTCGAGGAGGGCGTGCGGTCCATCACGACGTACGACATCCGGTGGGCGGCCGACGTCCTGCGGCCGGTCTACGACCGCACCGACGGCGTCGACGGCCGCGTGTCGATCGAGGTCGACCCGCGGCTTGCCCACGACACCGAGAAGACCGTGGCCGAGGCCAAGGCTCTGTGGTGGCTCGTCGACCGGCCGAACCTGTTCATCAAGATCCCCGCGACGCTCGCCGGGTTGCCGGCGATCACCGAGACCCTGGCGCGCGGCATCAGCGTGAACGTCACGTTGATCTTCTCGCTGGAGCGCTACGGCCAGGTGATCGACGCCTTCTTCGAGGGACTGGAGAAGGCCAAGGCGAACGGCCACGACCTGTCCAAGATCGAGTCGGTCGCCTCCTTCTTCGTCAGCCGCGTCGACAGCGAGATCGACAAGCGCCTGGAGAAGCTGGGCAACACCGAGCTGCGGGGCAAGGCCGGCATCGCCAACGCGCGCCTGGCCTACGCGCTGTTCGAGGAGAGGTCGGCCACGGACCGCTGGAAGGCGCTGAAGGACGCGGGCGCCCGCCCGCAGCGCCCCCTGTGGGCCTCGACCGGCGTCAAGAACCCGGACTACCGCGACACCATGTACGTCGAGGAGCTCGTGGCGCCCAACACGGTCAACACGATGCCCGAGCCGACGCTGGAGGCGGCCGCCGACCACGGTGAGATCCGCGGCGACACGATCCGGGGCCGGTACGACGAGGCACGTGCGCTCATGGCCGCTCTCAAGGAGGCCGGCGTCGACTACGACGACGTCGTACGCGTCCTCGAGGAGGAGGGCGTCGAGAAGTTCGAGGCCTCCTGGACCGAACTCCTCGAAACGGTGAAGCGCGAGTTGGAGGACAAGGCAGGGTAGGGGAGCCCCCTGAACGGGCAGGACCAGCCCGGGTACGGGGTGAACCGGGAGGCACTGTGACCGAGCGTAGCGAGGGAACGATCAGGCACAGCACCCTGGTCGCGCGGCCTACGAAGGAGGCCCCGTGACCTTGCGAGTGACCGGCGGCGGCGTTTCGGTGACCGTCCAGGGCGACGCCGTCGGCGCGGCCGAGGGCGTCTTGGGCCGGCTGGCGGCCGACGGGGTGCCGGCGGCCCTCATGGCCGGCAACGCCAGCCTGTGGGGTCCCGAAGCCGCGGAGGAGGCGGCCGGGCGGCTCGGCTGGGTGCGCGCACCAGAGACGTCCCGCCGGCTGCTCCCCCGCCTCGAGGAGCTGGCGTCGCGCTTCGCGGGCCTGGACCGAGTCGTCCTCGCCGGCACGGGCGGCGCCTCGCTGGCCGCACAGATCATCGCCCGCACCCACGGCACGGATCTGACGCTGCTCGACACCGTCGATCCCCATCAGGTCCGGCGGGCGGTCGGCGACGTGGCCGCGCTCGGCCGCACCCTCCTGGTCGTGTCCGGCAGCGAGTCGATCGAGACCGACAGTGCCCGGCGTGTCTTCGAGCGGGCGTTCCGCGACGCGGCGATCGACCCGGCCGAGCGGATCGTGGTCGTGGCCGCGCCAGGGTCGCCCCTGGCGACACTGGGCTATGAGCTCGTCACCGCCGACTCCGGCGTCGACGGCTGCTACGGGGCCCTGACCGCCTACGGGCTGGTCCCCGCCGCGCTGTGCGGGGCCGACGTGGGCCGGCTGCTGGACGAGGCCGAGGCGCTCGTCCCGGCGCTGCGGCTGGCATACGACAACCCCGGTCTGGTGCTGGGCGCCGCGTTGGGCACGTCCGCGGCGAACGGCCGGGACCGGCTCCTGCTCGCCGACAACGACTCGGGCCTGCCCGGGTTCGCCGGCTGGGCCGGGCAACTCGTCGCCGAGGCCACCGGCAAGGACGGCGCGGGCATGGTGCCGGTCGTCGTGGAGGATCCGGCGGCACCCGGCTTCGGCGCCACCCGTGACGTGCGCAGGCTGGTCCTCGGCGACCGCGCCGAGGGCGTCGGCCTGGCCGTGTCCGGTCCGCTCGGCGCGCAGTTCCTGTTGTGGGAGTACGCCGTGGCGGTGGCCTGCCGGGTCATCGGCGTCGGGCCGTTCGGCCGGCCGGCCGTGCGTGAGTCCGAGCAGGCCGTCGCGGCCCTGCTGCGCGGCTCGGACGAGGGTGCGGCGCCGGTCATCATCGGCTGCGAACCCGTCCTGGTGGACGGGGAGGTGGAGGTGCACGGCCCCGCCGAGCTGCTGGAGGGCGCCAAGGACCTGCCGGACATGCTCGACGCGCTGGTCCACGCCGTGCCGACCGGTGGATACCTGGCGGTCATGGCCTATCTGGACGGCGCGGACGCCACCGGCGGGCTACGGCCACCGCTCGCCCGGCGAGCCGGCCACGCCCGCGACGCCCAGGTGAGCTTCGACCAGGGGCCTCGGCTCCTGCACTCCACGGGCCAGATCCACAAGGACGGCCCGGACACCGGCGTGTTCCTGCAGATCACCGGCGCGGTCACCGAGGACCTCGACGTTCCGGGCCGGCCGTACTCCCTGGGGACCCTTCAACTGGCCCAGGCGTTCGCCGACCTGCGGGCGCTGCGCTCGCGAGGGCGCACCGTCGTGCGGCTGCACCTGCGGGACCGGGCCGCCGGGCTGGCAAGGCTGGAGGCCGCTCTCGGCGGCTGACGAGGGCGGCCGGGAACACAGGGCCGCCCCATTCGCTTTACTGGTTTTTACCGCGCGTTCAGCCCCAAGGGCCCACGTCAACTGCAACGATCGGGAGAAGCGGACCATGTCGGGTGATATGACGCGCACCGGACAATGGAACAATGCGGAGGCCCGACGCCCGCGACGGCGTCATTCCGCCGACGGGGGAAGATCGTGCAGCACCTGATGGTTCGCCATAGTGGTCGTCGGCACGCCGACGATCACGGACACGCACGGCCGCCGGGCACCATCGCCCGCGGCCACCGCCCAGGGAGGACGGGGATGTCGGGCATGACTTGGCCCATCGGAGCAGCCGGACCGCAGGACGGAGATGGCCGATGACGGGGATCGAGGACGTATTCAACCCGCTCCGCGATCCCCGCGACAAGCGTCTGCCGCGGGTGGCCGGGCCATGTGTGCTCGTGCTGTTCGGGGTGACCGGAGACCTGGCACGTAAGAAGCTGCTGCCGGCGATCTACGACCTGGCCAACCGTGGCCTGCTGCCGCCCGGCTTCGCGTTGGTCGGCTTCGCGCGCCGCGACTGGGAGCACCAGGACTTCCGGCAGCTCGCGCACGACGCGGTGAAGGAGCACGCGCGGACGCCGTTCCGCGAGGACGTCTGGAACCAGCTGGCCGAGGGCATCCACTTCGTCCCGGGCACCTTCGACGACGACGCGTCCTTCGAGGAGCTGGCCAGAGCCGTCAAGGAGCTGGACGAAAAGCGCGGCACCGGCGGCAACTACGCGTTCTACCTGTCGATACCGCCGAAGTTCTTCCAGGACGTCGTCAAGCAGCTGCAGCGCAGCGGCCTGTCAAAGCCGTCGGAGAACTCCTGGCGGCGCGTGGTCATCGAGAAGCCGTTCGGTCACGATCTGGCCAGCGCCCGCGAGCTCAACGCCATCCTGCACGAGGTCTTCCCCGAGGAGTCGATCTTCCGGATCGACCACTACCTCGGCAAGGAGACGGTGCAGAACATCCTGGCACTGCGCTTCGCCAACACGCTGTACGAACCGATCTGGAACCGCTCCTACGTCGACCACGTGCAGATCACGATGGCCGAGGACATCGGCATCGGCGGCCGTGCCGGTTACTTCGACGGCATCGGCGCCGCCCGCGACGTGATCCAGAACCACCTGCTGCAGCTCCTCGCGCTGACCGCGATGGAGGAGCCGGTGTCGTTCGAGGCCGAGGCCGTGCGCGCGGAGAAGGCCAAGATCCTCTCGGCCGTGCGTCTGCCGGCCGACCTGGACACCTACACCGTGCGCGGCCAGTACACCGCCGGCTGGCAGGGCGGCGTGAAGGTGCCGGGCTTCCGCGAGGAGGAGGGCATCCCGCAGAGCTCCCGCACCGACACCTACGCGGCGATGAGGCTGGACATCGACACCCGCCGCTGGGCCGGCGTGCCGTTCTACCTGCGTACGGGCAAGCGGCTGGCCCGGCGTGCCACCGAGGTGGCGCTGCTGTTCCAGACCGCGCCGCACCTGCCGTTCGCCCAGACCGACACCGAGGAGCTGGGCCAGAACGCCCTGGTGATCAGGGTCCAGCCGGACGAGGGCGTCACCCTGCGGTTCGGCTCGAAGGTCCCGGGCACCTCGATGGAGGTCCGCGACGTCAACATGGACTTCGACTACGGCGAGTCCTTCACCGAGTCCTCCCCCGAGGCGTACGAACGGCTGCTGCTGGACGTGCTGATCGGGGACCCGCCGCTGTTCCCGCGTCAGGAGGAGGTCGAGCGGTCCTGGCAGATCCTCGACCCGGTCGAGGAGTACTGGGAGAAGCACGGCGCGCCGGAGCCGTACCCCGCAGGAAGCTGGGGCCCGAAGGCGGCGGACGAGATGATGGCCCGCGACGGCCGAGCGTGGAGGCGACTCTAAGGATGATCATCGATCTGGCGAACACCACCACCCGCAAGATCCAGGATGCGCTGACAGCGTCCCGGCACCGGATGGGCGGTCCCGCCACCGGCAAGGTGCTCACGCTGATCGTCGTCACCGACGAGGCGGCCCAATACGACGCGATCCGCGCCTCGGCCGAGGTGGCGCGGGAGCATCCGTGCCGGATCCTCGGGGTCATCACCCGGGGCCGCGACGCCGACCCCCGCTTCGACGCGGAGGTACGCGTCGGTGAGACCGGTCCGGGTGAGACGGTGCTGCTGAGGCTGTACGGCCAGCTCGCCGACCACGCCGACTCGGTCGTGCTGCCGCTGCTGGTGCCGGACACGCCCCTCGTGACCTGGTGGCCGGGCACGGCGCCCGCCACCCCGGGCGAGGAGGCCCTGGGCGCGCTCGCCCAGCGCCGGGTGACCGACTCCGCGGGCGGCGCCGACCCGCTGGACACCCTGAAGCGGCTCGCGGCGGGATATCGGCCGGGCGACACCGACTTCGCGTGGGCGCGCATCACGCCGTGGCGTTCGCTGCTGGCCGCCGCCCTCGACCAGCCGCACGACGACATCACCGCCGTCCGCGTCGAGGCCGAGGGCGACAACTCCAGCGCCGCGCTGCTCGGCGGCTGGCTGTCGGTGCGCCTCGGCGTTCCGGCGGAGGTCAGCCCGTCGCCGGGGCCCGGCATCACCGCCGTGCGCATGTCCACCAAGACCGGCGACATCGCGGTCACCCGCCCCGACGGCCGGGTCGCGACGCTGTCACGGCCCGACCAGCCCGACCGGCAGGTCGCGCTGCACCGGCGCTCGACGGCCGAGCTGCTCGCCGAGGAGCTGCGGCGCCTCGACCCCGACGAGGTCTACCACGAGGCCGTGGAGCGCTTCGCCAAGGGCCTTGAGGCGGCCGGCAAGCCCGCGCCCGCACCCCAGGAGCAGGTGAAGGCCGCGAAGCCGAAGGCGAAGAAGTCGTGACCGTGCCGGGCGTCGTGGTCCACCGTGACCAGGAGGTGCTGGCCAAGGCCGTCGCCGCCCGGCTCGTGACGCGGCTCGTGGACGTGCAGTCCGCGCGCGGCGGCGCGCACCTGGTCCTGACCGGTGGCGGCATGGGTACCGCCGTCCTGGCGGAGGTGGCCGCTTCCCCCGCCCACGACGCCGTGGACTGGGACCACCTGGACATCTGGTGGGGCGACGAGCGCTTCCTGCCGTCCGGGCACGAGGAGCGGAACGAGACCGGCGCCCGCAAGGCCCTGCTCGACCGGGTGCACGTCGACGAGGGCCGCGTGCACCCGATGCCCTCGTCCGACCAGGTCAGCACTCCTGAGGAGGGCGCGGAGCAGTACGCCGCCGAGCTGCGGGCGGCCACCCGGCCGGACGACCACGGCGAGGTGCCGTCCTTCGACGTGCTGATGCTGGGCCTCGGCCCGGACGGGCACGTGGCCTCGCTGTTCCCCGGCATGCCCGCCCTCTATGAGACCCGCCCGGTCGTGGCCGTGCGGGGCGCCCCGAAGCCTCCCCCGACCCGCCTGACCCTCACCCTGCCCGCGCTGCGGACGGCGCGTGAGGTGTGGATCATCGCGGCGGGCGAGTCGAAGGCCACGGCCGCACGCCTCGCGCTGTCCGACGCGGGCCCCGTCCAGGTGCCGGCCGCCGGTGCCCGCGGGCGCCAGCGCACGCTGTTCCTGCTCGACCGTGCCGCCGCCAAGGAGCTTCCCCCCGAGATCGGGCGCCTCGCCTCCCCGTGACGCGCCGATGATCACCGCGGACGGCGCTGTCGCCGAGCGGTTCACCTCAGCCCGCGTGGCGCAGGAGGGTGATCATGCGCCAGGCCTCCGCGGAGCCCAGGGAGACGTTCGCGTCGAAGTCGCCATACTGGGCCTGGACGGTGAGGCCGCCGGCGAGGCGGATGGCGGCCTCCAGCTCGGTCGCGGTCCAGAAGCGGTACGGCACGACGCCCTGGATCACCTCGCCCCCGTCGAGAGCGATGGTGACCCGGTCGTGGACGATCTGGGTGATCGGGTCGATCTCGTCGCCCGGCTCGCCCCACCGTACGTCCGCGCCCACGCCGTCCTTGCGCACGCTCCAGGCGTTCGACACACGCGGTGTGTCGCCGAGCCGGTCGGCCGGATGGCTCATCTCGATCACGGCGAGCCCCCCGGCCGCGAGGTGCTCGCGGACGCAGGACAGGTACGCCACGAACTGGTCGAGCGTCATCAGATGCGCGGTGGAGTCCAGCATCGTGATGACCAGGTCGAACCACCGCCCGAGCCGGAAACCGGTCATGTCGGCCTGGACGACCTCCAGGGGCAGTCCCGCGCCCCGCTCACGCGCGTACGCGCACATCGCCGGGCTCAGGTCCAGGGCGGTGGCCATGACGCCGCGCCCGGCGAACTCCCGTGCGTGCTCGGCGGGGCCCGCCGCGAGCTCGAGCACGGTCCGCGGCGCACCCGCCCACCGGTGCAGGGCATCGACCTCGACGCCCACCTCGCGAAAGGAACAGGCCAGCTCGTACGCCTGCGGATGGTCATAGATCACCGCTCAATCGTCGCAGAGTCGACCGGGCGCGGCGGTCCGGGGCACTGATGGACTCGCAGGCGCGGGCGGCGCTCGCCGACGTGGCGCGGGTGGGGCCGTTCTTCGCGGTGGACACCGATCCGGACATCGCCGATCATCCGCTGTGGCGGCCGTTCACCGAGCTGCACGGGCGCGCCCTGCCCGCCCAGGTCGCCGCCGTACGGGCCAAGCTGGGCACCGACGAGGCGCGTGTGGCCGCCTCGCTGCTGTTCCAGGGCATAGCGGGCCGGCTGTGGTCGCCGGTCCTGGCTGCGGCCGTCGAGCACGGTGTGCTGCCTGATCTTGAGCCCGCCCGCACGTACTGGCGTGCGGCGTCTCCGGGGCCGGTCCTGCTCGCTGCGCCCGAGGTGGGCGGGCTGAGCCCCGACCCTGCCGCCGTACGCCGCGTGGTGGTGGAGGGGCACCTGCGCCCGCTGGTCGCCGCCGTCCGCGCCCTCACGCCGGTCGCCGAGGGCCTGCTGTGGGGCAACGCGGCCTCGGCCCTGACCGGTGCGCTGGCCGTGCTGTCCGGGGCACGGCCCGCGAGCGCGGCACCGGGCCGCCGGCTGGTGGAGGAACTGCTCGGCACGCCTCCGCTGCGAGGCACGGGGACGCTCGGGCCACGGGGCTTCCTACGGCGCAGCTGCTGCCTCTACTACCGCGTGCCCGGCGGCGGGCTCTGCGGTGACTGCGCCCTCGGGTGATCCTACGGTCGCGTGCCCGCGATCTGCTGGACGAGGCCGTACTCCCGGGCCTGCTCGGCCGTGAGCATGCGCCCCTCCCGCGCGTCGTCTCGGATCTCGTCCACCTCGCGGCCGGTCACCTCGGCCAGCCGGATGTAAAAGGCGTCCACCTTCCGCCGGTACTCCTCCTCATGGATCGCGACGTCGCTGGCGGGCCCCTCGGCGTGCGTGCGCGGCTCGGTCAGCAGGAGCGTGGCGTGCGGGGTCATCTCGCGGCGCCGGCCGGCGGCGAGGATCACCAGGGCCGGGCCACCGGCCTGCCCGATCACCACGACATCGACCGGGCAGGACAGGATGCCGATCGTGTCCGCGACGGCGAACACCGCCTCGAGGTCGGCGTCGGGGGCGCGCAGGTGCAGGGCGACCGGCTCGTCACCGGCACCGTCGAGCATGATCAGCCGAGCCGACAGATCGTTGGCCAGGTCCGCGTCGATCCGGCCGTTCGCGAGCACGATGCGCCGGTCGAACAGCAGGTCCGCGGCGCTCGGCGTGGTCGGCGTACCCCGTGGGGGCTCGGCCGGAGGCTGCGGCCTCGACGGCTCCCACGGGAACTCGGGCGGAAACGACGGCACTGTCACCGCGACCATCCCCTCTCTTTCGCCTGCCGGTCCGGTACCGACGATAGTCGGCGCCCGCGTCGCCCTCCGGTGGCCCGGGGCGACCGCGATACGGTGCTGTCCGTGATCGACGAGCCGCGCCTGCCCTCCCTGCACCCGGACGAGCTGAACCCCGAGCAACGCGACGTCTACGAGGCGATCGTCGGCGGGCCGCGCCCGGCGCACGTCTTCTCCTTCGTCGACGAGGAGGGCCGGCTGCTCGGCCCGTTCAACGCGATGCTCCACAGTCCGCCGGTCGGCGGGCCGCTGCAGGAGCTGGGCGCCGCGCTGCGGTTCCGTACGAGCTTCACCAAACGCGAGCGGGAGATCGCGACGCTGGTCGTGGCCGCGTCGCTGCGCTCGAACTACGAGTGGTACGCCCACGAACGGATCGGCCGGCGGGCCGGCCTGACCGACGCCGAGCTGACCGCGCTGCGGACCGGCGCGGATCCGGTCCTGGCCGACGCGCGTGAGCGCATCGTGTACGAGGCCGCGCGTGCGCTCGCCGCCGACGGCGACCTGACCGCGCCGATGTACGCCGAGGCGACGGCCTCGCTCGGCCGCGGCGCCGTGGTCGAGCTCGTGACGCTCGTCGGCTACTACACCGCCCTGGCCCTGCAGCTGCGGGTCTTCCGCGTCGGCGTCCCGGAGGGCGAGACCGCTCCCTCGTGGGACGCCGGCGCGAGCTGACTCAGCGGACGGGCGCCCAGCCCGGCATCGAGAAGCCGCCCATGAGGTCCCGGACCTCCCCGGCGATCCGCTCGAGCGCGGGACCGTCCTCCGCGGCGGCGACCGCCTGGTCCATCCACTCCGCCACGGACGCCATGTGCTCCTCGGTGAGGCCGCGGGTGGTCACGGCCGCGGTGCCGATGCGGATGCCCGACGGGCTCCACGGCTTGCGCGGGTCGAAGGGCACCGTGTTGAAGTTGAGCTCGATGCCGGCCAGGTCGAGTGCCTTGGCCGCCGGCTTGCCGCCGATGTTCTTGTTCGTCAGGTCGATGAGGATCAGATGGTTGTCGGTGCCGCCGGAGACGAGGTCGAAGCCCCGCGCGGTCAGCGCGCCCGCGAGGGCCTCGGCGTTGGCCACGACCTGGTGGGCGTAGGTCCGGAAGTCCGGTCGCGCCGCCTCCTTGAGCGCCACGGCGATCGCGGCGGTCGTGTGGTTGTGCGGACCGCCCTGCAGGCCCGGGAAGATCGCCTTGTCGATCGCGGTGGCGTGCTCCTCCGTCGTCATGATCATGGCCCCGCGAGGGCCGCGCAGCGTCTTGTGCGTCGTCGTGGTGATGACGTCGGCGTGCCCGGCCGGGGACGGGTGCGCTCCCCCGACGATCAGGCCGGCGATGTGCGCGATGTCGGCGACGAGCACGGCGCCGGTCTCACGGGCGATCTCGGCGAACGCCGGGAAGTCGATCGTGCGCGGGATCGCCGTGCCACCGCAGAAGATGACCTTCGGGCGTTCTTTGCGGGCCAGGTCGCGTACCTCGTCCATGTCGATCCGGCCGGTCTCACGGCCGACGCCGTAGTGGACGGGGCGCAGCCACTTGCCGGAGATCGAGACCGGTGACCCATGGGTGAGGTGACCGCCGTGCGCGAGCTCGAGTGACAGGAAGGTGTCCCCCGGGCGCATGAACGCCAGGTGCACGGCGAGGTTGGCGGGCGAGCCGGAGTACGGCTGGACGTTGGCGTGCGGGACGCCGAAGAGAGCGCGGGCGCGTTCTTGTGCCAGCTCCTCGATCGGGTCCACGACCTGCTGGCCCTCGTAGTAGCGCTTGCCCGGGTAACCCTCGGAGTACTTGTTGGTGAGCACCGAGCCGGTGGCCTCGAGGACGGCGGGCGAGACGTAGTTCTCCGAGGCGATGAGCCGGATCTTGTCGTGCTGGCGCGTGGCCTCCGCCTCGACGAGCCCGGCGAGATCGGGGTCGGTGGCGGCGAGATGGGACAGCTGCGGTTGGTGCATGGGAGCCTCCTGAGCAGGAGCGGCACCCAGGCGCGCGGTGCCGGACTCTTCGCTCCCCGGTGGTGCTCCACCTCGTTGCGCCAGTCGCGAGACCGCCCATGTTACCGGCACCGAGGGTTCGGCACCGGCGAGTCGCGGACAACAGAACGGCCCGGTGCACGCGGAGGCATGCACCGGGCCGATCAGGGACGTGCTAGTTACGCGCGCGCTGCAGGGCGGCCTGAATGGCCGCCCGCTCGTTGCGGAGCTTGGTGAGGGCCTCCTCGAGGATGGCCTCCCCGTCGGCGTCGCTGCGCCGCTCCTTCACGTACGCGAGATGCGTCTTGTACGGCTCGTTGCGCGGCGGCGCCGGGGGGTTCTGGGGGTCCTTACCTGCGGGGAAACCGCAGCGGGGGCAGTCCCACTGGTCCGGTACGGCGACGTCGGTCGCGAAACTCGGCCGGGACTCATGCCGGTTCGCGCAGTAGAACGTCACCCACACACGCGGCGCCGCTTCGCCGCGCTCGGCCTCTCCCATCGGGCCGGCACCGACACGGCTGCCCCGAATGGCGTTGCCACTACCCACGGACTACTCCTCAGCTATTCTGCCGCCGCGACGAGGGTGCTGCGACGGCCGTTCAACACTGCCGGTATGCCTGCGAACGCGTGTCAGCCGTGGTGGCCGTGCGCGAACAGCAGGCCCAGGGCGATGATCGACGCGAACCAGATGACTCCCGTACCGATCGTGAGCCGGTCGAGGTTGCGCTCGACCACGGACGACCCACCGAGCGACGAGCTGATACCACCGCCGAACAGATCCGACAGGCCACCGCCCTTGCCCTTGTGGAGGAGGACGAGCAACACCATCAG
>JAOPYG010000375.1 GCA_025964685.1 Actinoallomurus sp. | reverse complement strand
CGGCCTGGCCCCAGTCCCACGTCTGCCACGGCGGCGTCTCGGTCCCGCCGATCTCGACGATGAGGCGGATCGGGTTCGGCAGCGTGAGCATCTGGTTGAGCGCGTTGAACGGGAGTGGGACCACCTCATGCCCGGTCGACAGGGACACTAGGGAAAAACGATCACTGTCGGCGGTGACCGCGAGATCGTCGATGCCGTGCACGCCGGGCCGGGTACGGTCGGCGAATACGCCGATCCGCACCCTCTCGTCGGTGAGTTGCGGCACCTGGATGACATTGACGTTGCGCGGGTGCACGATCATGCTCTCCAGCTGCGCCGGGACCGCGCCGGTGTCGCCGGCCACGGCCTCGTGCGCGACCTCGGCCACGGCCGGCCTCAGGTCGGGAAGCAGATGCAGGAACCGCCCGAACATCGCGCCCGGCTTGGTGTAGTTCTGTACGGCCGTGGTCAGCCGGAAGTGGCCCGCGCGCAGGCTCTCCTCGGTGTCGGCGAGAACCTGGAAGGAGATCTCGGTGTAGGTCGGTGACTCGTCGTCGGCTCCGGGCCGGGTGAGTCGTTCGACGAGCTCGTCGTCGAGCTCGATCTCACGGGCACCCTCGGCGGCGGCGCGCTGCGCCAGAGAGCACAGCAACAGGTCACGGCCGGTCGCCGAGAGGTTCCCCTCCGGCCTACGGCGCTGCGACGGTGGCAGCAGGTACCCGCTCGGCGCGCCGAGGCCGGTCTGCGGGTCCAGCAGCTCCTTGACGGGCACGACGGCGCCGGATCCGTAGCGTTCGAGAAACTCCGCGCGGTACTCCGCGAGGCGGTTGCCGGGTACCAGGTGCGGCGGCGCGATCCGCCATGCCACCGTCGCCGCCTCCTCGATCTCGGCGGTCACCTCGCGCGGCAGCACGATGTCCGCGTCCATGGCGAGGTCGACCTGGATCAGCTGCTCGGCGTGATGCAGCGCTCCCATCGCGGCGGTCGCGCGCCGCCAGGCCATCCTGCCCGCGCCGAGAGGGGTCCGCTCGTACGCCTGGAGCGCGTCGCGGACACCCGCGAGAGCATCGCGGCCGGTGTGCCCGCGCAGCGCGGCCAGCAGACCCAGGACGTGCTCGATGGGGTCCGCGGTGGTGGCGGGCGGCCGCAGATCGGTGAGCAGGAACTCGCGTTCGATCAGCTCCGCGACCATCCGCGTGACGACGGACTCGCCGGCGTCCGGGAACGCCTCGGAAAGTGTGGCGACGAGGTCTGGGTGGCGGATCGGTCCTCGTGCCGCGGCCATGGCCCTACGGACGGCGCCGGTGTGGCGTACCGTCTGCTCGCGGTCGTCCGGGCCCCAGGCGTCGTCGTCGTCGCGCAGGTAGGAAAGGACCAGCCGGTCGCCGCGCACGAAACTCAGGTCGTTCGCGACCACGCGCAGATGCGCCAGCACGGCCGGGTCCTTCTCCCACGACCGGAGCACGTTGGTCAGCCAGCCCATGTCGGCGCGTACGTGCCGGCGATGCCGCACGCCCACTCGTACCTTCAGTTCGTCATCGACGCGCACCGCGGTGACACCCGCCATGAGACCGAACGGCGTGGGACGGTGCGTCATCCGGGACCGGTAACGAGCGGCGGCGAATGCCGCTCGGCGCAGCCGCTTCGGCTCGACCGGGACACCCGCTATGACCTTGTCCAAGGTGGCGTCGAGGGAGGAGCTGGACACCGCGATCGCCTCTCTGACGATCGGGTCGGACACCACGTCAAGCAGGAATGCCCGCATTTCCTCTGACACGTCCGCGTCTTCGGGCAGGCGAGGTGCGATCCACTGCTCGGGAAGCAGAGGCATCCGCGCAATTGCGAAGTCAGCTGCGCAAAATCGTGAGTCGTATACCACCGATGTCCATATCTTCCGCTGGCGAGAGCCCGCATCATCGCCCCGCAAGGTAGCAGGCGATGACGCCTAAACCTACTCATTTCGAACTATTGAAAGGATTAGAAACACTACTCGATGCATTAGATAAATTAAGAGCTCGCCCAGAGTCGCCATGACCACGCAAGTCCTTCGACTGGATCCTTGATCGCATTAGCAATTAGTTGCGAACCTAGGAGATTGCCGCTATATCTGGCGCTGCCATCGGAAAACATCGTTCAAGGAGCATGTGCACATGGGTGAGTTCGACCTCGATCCGCAAATTGAAGGCGCGGCGGGATTCGGCTGGGAGGCGCACTTCCGTTCACCGGACGCCGGGCCCGGCGTCCACCGCAACATGACGCAGCCCGTCTATCCCTGCGACCCGACGGGTGAACCGACGCTGTACGGCTGCCCGACCTGTCACGACACCTGCTGGATCACCGGCCACCCCTGCATGTGCTGATCCGCGCGGACGGTTGCTGAGGCGGGCACATGTTCGACGATGCGGCGCCGGACGACCGACAGGGTTCGCATCGGGCCCGCCATCGGCGGAGTGCACCAGGAGGCCCGGATCCGCTGTTCGGCCCGGGCCTCCGCATCACCCACGAACAGCACGGCCCCGGTTCCGGGGACGGTGACGGAACAGGAGGCCTGGCGACCCTCCGCCGGATGCCGCGGTTGATCGCATTGACGGTTCGGCTCGGGTGGGGTGCCGACCGTGTCGCGCTGCTCACCGTCGCGGCCGGCCAGCTGCTCGTGGCGATGGCGACGTCGGTGAGCTATCTCCAGACGCAGAGGCTGCTCACAGAGATCTTCGCGCCGGGCTCCGCGCACGACAGGCTCGCCGCGGTCCTCCCGGTGCTGGCCGTCATGGTGGGCGCGATGATGATCCGGGGTGCCTGCTCAGCGATCACGACCGCCGCCTCCGGGCGGCTCGGGCCACGAATCGCGCGGACGGCCAACATCACCTTCCTCGAACGTGCCGTGCACGTGGAGCTGGCAGCGATCGAGGACGCCTCGTTCCACAACCTGCTGACCGCGGCGCGGCGCGGCGCGGACGCCACCCAGCGGGTCACCGAGCGCACCGTCGCACTGACCGGCGGGCTCATGTCGATCATCGCCGCGCTGTCCGTGCTCCTCACACTGAACCCGTTGCTCGCGCCGCTGCTGTTCCTCACACTGGTGCCCCAGGGCTGGGGCGTGGCACGCACGGTCGGCGCGCGTCATGCCTCGGTGAACCGCTGGATCGAGCGGATGCGCCAACTCGACCAGCTCTCCCAGCTGATGACCAGCCCCCACAGCGCCGAGGAGATCCGGGTCCACCGGCTCGGGGACTTCCTCCTGCGCCACTACCGGCGCCTGTCGGGCGAGTCGGAGTACGAACAGGCGCGGCTCGCCCGAGGCGAGGCGCGCACCAAGCTGGTGGCCGGTTCGGTCGCCGGTCTGGGCGCCACGTTCACGTACGGACTGCTCCTCGTCCTGACGGTGGGTGGGAGCATGCCGGTGGCGTTGGCCGGAACCGCGGCATTCGCCATCCGGTCCAGCTCCATGACGCTGACCTCACTGGTCTCGCAGATGCAGATGATCTACCAGGACGGGCTCTACGTCATGGACTGGCAGAAGGCCTGTGTGGAGGCGGGAAGGGTAGCGATCCCCACCACCGGGTCGTACCTGCCGGCCAGCCCCTCGTTCATCGCCACACATGGGCTGCATTTCACCTACCCGAACAGCCGGACACCCGCGCTGAACGGCGTTGACGTGTCCATCCGGCAGGGTGAGGTAGTCGCGTTCGTCGGCGAGAACGGCTCTGGCAAATCCACGCTGGCCAAGCTACTCACCGGCCTCTACCTGCCCGCGGACGGCCTGGTGCTGTGGGACGGCGTGCCGACCGCCCAGATCGACCGCAACCGTGTCTACGACCAGGTCGCGCTGGTCTCCCAGGACTTCGTCCAGTGGCCGTTCACAGCGCGCATGAACGTGACCGTCGGGCGTCCCGAACGCCCGCCCGACGAGTTCCGGCTGCGCCAGGCGGTCACCGCGACCGGTGCCGACGCCGTGATCGCCCGCTTGGAGAAGGGCTGGGACGCGCTGCTCGCGCGGGAATTCTGGGGCGGCACGAACCTGTCCGGCGGTCAGTGGCAGCGCCTCGGTCTCGCCCGTGCCTGGTACCGCGACGCCCCCGTTCTGGTCGTCGATGAACCGACGTCGGCGCTGGA
>JAOPYG010000365.1 GCA_025964685.1 Actinoallomurus sp. | reverse complement strand
TACAACGAGCCCTACAACCTGGCCCGCCGTTTCGCCTCGCTCGACCACCTGTCGGGTGGCCGCGCCGGCTGGAACATCGTCACCACCGCCGGCGATGCCGCCGCACGCAACTTCGGTCTGGAGCACCAGCCGCTCCACAAGACGCGCTACGAGCGGGCCGACGAGTTCCTCGAGGTCTCGACCAAGCTGTGGGACAGCTGGGCCGACGACGCCGTCGTCGCCGACAAGGACGCGGGCGTCCACGCCCGGCGGGACCGCGTCTCCAGGATCGACCACCGCGGCACGTTCTTCCGGGTGGACGGGCCGCTGAACGTGCCGCGCTCACCGCAGGCCTACCCGCTGCTCGTGCAGGCCGGCTCCTCCGAGGACGGCAAGGAGTTCGCCGCGAAGTGGGCTGAGGCGATCTTCACCGCCCAGCCGACGATCGAGGAGAGCCAGGCGTTCTACGCCGACCTGAAGCGCCGCGCCGTAGAGGCCGGCCGTAACCCCGACCACGTCGTCATCCTGCCCGGGATCGTGCCGGTCATCGGCGATACCGAGGCCGAGGCACGCGAGCTCGACGCCGAGCTGGATCGTCTGATCGCGCCGCAGTACGCCGTGGCGCAGCTTGCCCAGACGCTGCGGGTCGACCCCGAGCGGCTGAAGCTGGACGAGCGGCTCCCGGCGGACCTGCCCGACGAGGACGAGATCGAGGGCGCGAAGAGCCGCTACACGCTCATCGTCGACTGGGCCCGCCGGGAGAACCTGACCGTCCGGGAGCTGATCGGCAAGCTCGGCGGCGGGCGCGGTCACCGCACCTTCACCGGCACACCGCTGCAGGTCGCCGACACGATCCAGCACTACTTCGAAAACGGCGCCGCCGACGGCTTCAACATCATGCCCGCGGTGCTGCCCTCAGGGATCGAGGCGTTCGCCAGCAAGGTCGTGCCGATCCTGCAGGAGCGCGGCCTGTTCCGCACCGAGTACGAGGGCACCACGCTGCGCGAGCACTACGGGCTACCTCGGCCGGTCAACCAGTTCGCCGAAGCGGCCAGCGGGAGTGCGGGCCAGGGCGTCCCGGACACGGAGACGGTGGATGCGCCTTCGTGACGGCGGCCCGATCCCGAGCACACCAACCAGAAGGACAGCATCGATGAGCATCCCCCTGCGCCCCTTCGGCCGTACCGGCGTCAAGGTCAGCGCCCTCGCCCTCGGCGCCATGATGTTCGGCCAGCGTGGTAACCCCGACCACGACGACAGCATTCGCATCATCCACCGGGCGCTCGACGCCGGCATCAACCTGGTCGACACCGCCGATGTCTACAGCCAGGGCGAGTCGGAGACGATCGTCGGCAAGGCCCTCAAGGGCCGGCGCGACGAGGTCTTCCTCGCCACCAAGTTCCACGGTCAGATCGGGTCCGACCCGAATCACTTTGGCAACTCCCGGCGGTGGATCGTCCGTGAGATCGAGAACAGCCTTCGCCGGCTGCAGACAGACCACGTCGATCTCTACCAGGTGCACCGTCCCGAGGAGGACACCGACATCGACGAGACGCTCGGCGCCCTCTCGGACCTCGTGCACCAGGGCAAGATCCGCTACATCGGCACGTCGACGTTCGAGCCGTCGGCGATCGTGGAAGGTCAGTGGATCGCCGAGAGGCGTGGGCGCGAGCGGGTGGTGGCCGAGCAGCCGCCGTACTCGATCCTGGCCCGTGGTATCGAGCGGGAGGTGCTCCCGATCGCCCAGAAATACGGCCTCGCGGTGATCACGTGGAGTCCGCTTGCGGGTGGCTGGCTCACCGGCAAGTACCGCAAGGGCGGCGAGCAGCCGCCCACGTGCCGCGGTGGCCGCCAGCCGGGGCGGTTCGAGATCGACGCACCCGAGAACGCCGCCAAGCTCGACGCTGTCGAGGCGCTCGCCCAGGTGGCGGAACAGGCCGGCCTCTCACTGGTCCACCTCGCGCTGGCGTTCGTGCTTGAGCATCCGGCCGTCACGGCGCCGATCATCGGGCCCCGAACGTTCGAGCAGCTCGAGGGGCAGCTCGAAGCCGCGCAGACGCGGCTCACCCCCGACGTCCTCAACGAGATCGACAAGATCGTGCCGCCGGGCATCACGCTGTCCGCGCGCGATCAGGGCTACCAGCCGCCGGCGCTCACCGACTCGGCGCGCCGGCGCCGCGGCTGAGCCAGACAACTCATCACCAGCAACTGATCGGGAGACAACATGAGCCTGAAGTTCCTTTGGTACATCCCCAACACCGTCGAGCCGGGACACCGGGGCGACGACGCCGTCGACGACTACGGCACACTCGACCACACCACCGACCTGGCCCGGACCGCGGAGGAGCACGGTTGGTCCGGAGCTCTGATCGGCACCGGGTGGGGTCGGCCGGACACGTTCACGGTCGCCACGGCGATCGCGGCCCGCACCACGACCTTCCAGCCGCTCGTGGCCATCCGCCCCGGCTACTGGCAGCCGGCGCACTTCGCGAGCGCGGCGGCAACCCTCGACCACCTCATTGGTGGCCGGCTGCTCATCAATATCGTCAGCGGGCAGGACAACCTGGCGGCGTACGGCGACGTCGAGGGCGACCAGGCCCAGCGTTACTCGCGGACCAGGGAGTTCATGCGGATCGCCCGGCGCTTGTGGACTGAGGAGCACGTCACGTACGCGGGCGAGTACTTCGGGGTCACCGACTCCACGGTGACCCCGCGGCCGCACGGAGCCGGTCCGCGTCTGTATTTCGGCGGCGCGTCTGCGGCCGCGGAGCGAGTCTCGGCCACCGAGGCCGACGTACAGCTCTTCTGGGGCGAGCCGCTCGACGGCATCGCGGAACGCGTCGACCGGCTTCGCCGCCTCAGCGCGGAACTGAACCGCGACCTACCTCCGCTGGAGTTCGGGCTGCGGATCACCACACTGGTCCGTGACACGACCGAGGAGGCGTGGCGGGACGCAGAGGCCAAGGTTTCCGCCACAGCGCAGCGCTCCGGGGCGCTCGCCGACCAGCGGGTCGACCGGCGCCGCGGCCCCGCCGTCGGGCAGCAGCGACTGCTCGACCTGGCCGCGCGCGGCGACGTACTCGACAGCTGCCTCTACACCGCCCCCGGACGGTACGGCGGCGGAGGCGCGGGCACGACCTGGCTGGTCGGCTCACCCGACGACGTCACCACCGCGCTACGGAGGTACGCCGAGCTGGGCATCCGCCACTTCATCCTCTCCGACACTCCGTACAAGCACGAGACGGCCCGGGTGGGCGACGCGCTCATCGGGCGACTCCGCGAGTCGGTGAGGGAGCGTCCGCTACCGGAGCCAGTGCACGCCGCCGTACCGTCTTCCTGACCACGTCCGAGGCTACGGCCGAGCAGGCACGGGCCTTCCCGGGACTGCCTGCCCTCCAAGGTCAGAAGACACCGAAGCAGCCGATCAGCCCTGACCGGCTTGTGATCAATTTCGGCAAGCTCATCGAGGTCAGCGGACTTCCGCCTGTCCGGCTGCACTGATCTGCGGCACGACGCGGCCAGCTTCGCTCTGCAAGTCGGGGCCGACCTCAAGGTCGTTCAGGATCGGCTCGGCCATTCCAGTATCGTGCTCACTGCCGGCACCCATATCACGGTCGTCCGGGAGGTTGCGCGCAAGAGCGCCGAGGACGTCGCCAGGCTCTTTCTCCACGCCGCGCGCTGCGCTCCGGGCTCACGACGACCACGCCGACCGACCTCACGTCCGAAAACCAGGGTCCTGGCGACCAAGCGACTGGTCCCTTCGGCGGCTGCGAGCTGGACGCCTGCTCGCCGAGGCCCGCAAGGCCAATAAGGAGCTCTGACCTGCAACGTTCCTTAACGTCCTGTCCGAATGAAGCTGTGGATTAAAAGTCCACAGTTGTGGAGGGATTGCCTGGTTCAAACTGGAGAAGGGCGTGCCGGACGATGACGTTTGATGCCGCTACATGCCATTTGGTCCGTGCCCATTGCTCCGTCCTCCCTCAATGACTCTATTGCGGTGTCGTGTGCTGCCGGGTTATACCGCGGCGTACGAGCAAACCCCGAGCAAACATGCCTCGTTCGCCTGCCGGTCCTGATACGAGGCTGGCTGTCAGGAACCCCGCCGCCGCGGCGGCCTGCAAACTGATCAGGAACACCACCGCGGAGCGCAGGCTCAGCAGCGGTTCCCGGGACCTGTCGTTCCTCGCCATCAGTTCGCTCCGGGGCCGACTGCGCGTACGGAGGCGCTGCTCCGTCAGAGCACGATGTCGGCCAGGCGCTTGATGTCGTCCACGTCGTCGGTGCCGGTATTGAAGATGAGGTCGTCGGCGCCGATGCCCTCGAATGAGGCGATCGCCTCCCGCACCTTCTGCGGCGTATCGCAGACCGCCGAGGCGACCAGGTTGGCGAAATCGCCGAAGTCGCTGTAGTAGTCGTGCACGTTCTTCCGCCCCTGCTCGCCATCGCCCAGAGCGTAGTAGACCAGTGCGACGAGTCGGGGCGAGCCGTCCCGCCCGGCTCTGCTCCAGGCGTCGCGGGCGGCGTCGAAGGACGGGGCGACCATCGGCGCCGGCACCGAGCCGCCGATGTAGCCCTCACCCCAGCGCGCCATCCGCTCGATCGCTGCGGGAGCCGTGCCGCCGAACAGCATCGGCACCTGCCGCGTACCGGTCGGCACCGCCGGGTTCGAGCCGCCGCCGACGGGCTCGCCGCTCCACACCTTGCGGAAGTGGGCCAGGTCCTGGTCGAACCGCTTGCCTCGGCCCGCCGCGCCGTATCCTTCGACGACGAAGTCGTCCGGCCGATTGCCGACACCAAGGCCGATGGTCAACCTGCCGTTGGACACCCCGTCGATCCCGGCCAACTCCTTCGCCAGCATCGTCCCCGGCCACGTCGGGCCGAGCAGGATGGCGCTGACCAGATCGATCCTGCTGGTCACGGCCGCCGCGGCGGCTAGCGCGACGGTGTCCGAGACGCCAGGGTAGGCGTAGCGGCCGACCGTGGCGAGGCTGGTGAAGCCGGCATTCTCGGCCTGCCGCGCCCAAGCCGGAATGACGGCGGGGCGCATGTCGCGCACCTGGTTCGGCAGGCCGGTGCCAATTCGCATGATGATTCGATCTCCTCGGAAATTCCGCTCTCTCGGTGGTCTTCGCAGTGGGCGAGGCAGCCGACCATCCCGATCACCCGGCGCTCCCGGTCGGCCTCACCGGTCGTCGGGCTTACCCGAGCACGCGGCTGATCGCGGGCAGCGCGTCACCGGGGTTGCGGACCAAGATGATCTTGGCGGTCGGCGCGTGGGCGTGGATGATATTGAGGACCCGGTTGAACCAGAGAGTTGTCGGCTCGGTCGGCGGAAGCTGAGGGTCCTGGCCGCTGATGAAGCTGCCGATCACCACGCCGTCGTACTCGGCGTCGCTCAGTTCCTGGATCAGCCGGGCGTCACCGGCCTCGTCGTCGCCGAGGACTATGACCGTGGCCGCCAGGCCGGCCTCCCGCAGGCGTGCCTGAACCTTCTCCCCTATCTCCGGGTGCTTGCCGAAGCCCAGAATCCGCCACGGCTTGAGAACGTCCGATGTCGACAAAGCCGTCTCCTGCTCCTAGAATTGGTCAAACTGAAAGGTCAATGAACTGACCGGGAGTCTAATCAAATTACATGGCAAGCGTCAAGAAAACTCAGCGCACGTACCGCTCGCCCCTGCGCGAGGAGGCCGCTCGCCGTACCCGCGAGGCCGTGGTAGAGGCCGCCGGGGAGGTGTTCGTGGATGAGGGCTACGCAGGCGCCACGATCGAGCAGATAGCGGCCCGCGCCCGTGTCTCCCGCCAGACCGTCTTCGGGGTCGGCGGCAAGGCGCAGCTGTTCGCGTTCGCCCGCCAGCGGGCGGCCGAGGGCGGTAGCGTCAGCGCCAACGACGAAGGCTTCCGGCAGATCCTGGCGATCCCTGACGCGCACCGGCTGCTCGAGGAGTTCGCCGCCTTCACCGCTGCCATATCGCAGCGGCTCGGGCCGCTGCAACTTGTGCTCGAGCAAGCCGCGGGGAGCGACCCCGAGCTGGCACAACTGCTGGAGACAGCCCAGGAAGAGCTGCTGGAGTGTGCCCGCGGCGTCCTCGCGGCGGCGGCTGCGACAGGTTCGCTACGGCGCGAAGTCCCACCCGAGGTTGCCGCCGACATGCTCTGGCTGCAGATCCAGCCCGCCAACTACCGGCGCCTCGTGGAGGAGCGCGGCTGGAGCCACCACGCGTTCGAGCGCTGGCACGCCGCAGCCATGATCACCGCCTTGTTGGAACCCTCTGGAGCCCAATAACCGGATCCGGCTGTGCGGTGCCATAACTCGTCCACGGCATCTGGCCTGGTCTTCTATGCTCAACGCTCGTGTTCCTACGCCTCCTGTACCTGCTGATGGTCCGGTTGTTCGGCTGGTTGACGCTCCTTACGCGGAGCGATGCCTCCAAGGAGGTGGAGATTTTGGTGCTGCGGCATGAGGTCGCTGTCTTGCGTCGTCAGGTCGCCCGGCCGAGACCGGACTGGGCCGACCGGGCGCTGCTGGCCGCATTGGCAGGGCTGCTGCCCAAGCGGCTTCGGCTGCACCGGATCGTGACGCCAGGCACCTTGTTGGCCTGGCACCGCCGGCTGGTTACCCAACGCTGGACTTACCCGAACACAGTCGGGCGTCCGCCGATCCCAGATGAGCTGCGGTATCTGGTGGTGCGGTTGGCCCGGGAGAATCCGCGATGGGGGCACCGGCGGATCCGGGGTGAACTGCTCGGCCTCGGCTATCGGATCGGTGAAGGCACGATCCGCCGGATCCTGGTGGCGGCCGGTCTGGGCCCAGCGCCGCGCCGGGCGTCACCGACCTGGCGGCAGTTCCTGACGTCTCAAGTCGCCGGCATCTTGGCATGCGACTTCATGCACGTTGACACGGTTTTCCTCAAGTGCCTGAACGTCTTGTTCGTCATGGAGATCCAGACGCGCCGCGTGGACATATTGGGCATCACCTCCGACCCGACAGGTGCGTGGACCATCCGGCAGGCCTGGAACCTGCTGATGGACCTGGGCGAACGTGCCGGCGGCTTCAGGTTTCTCATACGGGACCGTGACGGCAAGTTCTCCCGATCGTTCGATGATGTGTTCGCCGCCAGTGGTATGCGGATCATCAAGACACCTGTCCGGTCGCCTCGGGCGAACGCGTTCGCGGAGCGATTCGTCGGAACGCTACGCCGCGAGTGCCTC
>JAOPYG010000227.1 GCA_025964685.1 Actinoallomurus sp. | reverse complement strand
ACCTCAGCGCACAACTCGTCTCCTCGGCCGCAGTTCACGCGACGAGCGTAGCCACCGGAACGGCCGGCCACCACGGGAGCCGGCGTGAGATCGCCCGCATGACATGCGCGAACATGTCTCCGGCCGTGGATCCGCGACGGGACCGGCCGGCGCCCGGGGAACAAATGCTCCCGGCCACCCGTCTCACTTCTCGCGGTGACCGATCGCGTGTCGTCGACGGTCGCCGCGTCGGGCTCGCTCCCGTAACGGTCCTTGGCCGGCCGGCGGGACGCGTTCACGCGTTGACTCTGGTCCCGATCCGCCCTGAGGAGATCCTGGATGATCACGCCCCGCCTTCCCCATGCCCGAGGTCTGGGCAGGTGCCTGGCGGTCGTCGCGGTGATCATCGCGGTCTGGGTGACCACGCTCGGCGCCTCCCAGGTCAACGTGTACGCCAAGCCCGGCGCGCTGCCCGCCCTTTCGGTGTCGACGCTCGCCGCGCGCTACAAGGCGAACCGCCGGGCGATCGGGCAGGCGCTCCGCACGGCGCGGCGGGTCCACGACGACGACCGGATCCACGCGCTGGGCCAGTTGCTCGTGCCCGGCCGCCGCTTCCTGTCCTTCGACCCGCGGGGCACCGGACAGGCCGTGGAGGTCATCGGTGACCTGAGGCACGCCGAACGGGTCGCGATCCTCGTCCCTGGGGCCGACACGACCCTGGCCACCTTCGACTCGCGTCCGCAGCGGCCCTACTCCACCCCCGGCGGTGGCGCGCGAGCCCTGATGGCGCAGGCCCGCGGCATCCAGCCCGATCCCGATCTCGCGGTCATCGCGTGGCTCGGCTACAACCCGCCCGCGGTGACCAGTGCCGGGGTGATGACCGATCTGCGCGCCGACACCGGTGCGGCACGGCTGCGCCGCCTGGTCGACGACGTGCACGGGCTCGATCCCTCGACCGATCTGACGCTGCTCTGCCACAGCTACGGTTCCGTGGTGTGCGGCGAGGCGCTGAAGGGGCTCCCCGTCGACAACGTGGCGGCGTTCGGCAGCCCGGGGATGCAGGCGTCCAACGTCGGAGCCCTCGACACCCGCGCCGGCGTCTGGACGGCCCGGGGCTCCCGCGACTGGATGCAGTTCGTGCCGCACGTGCGGGTCCTTGGGCTCGGCTTCGGCACCGATCCGGTCTCACCGGCCTTCGGCGCGCATGTGTTCGCCGCCGGGCCGGTGGGTCACAGCGACTATCTGCGGCCGG
This sequence comes from Actinoallomurus sp., assembly GCA_025964685.1. Lineage (GTDB taxonomy): Bacteria > Actinomycetota > Actinomycetes > Streptosporangiales > Streptosporangiaceae > Actinoallomurus. The sequence continues at coordinate 4,709 of JAOPYG010000227.1, read as the reverse complement.
GCTCATTGTCATTGCGGAACCTCGCGCTCATCGTGCTCGGGCGCGGGTCACAAGTTACTCTCGCGTGACTGAGGTCATCTATCTGACACTCGGGACTCAGCTTTGTCAATGGCGAGATCAACCGTAGAAACGGCCAATTTCGGCTCTTCCTCAAAAGGCGAAAACGGTGCTTGAGTAAGGCGAGCGTCAGTCCCGCCTTGGAGAGCCGATGAAATTCCCCCGCCTCGTCGCCTCAGCCGCATGCGCCGTGTCCCTCGCAGCCGCTGCCATCACCGCCGCCACGACCCCCGCCTACGCGTCGTCCACCCGCTATGTCGCCCTGGGCGACTCCTACGCCTCCGGAGTAGGCGCCGGATCGTACGACGGAAGCAGCTGCGAGCGCAGCACGAACGCCTACCCCTCAAAGTGGGCCGCCGCGCATTCACCCGCGTCGTTCAGTTTCGCCGCGTGCTCGGGTGCGACGACGGCGGACGTGCGCAACAACCAGCTCAGTGCCCTGAAGTCCGATACGACGCTCGCGAGCATCACCATCGGCGGCAATGACGCGGGATTCAGCAACGTGATGCAGACGTGCGTGCTGAGCTCGGACTCGACGTGCGTGTCGGCCGTCAACACCGCCGAGAACTACATGCGGAACACTCTCCCGGGCAATCTCAGCTCGCTGTACGGCGCCATGCGCGCCAAGTCCCCGTCGGCGCGGTTCGTCGCGACCGACTACCCGCACCTTTACATCATCACCAGCATCTGTGTCGGGCTGAGCAACACCAAGCGGAACGCGCTGAACGCCGCCGCCGATGTGCTGGACGGTGTGATCGGCACGGCCGCCTCCAACGCGGGGTTCACCTTCGCCGACGTCCGCAACCAGTTCAAGGGCCACGAGCTGTGCTCCGGCGACGACTGGCTGAACTCCGTCACCTGGCCGATCGGCGACTCCTACCACCCGACCGCGCTCGGCCAGTCCTCCGGCTACCTGCCCGTGTTCACGTCCGCGGCCGGTTCCGCGCTCACGCACGCGAAGGACAGCTGAAGCCTGTCCTGTCCGAATACGGACCTAAAGCCGGGTCGCCCGCATGCGGGCGACCCGGCCGCAATACGATCTCCGCAGCGCCGGGCGTGCCGGTGCCGGAGCGACTGCGATGGACGATCTCGAACCGCTGACGGCAGGCGTAGATGAGTTGTTGCCCGGTCACGCCCTGGAACCCTCACTGTCCGTGTTCCTCCCGCCCGGATACGTAGTCTGGCCGGATCCGGGCTTCCCCCAGCATCGGGTGGTGGAGGGACCGGCGTTCTGGATGAGTGACGGGCCGGTGACGCCAGGTCTGTGGGCGCGGTTCCGCGCGGCGCATCCGGACACCGGGCTGTGGCCCGTACTCCTGGACGACTCCGCCCAGCCCTGGTCCGCCGGGCAGATCGCGCCGGAGCGAGTGACCGAGATCGGTGAGTACGACCCGGCCGCGTTCGTCGCCGAAGTGTGGTCGGAGTGGGTGGAGCCGCCGATCGACGTCGAGCCGTTCGGCCGTTACTCCCCCGGCCTGGCCCAGCCGGGGGACGTCCTGGAGGATCCCGACGAGGCGGCGGAGCGGTGCGCCGCGGAGCTCGCCGGGCGGCCCCTCGGCCTGGTGCCGGCCAGGCGTGGCGCCGACGTCCTGGCCGCCATCGGCTGGCAGGGCGCGCGCCACCACAACCCGCTCATCGCACCGCTCTCGGCGGTGGTGCGCGGCTGGGAGGACAGGTTCGGGGCGCGGGTCGTCGGCATCGGCTTCGACACGCTCGACCTGAGCGTGGCCGCCCCGCCCGTGACCTTCCGGCACGCCTTGCGCGTGGCGGCCGAGCACGCGGCCTTCTGCCCGGAGGCCATCGTGCAGGGGCCGGGCACGCTGGCCGGACACGCGGAACAGATCCGCGACGCGCGCATCTGGTCGTTCCACTGGGAGTGATCGCAGCGCAAAGGACGTCACGCCGCAGTAACGATCCCCGCCGACGGTAACCGGACACCTCGGCACGAACGTCCTTCTACTGCCTTCGTTCAAGGGGACCAGGCCGAAGTCGGGGATCAAGCGGGTCGGCGACCAGTACTTCGGCCTGGTCCCCAAGCGATGCCATTGGAGTCCGGTACGGAGCCGCTTCCGGCCATCGGTGTTGACGCCCGATCTCGTCCATGAAAGTCGGTGGAGCGGAGCGATGTCCGTGAGGAGACGACATGCACGCGCGCCCCCGCTGGTTCCTGTTCGTCCTCAGCCTGCTGCCCGTCCTGGCACTCGTGTCACCGGCCGGGGCCGCGGCGCCCCCGCAGGTCACGATCGACGCTACGGCGGGCGGGCGGACCTTCGACGGGGTGGGCGCGCTCAGCGCCGGCGGCTCCTCGCGGCTGCTCGTCGACTATCCCGAGCCCCAGCGGAGCCAGATCCTGGACTACCTGTTCAAGCCCGGGTACGGGGCCGCGCTACAGATCCTGAAGGTCGAGATCGGCGGTGACACCAACTCCACCGACGGCGCCGAGCCGAGCCATCGGCGCACGCCCTCCGATCTGGACTGCGACCGCGGCTACGAATGGTGGCTCATGGAGCAGGCCAAGGCCCGCAACCCCCGCATCAAGCTGTCCGCGCTGCAGTGGGGCGCGCCCGGATGGACCGGCGGCGGGGAGGCGCGCCCGACCGTGTGGACGCCACGGAACATCGACTATCTGATGTCCTGGCTGGGGTGCGCGGCACGGCACCACCTGCGCATCGACTACCTCGGCGGCTGGAACGAGGCCTACTCCGACCCCGGCTGGTACGTCCTGCTGCGCCAGGCGCTCCGCGACCGCGGGTACGGCGACGTCAAGGTGGTCGCCGACGACAGCTTCAACTGGGACGTCATGGGCCCGATCGGGGCCGACCCGGACTTCCGCGCCGCCGTGGACGTCGTCGGCCAGCACTACGTCTGCGGGTACCTCAGCGACTACCTCCGCTGCCCGAGCCCGGCCGCCGCACAGGACCTCGGCAAGCCGCTGCACGCGAGCGAGCAGGGATCGCTGCCGTACGACTCGGGCGCCGCGCCGCTGGCCCGCGCGCTGTCCCGGCCCTACATCGACGGCGGCATGACCTCCACGATCAACTGGTCGCTGATCGCCTCCTGGTACGACACCATGCCGTTCCAGGCGTCGGGCCTGATGGGCGCGAACGAGCCCTGGTCCGGTGCGTACGTCGCCGGGCCGAGCATCTGGGCCACCGCGCACACCACGCAGTTCACCGAGCCGGGCTGGCGATACGTCGACTCCGCCAAGGGCTACCTGGACGGCGGAGGCAGCTACGTCGCGCTGCGCTCGCCGGACTCCCGCGACTACAGCCTGATCGCCGAGACCGTCGACGCGACCGCTCCGCAGCGGCTGCGCTTCTCCGTCGCGGGCGGGCTGCCGGACCGGCCGGTCGCGGTGTGGTCCTCGGACCTGTCCTCCGGTGACTCCCGCCGATGGTTCGTCCGTGAGAGGTCCGTACGGCCCGGCGACACGCTCACCCTCGAACCCGGGCACGTCTACACGCTGTCCACGACGAGGGGGCAGGGGAAGGGCAGGGCCGCCCCGCCGCCGGCGGCGCCGCTGGGGCTGCCGTACCGCGACGGCTTCGAGTCCTACGCCGGTGGCTCGACGCCCCGGTACATCTCCGACCTGGACGGGGCGTTCGAGGTCGCGCCCTGCACCGGGCGTCGCGGGCGCTGCCTGCGCCAGGCGATCGGCGAACAGCCGGTGTGGTGGAACGGCTGGCTCAGGCGCCCGGTCACCGTCGTCGGCGACCTGAAGTCCTGGCTCGACTACGACACCAGCGTCGACACCCGGCTGGACGGTGACGGCTGGACCGAGCTGCTGGGACGCGTCGACGGGCAGTGGGCCGACGCGGTCTCCGGAATCCACCTGCGCGTGTCGGCCGCCGGGGACTGGCAGCTCTACGACGAGAACCTGCGTGGGCAGGACTCCACGCTCTGCGTGCCCAGCGACCCGGCGTGCGCCGGAGTGGCGACGCGATCGGGGCGTCCGGTCCAGCGGCGCACCCTGGCGGCGGGCCGCGCGGCGGTCACTCCCGGCACCTGGCACCGGCTGCGGCTCCGTTTCTCCGGCGACCAGGTGACCGCCGGCCTGGACGGCGCCCGGCTCGCCCGGGTGGACACGCCGGTGCACGCCTCCGGTCAGGCCGGGCTGGCCGTCTCCCCGTGGCGGCACGCGGAGTTCGACAACCTGAGGGTGTCGCCGGTACGGGCGCCGGGGAACGTCCGTTACCTGCCCGGGCAGCTCCTCGGCGCGACGGGCACCGGGTTCCACCACGGCTACGAGCCGCGAAAGGCGGTCGACGGCAGTGCCCAGTCGATGTGGCACACCGAGTGGAGCCCACGTGTCGTACTCCCGCAGTCGTTGACGGTCGACACCGGGCGTACACGGCGGATCGCCCAGGTCACCTACCAGCCGCGCGAGGACGGCAACACCAACGGCGTCATCACCCGCTACGAGCTGTCCGCCAGCACCGACGGGGTCTCCTACACGCCGGTGGCGACCGGGACGTGGCCGCTCGACGGGACGAGGAAGACGATCATCCTGCCGGACGTCGGCGCGCGCTTCCTCCGGCTCACCGCGCTGGAGGCGGGAGGCGGGTATGCCTCCGCGGCCGAGATCAAGATCGGCGTACCCGCACGGTGAGGGCCTCTCACCGCCGCCGCGATGGCTCCGGACCGGCCGATCC
>JAOPYG010000354.1 GCA_025964685.1 Actinoallomurus sp. | reverse complement strand
ATCGAGAACAACGTGGACGGCTACCACGCGTTGTTCACCCACCAGTCGGTGTACGAGGCGGTGCGCGAGGCCAAGGTCTCGCACGTGCCGAGCAAGGTCGAGGTCTATGTCCGCGACCTCGGCGACGGTCACTCCGAGATCGACTACCTGCGGGAGTACTCCCGGCTCGATGAGGAGTTCGTCTGGTTCGGCCGGGCGCCACGGGAGAAGCTGCCGCGCTACGACGCCGCCAAGGAGCAGGCCTACGGTCCGGAGGACACGCACAGTGCGAACGTGGTCGCCCCACCGCACACGATGATCTTCCCGAACCTGTTCCTCGCCGAGATGAACATCATGTTCGTCGAGCCGCTGGCGCCGGGCGAGACGATCGCGTACACGACACCCGCGTTGATCCCCGGTATGGACGAGCTGAACGGCCGGATGCTGCGGCGTACCGAGGGCGCCATGGGACCCGCGGGCTTCCTGATCGCCGATGACGGCGAGATCGGGGCGCGCAACCAGCTCGGCCTGGCCGCCAGCAGGCCGGAGTGGATCAGGCTGGCCCGTGGCGTGAGCACCGACCAGGACGAGCCGACCGGAACGGTCAACCACGACAAGAGCGCCGAGACTCCCCAGCGTGGCCTGTGGCACCACTGGGCCTCGGTGCTGGACGGCACGGAAGGCGCGTGAATCGATGAGCAGTGCCACCGTAACCGGCGCCGTCGGCGTTGCCCCGGCGATCGAGGCGTTCCTGTACCTCGAGGCGCGTCTCGCCGACGAGTCGCGCTACTCCGAGTGGGAGGCGCTCTGGGACGACGACGGCCTCTACTGGGTGCCGATGTCCGCCGACGCCGACCCGAGTACGAAACTGTCCTATGTGTACGACAACCGCCGCCGGATCCGCAGCCGCGTGGCACAGCTCAACACCGGCTCCCGGCACTCGCAGACCCCGCCGTCGATGATGCGCAGGCTGCTGACCAACCTGGAGCTGCTCGACCAGGACGACGAGACGGTCACGGTCGGGTCGAACTTCGTGCTGTATGAGTACCGCTTCGACATGACCGTGTGGGCGGGGCGCGTCATCCACCGGGTGCGCACCGCCGGCCCCGAGCCGCGCCTGGTCGCCAAGACCGTACACCTGGTCAACGCCGGTGCCCCGCTGCCGACGATGGCGTTCCTGCTTTGAGTACGGCCGAGCGGACCACGGCCCCCGCGCCCGCGGCCGGCCTGGAGGCCGGCACCATCTGGCGGCTGCTGGTCGCGCGTGCGGAGGCGACGCCCGAGGCGAGGTTCGTCGTCGACGAGCGCCGGCGGCAGGTGACGTTCGGCGAACTGCGCGACGCGGTCGAGTGCGCGGCCGCCGGGTTGCAGGACCTGGGCGTGCGGCCGGGCGACGTGGTGTCCTGGCAGCTGCCGAACCGGATCGAGACCATCACCTTCACCCTGGCGCTGGCCAGGCTGGGCGCGACGCAGAACCCCCTGGTCATGATGTTGCGCGAACGGGAGCTCGGCTTCATCTGCGGGCAGGCCGGCTCGCGCTGGCTCGTGGTCCCCGGCACGTTCCGCGGTGTGGACCATGAGGCGATGGCCAGGGCGGTGGCGGCGGCCCGGCCGGGGCTGGAGGTCCTGCGCGTGGACGGCGGACTGCCCGAGGGTGATCCGGCAACGCTGCCGCCGGACACCGCCGATGACGGGCCGGCCGTGCGCTGGATCTTCTACACCTCCGGCACGACCTCCGATGCGAAGGGCGCCAAGCACACCGACCGTGGGCTGATCGCCGCGTCGGGCACGTTCTGCGCGCACCTGGCGCTGCGGCCCGAGGACGTCACGGCGACCCTGCTGCCGCTGGCGCACGTCGGCGGCATCGCCCACGTGCTGAGCGCGCTTCGTACGGGAAGCAGCATGATCACCAGCGCGGTCTTCGACCCGCAGGCCTCCGTGGACCTGCTGGCCGAGCAGGGGGTCACGCTGGTGGGCTCCGGCCTGCCGTTCATCCGAGCGTACTTGGAACGTCAGCGCGCGCAGCCGGACACGCCCCTGTTTCCCCGGGCCAGGGTCACACTCTGCGGGGGTTCCCCCCGCCCCGAGTCGCTGCACCATGAGGTGAAGCGAGAGCTGGGCGGCGTGGGCGTCGTGTCCGGCTACGGCTTGACCGAATGCCCCTACATCACCTGGGGCCGCTGGGACGACACCGACGCCGACCACGCGCGGACGGAGGGCTCTCCGGGTGAGGGCGGCGAGGTGATCGTGGTGCGGCCCGACGGCACCCGCGCCGAGGACGGCGAGACCGGCGAGCTGCGTGTACGGGGCCCGCAGCTGATGCTCGGCTACGTCGACGCGTCCCTGGACGCCGAGGCGTTCGACGCCGACGGCTACTTCCGCACCGGCGACCTCGGCTTCCGCGACGCGCGCGGCTACGTCACGGTCACCGGACGGATGAAGGACGTCATCATCCGCAAGATGGAGAACATCTCCAGCCGCGAGCTGGAGGAGCTCCTGAGCACCCACCCGGCCGTCGCCGACGTGGCGGTCATCGGGCTGCCCGATCCGGACACCGGTGAGCGCGCCTGCGCGGTCGTCGTACCCACCGATCCCGGCGCGCCGCCGGACCTGCCCGGCCTGTGCGCGCACCTGCGCGAGCACGGCCTGAGCATCCGCAAGCTGCCGGAACGGCTCGAGCTCGTCGACGTGCTGCCGCGCAACGCGATGGGCAAGGTCGTCAAGCGCGGGCTGGTCGGCCGGTTCAGCACCGAGGGGAACGCATGACGGCGACCGTGCTGTTCGAGGTGTCCGGGCACGTCGCGACGATCACGCTGAACCGCCCGGCCAAGCTGAACTCCTTCAACGAGGCGATGACGGCCGAGATCGCCGCGATCTGGCAGCGGGTCCGCGACGACGACGACATCCACGTCGCCGTGCTGCGGGCCTCGGGAGAGCGGGCCTTCTGCACCGGGATGGACATCACCGAGGGCCCGTGGTGGAGCGACAAGAACGTGTGGAACCAGCAGGATCCCGGTGTGCTGCTCGGACCCAAGCAGCACCAGGTGTGGAAGCCGGTGATCGCCGCCGTCCACGGCATGGCCGCGGGCGGCGCGATGTACTTCCTCAACGAGTCCGACATCGTGATCTGCTCCGACGACGCCACCTTCTTCGACCCGCACGCCAACGGCGGCATGGTCTCCGCGCTCGAACCGGTGGGCATGCTGCGGCGCGGTGTGCCGCTCGGTGACGTGCTGCGCTGGGCGCTGACCGGGAACGAGGAACGCATCACGGCCGCGACGGCACTGCGGCTGGGCCTGGTGACGGAGGTGGTCCCGCGCGAGGAGCTGTGGCCGGCGGCGCAGGCACTCGCCGAGGAGATCGCGCGCCGGCGGCCCGAGGCGATCCAGGGCACCGTGCGCGCCGTGTGGGAGGCGCTGGACGAGCCGTGGTCGGTGTCGCAGCGGCACGGCCTGTCCTACACCCAGCTCGGCAACCGCGGCCGCGAGTCGCGGGCCCGCGACGAGCCACGACAGCGGCGCCTGCGGTGAGCGCACGGCCCCTCGACGGCGTCACCGTGGTCAGCCTGGAGCAGGCGGTGGCGGCCCCGTTCGCCACCCGCCAGCTCGCGGACCTGGGTGCCCGGGTGATCAAGGTGGAGCGGCCAGGCGCCGGTGACTTCGCACGCGGGTACGACGAGTCGGTGCACGGCCAGTCGAGCTACTTCGTGTGGCTCAACCGGTCCAAGGAGTCGCTGACGCTGGACCTGAAGGCCCCCGCCGGCCGTACGGTCCTCGACGAGCTGCTGGCCGGCGCGGACGTCTTCGTGCAGAACCTCGCGCCCGGTGCCGCCGCCCGCCTGGGCCTGAGCGCGGCGGACCTGAACCCGCGGCTGCCCCGGCTGGTGGTCTGCGACGTGTCCGGGTTCGGGTCGAGCGGTCCCTGGGCCGACCGTAAGGCCTACGACCTGCTCGTCCAAGCCGAAACGGGCCTGATGTCGCTGACCGGCACGGCCGATGACATGGTCAAGGTGGGCATCTCCGTCGCCGATATCGCGGCCGGCATGTACGCGTACTCCGGCGTCCTCACCTCACTGCTCCAGCGGGCGAACACCGGCCGCGCCCCCGCCGTGGAGGTCTCGCTGTTCGAGGCGCTGGCGGAGTGGCTCGGTTCCCCCGCGTACTACACCGACTACGGCGGCCGCCCGCCCGGCCGCGCCGGCGGCGAGCACGCGACCATCGCGCCCTACGGCCCGTATCCGACCGCCGACGGCGACGTGCTCATCGTCGCGGTCCAGAACGACCGCGAGTGGCGGACGCTCTGCTCCGACGTACTGAAGGACCCCGCCCTGGCCGCCGACGATCGGTTCGCGCGGAACTCGGCCCGGGTGGCCAACCGGGCCGAGCTGAACACCTTGATCTCCGCCCGGCTCGCCGTGCTCGACACGGCCGCAGCCGTCGCGCAGCTGGACGCCGCCGGCATCGCCAACGCCCGGCTGCGCTCGGTGCCCGAGTTCCTGGACCACCCGGTGCTGCGCGAGCGCGGCCGGTGGCAGGAGGTCGGCACCCCCGGCGGCCCGGTGCGGGCGCTGCTGCCGCCGGTCACCCTGGACGGTGTCACCGCGCGGATGGACGCCGTCCCGGCGGTCGGCGAGCACACCGACGCCATCCTGCGCGCGCTCGGCCGTACCGACACCGACATCGCACGGCTGCGCGCCGACGGCGTCATCTGAGTCATCCGAAGGAGCCCCGCGTGGAACTGAGCGTCGAAGAGCAGGCCGTCGTCGACATCGTCGCCGACTTCGTCGACCGTGAGGTCCGGCCCGTCGTACGCGAGCTGGAGCACGCGAACGAGTACCCGGACAGGCTCATCGAGCAGATGAAGCGGATCGGCGTCTTCGGCCTGGCCATCCCCGAGCCGTGGGGCGAGGCGCCGGTGTCGACGCCGTGCTACGTCGAGGTAACCGAGCAGCTCGCGCGCGGCTGGATGAGCCTGGCCGGGGCCATGGGCGGGCACACCGTGGTGGCCAAGCTGCTGCTGGCGTTCGGTACGCGGGAGCAGCAGGACCGTTACCTGCCGAAGATGGCGACCGGTGAGATCCGCGCCACCATGGCGCTCACCGAGCCCGGCGGCGGCTCCGACCTCCAGGCGATCACGACCATCGCGCGCAAGGACGGCGAGGAGTACGTGGTCAACGGCGCGAAGACCTGGATCACCAACGCCCGCCGCTCGCAGGTGATCGCGCTGCTGTGCAAGACGGATCCGGCCGCGACGCCCCGCCACCGGGGCGTGTCGATCCTGCTCGTCGAGCACGGGCCCGGTCTCGAGGTGTCCCGCGACCTGCCGAAGCTGGGCTACAAGGGGGTCGAGTCCTGCGAGCTGTCCTTCTCCGACCACCGCGTCCCGGCGTCCTCGCTGCTGGGCGGCGAGGAGGGCCGCGGGTTCGCGCAGATGATGAAGGGGCTGGAGATCGGCCGGATCCAGGTGGCCTCCCGCGCCCTCGGGGTCGGCCGGGCCGCCCTGGACGATGGGCTGCGCTACGCCCAGGAGCGGGAAAGCTTCGGCAAGCCCATCTGGCAGCACCAGTCGATCGGCAACTACCTGGCCGACATGGCCACCAAGCTGACCGCGGCACGCCAGCTGACCCTGTACGCGGCACGCCAGTACGACGCCGGGCGACGCTGTGACATGGAGGCCGGCATGGCCAAACTGTTCGCCTCCGAGACCGCGATGGAGATCGCGATGAACGCGGTCCGGATCCACGGCGGCTACGGCTACTCCACGGAGTTCGACGTCGAGCGCTACTTCCGCGACGCGCCACTGATGATCGTCGGCGAGGGCACCAACGAGATCCAGCGCAACGTCATCGCGGCTCAGCAGGTCAAGCGCGGCGGGCTCGGCTAGAGCCTGCCGCAACAGGAGGAGCGATGGAGCACTTCAACCTCTACATCGACGGAAAGTCCGTGCCCTCGGGCTCGGCCCGTACCTACGACTCACTCGACCCCTACACGGGTGAGCCGTGGGCACAGGTCGCGGACGGCACGGCCGAGGACGTGGACCGAGCCGTGTCCGCGGCCCGTACCGCGCTGTCCGGCCCGTGGGGTGCGCTCACCGCGACCGAACGCGGCGAGCTGCTACGGAAACTGGCCGAACTGATCGCACGGGACGCCGACCGGCTCGCCGAGCTGGAGGTACGCGACGGCGGCAAGCTCCTGCGGGAGATGTCGGGCCAGGCCAAGGGCCTGCCCGCCTGGTACACCTACTTCGCCGGGCTGGCCGACAAGCTCCAGGGAGAGGTGATCCCCACCGGCAAGTCCAACTACCTCGTCTACACGCGGCACGAGCCGGTCGGCGTGGTCGCCGCGATCACCCCGTGGAACTCCCCGCTGCTGTTGCTCACCTGGAAACTCGCGCCCGCACTCGCCGGCGGCTGCACGGTGGTCGTCAAACCGAGCGACTACACGCCCGCGTCCACGATCGCCCTGGCCGAGCTGGTGACCGAGGCGGGCTTCCCGCCCGGCGTCGTCAACGTCGTCACCGGCTGGGGCCCGGAGACCGGGAAAGCGCTGTCCGCGCATCCGGGCGTGGACAAGGTGGCGTTCACCGGCTCCACCGAGACCGGCAAGGCGGTGGCCCACGCCGCGGCCGACAACGTCACCCGGGTGAGCCTGGAGCTGGGCGGCAAGTCCGCGCAGGTGGTCTTCGCCGACGCCGACCTCGACGCGGCGGCCAACGGCCTGGTCGCCGGGGTGTTCGCTGCGGCCGGCCAGACCTGCCTGGCGGGTTCCCGGCTGCTCGTGCAGGACTCCGTGGCCGAGGAGCTGGTGGCCCGCGTCGTCGACCGGGCCGAGCAGATCGTCATCGGCGATCCGCGCGCCGCGGCGACGGAGATGGGCCCGCTGGCCAACGACCGCCAGTTCGCGAAGGTGCTCGAGCATTTCCGTGCGGCAAGGGAGCAGGGCGCCACCGTCGCCTGCGGCGGCGAGCCGGTGACCGAGCTCGGCGGCTACTTCGTCCGGCCCACGGTGCTGACGGACCTGCCCCCGGACGCCCGTGCGATCACCGAGGAGATCTTCGGCCCGGTGCTCGCGGTGACCACGTTCTCTTCTGAGGACGAGGCCGTCGCCCTCGCCAACGGCACCCCGTACGGACTGGCCGGCTCGGTGTGGACGAAGGACGTGCACCGGGCGCACCGGATCGCCGCGCGGCTTCGGGCGGGCACGGTGTGGGTGAACGCCTATCGCGCGGTGGCCCCGCAGGTGCCCTTCGGCGGCGTCGGCCTGTCCGGGATCGGGCGGGAGAACGGCGCCGACGCCATCCGCGACTACACCGAGACCAAGGCGATCTGGGTCGAACTGTCCGGGGAGACCCGCGACCCCTTCACGCTCGGCTGAGCCGTCAGCCGGGCAACCGGCCCCGGTTGCGGCGGATGACGGCCGTGCCGCGCTCCTCCAGGCCGTCGAGGTTCGAGTGCTCGCGGGCGATGGCGGTCTCGATCTCCAGCGCGGGGCCGAGCTGGCTCGCGGCGCTCTCGGCGTAGATCCGGGTTAGCGCGCGCATCGGCCCTCCCGGAACCTCGGCGACGGCGGCGGCCAGCCCGAGGGCGCGGTCCCGTAGCCGGTCGTGCGCCACCACCTCGGTGACGAGGCCGATCCGCTCGGCCAGCGCCGCGTCGACCACCTCGCCGGTCATCGACATGCGCCGGGCCCAGGCGGACCCCACGAGCCGCGGCAGCCGTGCGGTCAGCCCACCGCCGGGCAGTACGCCGACCCGTACGTGGGTGTCGGCGAACAGCGCGCGGTCCGAGGCGAGCAGGAAGTCGCAGCCGAGCGCGATCTCCAGCCCGCCGGTGAACGCCGGCCCGTTCACCGCGCCGATGACCGGCTTGCGTACGAGCGCGACCTGGGCGACGCAGTTCTCCTCGTCGAAGCGGCGGAAGTACGCCGGGCCCTCACGTGCCGCCTCCTTCAGGTCCACACCGGCGCAGAAGGCGGGATCGGTGCCGGTGAGGACCACGGCGCGTACCGAGTCGTCCGCGTCGACGTCCACCAGCGCCCGGTAGAGGGCGCTGATCAGCTCCGCGCCCAGGGCGTTGCGCGCACGTGGGCGGTCGAGTGTCAGCACCCGGACCGCGCCCGCGTCCTCGACCAGCAGCACGCCGCTCACGCCGGGCCCTCCGCCGCACTCGCGGCGCGGACCGCGTCGGCCACCTCCGCCAGCAGATCCGGCTCGGCCGGATACGGGGTGGTGATCGAGGCGCGGGCGAACACGTCGCCGTAGCGGCGTACGTACTCCCTGCCCACCTCGGCCGGCTCGCCCACGACGGCGAAGGCGCGCAGGACGTCGTCGTCGACGAGCCCGCCCAGCTCGCTCCACCGGCCGGCCTTCGAGAGCGCGTGCAGTTCGTCGCCGAGCCCGCCCCAGCCGTGCCGCTCCAGCACCGGGCGGTAGGCGGGGGTCGAGGCGTAGAACGCCAGCTGGTCCCGCACGGCCGCGGTCGCGTCCGCCAGCTCCTCCTGTGTGCGCCCGACGACCACGAACGGCGAGCCGACGATCTCGAACCCGGCGAGGTCCGCCCCACCGCGCTCGCGTCCTCTGACCAGCGCCGGAAGCGTGACCTCGCGCAGGTAGGCCTCGGTGGTGAACCCGTGGCACAAGAAGCCGTCCGCCACCTCGCCGGCGACGTCGGTCATCGCCTCCCCGACTCCGGCGAGCAGGACCC
>JAOPYG010000330.1 GCA_025964685.1 Actinoallomurus sp. | reverse complement strand
GGCATTCAACCTCGGCGTCTCGCTGTTCGGCGGCACGACCCCACTCATCACCCAGGCGCTGGTCCACGCCACCGGCCATTCATACCTCAGCTCCAGTGGTGTAGCCCGGGACCAGCGCAGAGGCGGTTCGGTACTGTAGCCGCGCTCTACTACACTCCGTAGGAGGATGACGTCAGTGCGATGCCGGGCTGGCGCACGATCTGAGCGATGCTGCTTGCGATCTGGGCATAGATGGTCGCTTTGAGTGCATTCAGCATCCGGTTTCATGGTGCAGAGTTGTCAGCGACACAGAGCTTCTACTACGTTGCGTCGTAGCTGGGCTGTGACACACCTTCGTCCGGAGGTGGAGCCCGGCCGCCTAATCCGGCGGCGCAGCCACCGTTGTCGGAGCCGGGGACCCACGTGTCCCGGGGTGAATCCGCCGTGTGCGGTAGGGCTTCTCCTGGCCCGAACCCGTCAGCTAACCCGGTCGGCGGCATAAGGAGAGATATGGATCCGGTTGGCCAGAAGCTGCTGCAGATCGCCAAGGACGAGCTCGGGTACAAAGAGAAATCCAACGGCTACACCAAGTATGGCGACTGGTACGGCAAGCACGTCGACAAAAGCCCGGCTTACAAAACCGCACCGTGGTGCGACATGTTCCTTGCGTGGGCGGCCGACAAGGCCGGCGTCCAGGACTGGGCCGGCGAGTTCGCCTCCACCCCTCAGCACGCGAGTTGGTTCGCGAAGCACCACGCCTGGGGTCACAAGCCTGAGCCGGGTGCGATCGCGTTCTTCTCCTTCTCGGGTGGGAAGAGTATCGGCGACATCGAGCATGTGGGCATCGTTGAGAAGGTGCACGGCGACAAGCTCTCCACCATCGAGGCGAACCACAACAACCAGCTGCTAGGCGCCGAGCGCGACGTCAGCCAGGTTGTCGGTTACGGCTACCCGTCCAAGGTCCGGGTCAACGGTAAGCCCGTGCCAGGCACGGAGAAGAAGCATCAGCCGAAGCACGCCGCGCCGCCGCCGTCGGCCAAGACACTCGTCAGCGAATCCGGCCCAGGAACGCAGATGACCCAGGCGTCGCATTCGGTGCCGGAGCAGCCATCCCGGCTCGTCGACCAGGGCGCCGCGCTGACGGGACTGCTGGCAGTCGTGGTCTTCGGCACGGCCGCGCTGGCGATCACCAAGTCCAAGGTGAAGATGCCGGTGCCGTCGTCCGGTGTCCAGCTCCGCAAGCGGGGCAGGCATCATCGCCGACCGGTTGACCTGCCGCTCGGGTTCACGGTGGCTGATCTTGACAACGCCGACGCCGGTACGGCGATCATGCCGGCCCTGACTGTAGCGGCGGCCGCACAGGCCGAAGATCGGGAGTTCTGGGGAAAGATCGCCGTCCTGGAGGAGGACGACGAATTGGCGTTTTGGGACTCCCTTCATTCGGTGATGGCCGGCGCGCGCACCCTGGAGAGCTCGTCGAGGGCGCATCCGTAACCGTGGTCTCCGTAATCGGCGTCGCGGGTATGAGCGTCGATGCGCGGCTCCTCACTTTCTTGGTCAAAGATTCCTCCGCAGGTGCCGTGTGCTAGGTATTCGCGCACCGTTGTAGGGGCAATCTCGCAGACCTTGTCTTTGGTCGTCTTCTGGAGCACGTTGGTGACGTTTCCAGATTCACCCCGACATCGATGTGAGGGGATGCCGAGTGGACGTGGGATTGTCTGCGGCGAGAATACGAGCCGTCAAGGCCCTACGGGGTCCACTGCCGGTGCGGACTCTTGAGACCTTTCGCTCCGCTGGGCGCCTTGTCTATCGGGAGCTCGACGACGCGGACCGGCTACGCCGCGAGCTTCTTGGCGCACGTATGGCCGCCCGCCGGTTTCCGCCGGCCGCCGCAGGAAGGCTGCTGTCCGTCTGGAATGCTTTTGTGCTGCAGACTATGGGGGAGCACCTTCTGGACGCCGTCCGCCATTCCCCAGGCGGGGTTGTACGGTCTGCGGAAGCCGATCAGATACTTGCGTTTTTTGGGCAGGTCGACCGCTGGCTGTCTCAGGCGCGCCAGGCGGCCATCGATCCGGCTTACCGAGTCGAGGAACATGTCGACGTCCCCGCTGAGCCTCCCGCGTGGCTCGGTGGCGATTCCAGGCCTCATCCATTGACGGCAGCGATGGTGGCGGCCGCGCGGGTCATCCACGCCCGGGGCCGGGCCACCTTGGCCGACTACGCGCACTCGCTGGGTGCCCAGAGCGCGGACCTACACCGGCTTGGAGAAGTACTCGATCGTGCCGCGGACGCGATCGGCTACGCGGCTAGACCACCCCGTGATGTTGGTGGCCTGCCTTTGCCGGCTTCCGACATCCCTCGTCTCCGTTATGCGCTCCGAATGCTGTATCTATTCGGTCAGTTGACCGCGATGCCGAACCTGCTCGACGTACCGGACCGAACGAGGGTGGCGTCGCTGGTAGCTCAGGTCCCGGTGAAGATCGATCCCTGGTGCCTCACTGATCCCTACCAGCGCACCACCTGGCAGTTGCTCGCGTCGGCGCGTATCGCGATTGAGAAGATGTGGGCTACGGACACGTGTCCGATGGCGACGGTCCGCGTACAGGCTCAAATCCACGCGGCCTTGAGGAACGGCGCGGTCATTTTCGCGGCCGACCGGGCCGGTGAACGGCTGGGTAGCTTCTACCGGTGCCCCTGGCCGGCGATTTATGAAGTCCGGAAACCGGTGACCATCGGTGGTACCAAGCTGCTGCCGATCCAGCATTTCACCTATGACGTTGTTGGCGAAGCGCACGTCGACCGGAAGCCGTTCGCACGGCGGATCGTCGTGTCGCTTTTCGCGTCCGCCGATCCAGTAGTCAGTGGTGGGACGGCAGGGCGTCACCAGAACTGATTTCCCAATCCTTTGCTCACAGGCATGGCGCTCACTATCTCGGAGGTACCAGAGCGTCAATACAACGATGGTGGTCTGGTCCTACTTGCGATGGGGACCACTGACCGCGGAGGCCCCTGATCATCGGCCGGCGGCCTTGTCGGCGGCGAGGCGCGGGTTGACCCGAATAGCGCCCCAGAAGTTCTGCAGGTACACCGGCATGATCGTTATCAGCGTGCCGGTATGCCGAGCGACCACCATCTTGCCGTTGCCGAGATACAGGGCGATATGCGAGACGCCGTTGAATGTCGGGTCGTTCTTCCAGGTAAGTAGGTCGCCCGGCTGAGCTTGGCCGTAGGGGAGACGCGACCCGGTGAATGCCTGGATGTCGGCGGTACGCGGCATCCGGATGCCCGCCTTCGCGAAGGCATACTGAAGAAGGCCCGAGCAGTCGTAGCCTCCCTCGCGGTCCGACTCGCCACCCCATACGTACGGCATGCCGATCTTCGACTCTGCGGCTTTCATCACCCTGGTGACCTGCTCGGCGGTCATCACCCTGCGGTCCGGAGTGCCCCTCGGGGTCGGCGTCCCCTCGAACCGCGATTCCAGGACGGCCGATTTGGCGTCGGTGGCAATATCTTCTTCAGCCGTTGCTGCAGCTTGTCCAGGTCCGTGTGCGGGGTACTGATCAGCAAGGCATTCCGGGACGGTATGCCGATCGCGAACGCGGTGGCGTGCGAGACGATGGCGTCGACCTGGCCGATGCCCATCGTCTAGGAGCAAGGGGGGGCAACGAGACCCGCCCGACCGAGCCCTGCGTGGTTGTGTCGGATCGAGCGAGGTCCAGCAGGCCGCGACTGGCCCGTCAGGGACGGCTGGCGCCCTCATAGTGGGCGACCCAATAGGGGTTGGAAATGCTGTCGAGCTTCACGACATCTCCCGTCTTGGGCGCATGGATGAACTGGCCGCCGCCGACGTACATGCCTTCGTGGCCCATGCCGAGGAAGTAGACGAGGTCGCCGGCTTGCAGGTTGGCTTTGGCCACGTGGCGGGTGGCGTTGTACTGGTCGGGGACGACGCGGGGGATGCTCACGCCGGCGGCCCGCCAGGACATCATGGTCAGTCCGGAGCAGTCATAGCCTTTGGGGCCGGTGCCGCCATAGATGTAGGGCTTGCCGAGCTGGGCGTAGGCGTACTGCAGAGCCTTGCGCGCCGAACCTGAGGCCGGGCCGTTGTAGGTCCCGCCGATGGGACCGCCAGAGCTGGCCAGCTCGCCGGCCTTGCGCAGCAGTGCCTTCTGCTCGGCGATGGCCTTCTCAACGCTGGTCTTCTGTTTCTTCACGCCTGCCGCATGCCCGCTGACGCTCTCGAGGGCAGCCTGGGCCTGAGCCTGCTCGCGCCGGAGTCGCTGAGCCGAGTTGACGAAGTCCTTCAGTTCCTGGCTTCGGCTGCTGGACAGTTGGGTGAACGCCGACATCTGGTCCAGCGCCGCGTCCGGATTCTTCGCGGCGAGCAAGGACGTGCTGTAGTCGAGAGTGCCGTTCTTGTACGCGGCGGCGGCGATCTGCGCCACTCGGGTGTGCATGTCCTGATAGGTGCGTTGCTCGGCCGCCACCTGGCCGTTGAGCGCCTTCAGTTGCTTCTTGGCTGCGGCGAGCTGGGACGTGGCCTTGTTGTACTGATCGACGAGTTTGTCGACCCGGCCGTTCAGCGTCTCCAGCTTCTTCTTCGCGGTGGCGGCCGACGGCTTGGGTGCGGCGTCGGCTCCGGTGGCAGGAATGAGCAAGGCCGCGGTGATGGCAAGGGCCGATAGGCCCGTCACACGGCCCGTGCGCCGATACCGCGAATATGAGGTCGCCACAGTTGATCTCCTCTTCTTGGCCGCCTACCGAGTCAGCCGCCGGGTACGGGCCGGAGTCGCCCTACCGAAGCGAGGTGCGCCGCGGATTCACCCTGAGGTCTCGGGTTCCCGGTTCCCCTGGGCAGGGGAGTCGGCGGTCGGCCGTGCTTCACACGAAGCAGGGGGCGGCCTAGGTCTTACGGAGTGTAGGAGATCCACGGGGTCGCATGCCACTCATCTTCCACGATTGCCTCATCTGCCGCAGAGTCTCCCAAGGCGGGCGAGTGGCTCACTGCCGGTGCCGTGTCGCCGCACATGAGGTCAGGACGCTGACCGCCGGCGCCCTCAGGCGCGTGTCGGCGGCTGCCCGTTTTACTCCTGAGCGCTCAGCTCAAGATTTACCGCATTCTGCACAAACCGTGCGGCCGCCGATCCTGCGCCGACTAACTCGCCAAGTCGCATCTACATGACCCAAACCCCGAAGTTCACCCCCGAATGCAAAGAATTCGTTGTGCTCGCGTCAATTCGCGGTTTCGGAACAAAAAAGCGGCAGTTGTCATTCGGTCGGCAGGCCATGCATGATGGCGGAGATGCCTGGACGTTATTCCGGTGAGCGGTCGGGAGGTACGGATCTCGCCGCAAAAACCGTCCTCATGCATGCCGTTGCGGTGGCCCTGCTCCTGGCGGGACTGCTGCTTCGGTTCGGCGCGCTGTGCCCGGACGACATCGCTCGCGCTAAAGCGGCAACCGTACGTGCAGGCAGTTCGGCCTTGGAGCCGTCATACCTCGCACAACCCAAGGTGGGCCACGGGGATGATCACGACTGTCATCACCAGCTATATCATGCACGCTTTGCCGCATTGACGGCCACAGCGTTCCCATTCGCCATTGATATCTCTTCGCTGGCCGAATCGCCGTCAACGCAGCCGGATCGACCGAGAGCGTTTATCGTCCGGGCTACACCCCGTGCGCCGCCCGCGCGACATATCGTCCTGTGCGTTCAGCTGATTTAAACCTTCACTCGCCGTGCATCCACCGTTCTGCGTGAACGACCTGGCTATGCGCGACGGACTTCCGCATGTCCGGAAAAGCTCACCGCTGCGACGTGGTGACGCGAGTGAAGGAGCCAGCCATGCATTCGATCAACGATCTCCCGATACTGACCACCGAACGGCCGATGCGGCCGCCCGGACACCCCGGTCCCGGGCGCAGAGCGGTCGGTAACACGCCGCTGGCGTGGATCACGGCCGGGGACACCCCAGACGGACGGGGCTTCTGGGCGAAACTGGAGGGGGCCAATCCCGGGGGCATCAAGGACCGCGCCGGACTGCACATGGTCCGTGCCGCAAGACGCCGCGGTGACCTGGCTCCCGGCGCGCCCATCGTCGAGTCCACCAGCGGCACGCTGGGACTAGGGCTCGCACTCGCCGGCATCTCCTACGGCCATCCCGTCAATCTCGTGGGCGATCCGGGCCTGGAACCACAGCTGCGCCGACTGCTCACCTCACACGGCGCGCGCCTGGACATCGTGCACGCGCCACACCCGGAGGGTGGCTGGCAGGAGGCCCGCCGGATCCGCGTACGCGAGCTGGTGGAGCGGCTGCCCGGAGCATGGTGTCCCGATCAGTACGACAACCCCGACAACGTGGCGGCGTATGCACCGCTCGCCGCCGAGCTGATCGCCGAGCTGCCGTGGGTCGACGCCCTCGTATGCGCCGTCGGAACCGGTGGCCACAGCGCCGGCATCCATCGGGTGCTGCGTCAGTCCTTTCCCGGCGTGCGGCTGGTCGGGGTCGACACCGTCGGATCGACGATCTTCGGGCAGCCCGCCCGACCGCGACTGATGCGAGGACTCGGCAGCAGCATCTACCCGCGCAACGTCGACTACGGTGCGTTCTCCGAGGTGCACTGGGTGAACGCCGCCGAGGCCGTGTCGATATGCCGTCGTCTGGCGCTGCGCAGCTACCACTCCGGCGGCTGGAGCACCGGGGCGGTCGCCCTGGTCGCGGACTGGATCGCCGGTACGTCACCGCCTGATCGCACGATCGTGGCGGTCTTCCCGGACGGCCCGTGGCGCTACTGCGACACCGTCTACGACGACGACTACTGCCGCGAACACGGCCTCCTCGACCGCCCGCCCGCGCAGGAGCCCGACGAGCTATCGCACCCCGGCGAACGCGAGGTCATCCGCTGGACCCGGTGCGAGCGGGTCATCGACCCACTT
>JAOPYG010000312.1 GCA_025964685.1 Actinoallomurus sp. | reverse complement strand
CTTCTTTCCCCTGGTGCTGGTGGAGGACGACAAGTACACCCTGCCGGTCGGCCTGACCCGCTTCGTCGCGGAGTTCGAGGCCGCCCACGCCCAGCTGTACGCGGGCCTGGTCATCACCACGATCCCGCTGGTGCTGCTGTTCCTGCTCGCCACCAAGCAGATCGTCGCCGGCCTCACCGCCGGCATGACCAAGTGACCGACTCCGGGCATGCGGATTCCCTCCGATGACAAGATCCGTGCGCTGCACGAGAAGTACGCGCCCACGCGCGAGGCGTTCGCGCTGGTCTACACGCACTGCGAAATCGTCTGCCTGATCGCGGAAGGGCTTACCGACCGCACCGGCCTGGACGTGGCTCTCGTGCGGGCGGGTGCCCTGCTGCACGACCTCGGGGTCTACCGTCTGTACGACACCGCCGGCGAACTGGACCACTCGCAGTACGTGCGCCACGGGGTGCTCGGGCACGAGCTCCTCGCCAAGGAGGGGTTCGCCGAAGCGCTCTGCCGCTTCTGCTCCTGCCACACGGGCGTGGGCATCAGCCGTGACGACGTGCGCCGGCAGGGTCTGCCACTGCCGGTCGCGGACTACTGCGCGGAATCCGGCGAGGAGCGGCTGGTGATGTACGCGGACAAGTCCCACACCAAGACCAACCCGCCTTCGTTCCTCACCGCGGACTCCTACGCCCTGAACATCGGCCGGTTCGGCGCGGACAAGGCTGCCGCCTTCGCGTCGATGCGCGAGGAATTCGGCGAGCCCGATCTGGCGGCGCTGGTCGATACGTACGGTCATGCCCTGAGGTGACACCCGCGCACGCGACGTCCGGGGGCGCCGCGAGCGGACCGAAATTCGATGGCGCCCGTTACCCGAACGTCGTTACGCTGCGTGCAATATTTCCGGCGATGAGAAGAGTACGCATCTATGTCGGCTTTCTGGTCGATGGAACCGAATAGGGGGTAACGGCCCGCTCGCGGCGTCGCATCCGTCTTTTCGGGGCCACGGACGCCGCAGCGGAGTGAACGCAGGAGGAAAACGATGAAGACCATGACGTCGCCACCGGAGGTGCGTACCCAGGCGGACGCGACCTCCGACGCGCCGTCGCGGATCGGGCGTCGACGTGGGGTCCCGCCGCCCCGCGGGGTGACGAGGCGTACGGCCCGCACGCCCGAGCGCCGGGTCGCCGTGCCGGCGCGCCGGCCGGTCCGTACGGTCGAGCGTCGCGCGACCACCGCGCCGCAGGCGCCGTTCGCCGTGCTGGTCGTGGGCCTGCTCGGCGGCGCGCTCGTGAGCCTGCTGCTCCTGAACACCGTGCTCGCCCAGCAGGCGTTCACGGTGGGCGAGTTGCAGCAGGAGAACCAGCGGCTCGACGAGCGCAAGCAGGCGCTGCAGGAGGACATCACGCGGGAGACCGGCCCGGAGGTCTTGCACGCCAAGGCGCGCCGCCTGGGCATGCGGGACGCCGGGCACCCGGTCTACCTCGACCCGCGCGTACCGTCCGCGCGGTAGCCCCGAGGCCCCGTCGTCCGTCGCCGTGAGCAAGGCTCCGGCGCGGGCGGCGGGGAGGCCTAGGGGGAGGGTGGCGCCGTTGTCTCAGCCGGACGCCCTTCCGTGCCGGTCGGCTTGACCCGCTTCGTCGCGGAGTTCGAGGCCGCCCACGCCCAGCTGTACGCGGGCCTGGTCATCACCACGATCCCGCTGGTGCTGCTGTTCCTGGTCGCTACCAAGCAGATCGTCGCCGGCCTCACCGCAGGCATGACCAAGTAGTCCTTTGCGCGACGCCCACCGACCCGCGCGGTGCGCGGGCTGTGAGGGTGACCCATGGCCAGGTGACCACCCGGCGAACGTTCGTGGTCACCGCTCGTCGGCCACGGTCCGCAGTCCGGCCGCCGGGTTGTCCGGGTCGACGCCGAAGCTGACGATGCGGCGCGGATGGATCCGGATGATGGGACCACCGAGGTTCCCGGCCGAGTCCTCGGCGTCGACCAGCGCCTCGGCGTCACCGCGGATCTCCAGGCAGCGGACCGTCCACGGGTTGAGTGAGGCGATGTCGTCCACCACGAAGGCCACCTGCGAACCGGCCGCGACGTTGCGGAACTTCTGGCTGGCCGCCATGTTGCGCCCGCCGATGTCGATGGTCCGCAGTTCCTCGTTGTAGCCGAAGCCGACCGGGTTGTTCTGCACGACCCCGCCCTGCTGGACGGTGGCCAGCCGGCCCAGGCGCTGCTCCCGCAGATAGGTCAGTTCCCGCTCGGTAAAGATCGCCATCAATGCCTCCTGCTCAGGGACCTCTCACGCTAACGCGCATCGATCAGCCGAACATCGGAGGAAAGACGTAGGACCGAGGGCGGAGGCACGCCGGCCGGGCATAATCCGACTCCGAATGGCTGCGCACGACCGGCCCCGGGCGCGGCATCCGCGAAACTGTCACCACCCCTCGGTAAGCTCTATCGCACTACATCTAGTGGTCCCGGTGGTGTAAAAACCCCACTAGTTGTGTCTACGTCTTTCGGGGGATTCGTGAGTGAGTCGGCCATCTCCAAGCGCATGCCGAAGCGGCGGCCGGGTCACACAACCTCTGTGATCATCGGCGGCGAGCCCTTCTCCCTGACCGCCAACGGCCGTGAGGACGGCTCACTCGGCGAGGTCTTTCTCCGCTGGGGAAAACAGGGCACGGCCGGTGCCGGTCTCATGGACGTCTACGCCATCGCACTGGCGGCCGGTCTCGAGCATCGCGTGCCGCTTCGTGACCTCGTCCGTCAGGGGCTCGACCTGCACTTCGTGCCCAACGGCCGCACCGATGACCCGGAGATCCCGCGCGTGCGCTCTGTCGCGGACTATGTCGCCCGCCGTCTGGCGATCGACTGGCTTCCTCTCGGCCACCGCGCCGAGCTCGAGATCTTCACCGTCGCCGAACGGATCGAGTGGGCCAGCGCCTGGATGGACGCGCAGGACCCTCGGCTCTCGCCCGGCAGTGCGGCTGCCCTCGACCGGGAGCCTGCCGTCAGGCGGTGAGGCCGGACGCGTCGATGATGGCGCGGACGCGCGTCGGGGTGGTCATCGAGCGGGTGCTCTCCGGGGGGTACAACGCCCCACCCATGTAGATGCCTGGTGGGTGGAACCGGCTGTTCGAGGCCACCGTCTCGCTCGCCGTGAAGTGCAGTTCCCGCGCGCCGGTCTGGTCGGCGACCCTTGCGGCGGTGCGTTCGTTGATGCCGCCCGCCGGCATCACGATGATCCTCCCCGCCGCCTTCTCCACGAGACGGGCGATCAGGTCGGCGCCCTCCAGGGCGCTCGGGGCCGCGCCCGAGGTCAGCAGGCGGTCCACGCCCAGGGCGATGACGTCCTCGAACGCCTTCTCCGGGTCGCGGGTCACGTCGTACGCCCGGTGGAAGGTCACGCTCAGGGGCCGGGCCGCCTCGACGAGGCGCGCGCACAGGTCAGTGTCGATCTCCGCGTCCGGGGTCAACGCGCCGATGACGACGCCGTCGGCGCCCGCGGTCTTCGCCGCCGCGATGTCGCGCAGCATCACCTCCGCCTCGTACGGCGTGTAGATGAAGTCTCCGCCTCGGGGCCGGATGATGACGTGCACCCGGAGACGGCCCGCGGCGACCGCGACCGCCTGCTCGATCATGCCGTGGCTCGGCGTGATGCCGCCCTCGAACAGGGCGGCGCAGAGCTCGACCCGGTCGGCGCCGGCCTCCGCCGCGGCGGCGACGTCGTCGGCGGACTCCAGGCAGATCTCGTACAGCATGGTTTCCTCTCGGGTGGTCACAGGAGTTCCGGCGTCAGGTCCGGGTCGGCCATGTCGGGGTCGAAGGGGAAGAGCGGACGCCGTACGCCGTGGTGGCCCAGGCGGAGCAGGTCCTGGTCGACGCCGCCGGGGGTGAGGGCGAGCAGCCAGTCCGCCGCGAGGTCGTACAGCTCCGGTTCCAGGTAGCCGATCTTGACGATCACCAGGTCGGTCGAGGCCGGTGAGAGTCCGAGGCCGGTGAAGTTGGCGATCGTGTGGTACGGCTTGCGCCGTGAGGTCAGGATGACGTGCAGTCCGCCGGTCCTGATCACGGCGATGTCGCCGCCGACCTCGTCCCCGGAGACCAGTGAGTGCACCGTGCCGGCGATGGCGACCGGCCCGGCCGGGCCGGAGTCGATCCTGCCGCCGGCCCGGACCATCACCTCCGCCCCAGAGCCCGCCGCGAACGCGTGCGCCACGGCCTCCGGGTCCACGATGCTCGCGTAGATCGCGCTCACCTTGCCCAGGCGCAGCTCCTCCACGCCGAGCAGCTCGCCGAGCGTCCAGGACACATCACCGGCGCCGCCTGCCGTCGGGTTGTCGCCGGAGTCGCTGATGAGGAAGGGGCGGGCGTCGCCGGCGATGGCGGCCGAAAGGCACTCCTCGAGCGTGCCGGTGGGCGCGACGAAGGCGAACTCCGAGCGGGCCCGCCAGTACGCCTCGGCCAGCTCGCGCGCCTGCGCGGTGATGACCTCTTCGTCGTCCCCGGTGACCACCACGGCGGCGCGGCACCGCGGCTCGTCGGCCCAGGCGTACCCGACCCAGATGGCCGCGTCGAGCACGCCGGGCAGGGCCTCGACGTCGGGGATCCGGCCGTACAGGCTCTTGGCCGGCTCGACGCGGGTGCTGGTCTTCTCACCAGGCAGGAGCACGGGCACCTGCACCCATGCCTTCAGCGGCCGGCCGCCGGAGCGGAGGCGCTCGACGAGGTTCTCGGCGGCGCGCTCCCGCGACTCCCAGGCGTCCTCGTGCGGCGCCATCCGGTAGCAGGTGATCAGGTCGACGGTCTCGGCGAGCTCGCGTGACACGTTGCCGTGCAGGTCCATCGAGGTGGAGATGAGGGTGTCCGGGCCGACGGCGGCGCGGACCGCCGCCGCCAGGCGGGCCTCGGCGTCGGCACGGCCGACCACGCTCATCGCGCCGTGGATGTCGAAGAACAGGCCGTCGAGCGGGCCGGCCGTCGTGGCACGTTCCACGATCTCGGCCTCGAGGGCGTCGTACACCTCCGGCTCGACCGCCCCGCCGGGCAGCGAGACGGCGTGCAGGAGCGGCACCCACTCGACGCCGCTGCACCACGGGGCGCCGATCCAGGAGTAACGGGCCAGGAGCGCCTCGTCGCGTGTGACCCGGAAGTCCTCCAACCGGGTGCGGTGCGGGGAGAAGGTGCTCGACTCGATCGCGATTCCGGCGATGCCGATGCGCAGCGGTTTCACAGACTGTTCCTTGGTGGTACGGGAGACGCCAGGCCCTGGTCGATCAGAAGACGGCCGATGCCCAGCAGCCCGGCGTCGGGCCCGGCGACACTCTCTCCGATCTCGAGCTCCTGGGTGGTGAGGGGCAGGCAGCGCTCGTAGAGCGCGCCGCGCGTGGCGGCCACGAACAGGTCGCAGGTCGCGAGCGCGCCGCTGAGGATCACCGCCTGCGGGTTGAAGAAGTTGACGACGGTGACGAGGACCTCGCCGAGCTGCCGGCCGGCGAAGCGCAGCGTCGTGTTGACGGTCGGGTTGCCGTCGCGCGCCAGCCGTACGAGGTCGGCGGTGGTCGAAACGTCGACGCCGGCGGCCCGTACGGCGGCGACGAGGGCCGCTCCGCTGGCGATGGTCTCCAGGCAGCCGAAGTTGCCGCAGTTGCAGGGGCGGTCGCCGCCGGCCGGTACGCGGTTGTGGCTGACGTCGCCGGCGATGCCGCGGGCACCGCGGCGCAGGCGGCCGTCATCGACGAGCGCGGCGCCGAGCCCGGTGCCGGCCTTGATGAAGACGAAGTCACGCAGATCGGGGCCTCGCGCGACCGCTTCACCCATCGCCATCAGGTTGGCGTCGTTGTCCACGATGAGCGCCGCCTCGAAGTGCCCGGCCAGCCAGCGCCGTACGGAGAACCCGTTCCAGCCGGGCATCCGCGACGAGCCGACCACCACACCGTCGGAGTCCACCGGTCCGGGCAGTCCGATGCCCATGCCGAGCACCGGCCGTTCGCCACTGAGCTCCATGAGGGCATCGGTGATCTGCGTGAGAATCGGTTCCGGCCCGGCCGTGACGTCGATGTCCAGGTCCTGGGCCGTCTGTGGCCGTCCGGACCGGTCCATGACGGCGATCCTGGCGTGGCGACCGCCGAGGTCGGCGCCCAGCAGCACCCCGTCTCCCGCGCGGATGCTCAGCAGTCGGGGGCGCCGTCCGCCGCGTGAGCGGCCTTCGCCGGACTCCTCGAGAAGGCCGGCGTCGAGCAGTTCCTGGACGTGGGAGGAGACCGTCGAGGGTGCCCAGCCGAGCAGGCGTGAGAGGTCCGCCCGCGAAGTGGCCCGGCCGGACGCCACGAGCCCCATGATCTGCGCGGCCGACATGGTGGCTCCTTCACTGCGGTGATCCACGGTTGCGGCGGCAACCCTAGCGATCAGACTCAACCGAACTAAGTCGAGATCTTGCTTCGACAACGAAGGTTAAACCCGAAACTTGGCTGGACGATAGCAAGCCGGGGCAAGCGAGTCCACTGATCATCTCAGTAACACGCCCGTAATCAGGGCGGATGTCGCAAGCAAGTCGGGTTACTTGATTCGGTTAAGCCTTGTCTTCATTTGATATGGGCATGTATCGTCGCCGCCAACTTCCCGCCGAAAACGATGTACGTCCCCCAGATGGAGCACCGATGAAGAGACCACTGACGCTGGCGGTGTTCGGCGCGGCCGTGACCCTGCTGGTCGCCGGTTGTTCCTCCGATGGCCAAGGATCGGCCGCGAGTGGTGGCACCCCGCAGCAGGGCGGGTCGGTCACGTTCGCCATGCCGCCCAATGCCACGCCGAACTGGATCTTTCCGATCGGCACCCCGGGCCACCTGGCGTCGTTCAACGGCGCCATCCGGCAGGAGGTGTTCCTCCCGCTGTACTACTACGACGGCTCGAGCGGCACCGTCGCGCTGGACGAGAAGGCCGGGGTCGCCAAGCCGCCGGTGTACTCCAACGGTGGCAAGACGGTCGACATCAAGCTGAACGCCCTCACCTGGGCGAGCGGTCAGAAGGTGACCAGCCGCGACGTGGAGTTCTGGTTCAACCTGGTCAAGGCCAACAAGGCGCAGTGGGGCAACTACAACGCCGGTGACCTCCCGGACAACGTCGCCAAGTTCGACACCGTGAGCGACACCGAGTTCAAGCTCGAGCTCACCAAGGCGTACAACCCGGACTGGTTCACCGCCAACCAACTGACCTACGTCACGCCGATTCCGCAGGCGGTCTGGGACGTCCAGAGCGCGGGCGGCAAGGTCGGCGACTACGACCGCACCACCGACGGGGCCAAGAAGGTCTTCAAGTACCTGACCGGTGAGGCCGGCAAGCTCTCGGAGTACGCGAGCAACCCGCTGTGGAAGGCGGCCGACGGCCCCTTCACCGTCAAGGAGTTCACCACCACCGGGCAGGTGACGCTCGCCAGGAACCCGAGGTACACCGGCACGGACACCGCGCGCCTGGACACCGTGACGTTCAAGCCGTTCACCTCCTCCGACGCCGAGCTGAACGTCCTGCGCTCCGGCGGCGTCGACTACGGCTACCTGCCGGCGCTGGCCGTCTCGCAGAGCAAGTCGATCGAGAACTCCGGCTACCAGGTCAAGCCCTGGAACGGCTGGGCGATCACCTACATCCCGTACAACTTCAACAACCCGGCCATGGGCGCGGTGTTCAAGCAGCTGTACGTCCGGCAGGCCGTGCAGATGTCGATCGACCAGTCGACGATCTCCCGGGTCCTCTGGCACAACGAGGCCGCTCCGGGCTACGGGCCGGTGCCGCAGACGCCGGTCTCGAAGTACCTCTCGCCGGTGCAGCAGACCAACCCGTACCCGTTCGACCTGAACAAGGCCAAGGGCCTGCTGACCTCGCACGGCTGGACCATCACGAACGGCGTGGCCTCCTGCGCCCGGCCGGGCAGCGGCCCGACCCAGTGCGGTGCCGGGATCAAGGCGGGCACGCAGCTGAAGCTAACCATCAACAGCCAGAGCGGCAGCACCGCGACCGACAACATGATGCAGGAGGTCCAGTCCTCGCTGTCCAAGATCGGGATCGGCCTGTCGATCAAGGCGGAGCCGCTGAACTCGGTGCTCGACCACACGGCGCAGTGCAAGCCGAGCCAGTCGTCCTGCTCCTGGCAGCTCTCGTTCTTCGGCACGGCGGGCAGCTGGTACTTCCCGGCGTACCCGAGCGGTGAGCAGATCTTCAGCAGCACCGGCAGCACCAACCTCGGCAGCTATGTGGACCCGGCCGCCGACGATCTGGTCAGGAAGTCGACGAGCTCATCGGACCCGGCCGCGATGCAGGACTACGACGCGTACGTCACCAAGAACCTGCCGGTCATCTGGATGCCGAACCCGGCGTACCAGGTCTCCGCGATCAGGAAGAGTCTGGGTGGCGTGGTCCAGGACCCGCTCGCCAACATCCAGCCGCAGCGCTGGTACCTCACCAAGTAGTTCACCGACGTGCCCGGGGCGGCTCCGCGCCGCCCCGGGCACAATCCACCCCCGGTCGGAGGCACCCCGTTGACTCGCTTCCTGGCAAAGCGGATCGGGCAGGCGGTCGTCGTCATCTTCTTCGTGACGGTGATCGTCTTCCTGCTGCTGCACTCTGTGCCGGGCGGACCGGCCCACGGCATTCTCGGTCCCAAGGCCAGCCCGCAGGCGATCGCGGAGTTCAACCGCGTGCACGGTTTCGACAAGTCCCTGATCCAGCAGTACTGGGCGTACATGCGCGAGTTGCTCCACGGTGACCTGGGCGAGTCCTACACGCTCAACCAGTCGGTCGCCTCGCTCATCGGCCAGCGGATCCCCAAGACGCTGGTGCTGACCGGCCTGTCGACGCTGGTCGCGCTCTTGGTCGCCATCCCGCTGGGCGTGTGGCAGGCCCGCCGGCGCAAGGGCCTGGCCGACTACGCCGTCACCACCGTGGTGTTCGTCGGGTACGCCACGCCGGTCTTCTTCCTCGCGCTCATCCTGGTGATCGTCTTCACCCAGAAGACGCAGCTCCTGCCTCCGCAGGCGCCGCAGACACAGTCGATCGCGGGCCTGTTCGCCGACTCACGCGCGCTCATCCTCCCCGTGCTCGCCGGGGCGATCGCGACGGTGGCGGCGTTCAGCCGGTACATGCGCTCGGCCGTGCTGGACAACCTCGCCGAGGACTACGTGCGTACCGCGCGCGCCAAGGGCGCCTCCGAGCGGCGCGTCGTGTGGCTGCACATCATGCGCAACTCCCTGACGCCGATCATCGCGATGCTCGGCTACTACCTTCCGGTCCTGTTCTCCGGGGCGCTGGTGATCGAGTCGGTGTTCAACTACCCCGGCATGGGGCTGCTGTTCTGGAACGCCGCCCAGACCTCGGACTATCCGATCCTGCTCGGCGCGGTCCTGGTGATCGCGCTGGCCACCGTCATCGGGTCGCTGCTCGCCGACGTCCTCCAGGCGCTCGTCGACCCACGGGTGAGAGGAGCGATCAATTGACGTCCTCCCCCGCCTGAAGGTGGGGGATTCCAACCCGCCCTACGCAGAGGAGAACAGGTTGAGGTTCGCGGTTCACAGCCCTGCCCAGCGGCTGGAGGGCTCCCCGCGCTGTCACCGTCCGTCCGACGGCGATATTCCTTGCCGCGTTCACGTCCGCGTGACCGGTATGCCCGCAGGCGCGACAGCGAAAGACCGCTTGGCTCTCACGGTTCTCCGCTACGCAGTGCCTACAGGCGTGACAGGTCTGCGACGTGAAGGCGGGGTAAACCTTCTCCACGCGCCCCGGCGCCTTCTGCTCCAGGCGGGTTACCAACCGGCCCCAGCCGGCCGCGTGGATGGATCGGTTGAGCCCGGCCTTCGCCCGCACGTTCGTGCCTGGCGTCTGGGCCGTGCCGCGCGCGGACCGGACCATATTCCCGATCTTCAAATCTTCCACACGGATCAGGTCGAAGCGGCGGACCAGACGGGTGGAGGTCTGCTCCACCCACTCCTTACGCCGGTCCGTCTCGCGCGTTTTCAACTGGCCGATCGCCGTCTTGACCTGCTTGCGCCGGTTCGACCTCCGTGCAGCACGCGCCAGCCTGCGCTGCAGGCGCAACAGACGTTTGGCCTCGCTCTTGCGCAGGCCGGGCACGGACAACAGCTCACCGGTGGACAGCGCCGCCGAGACGGCCACACCACGGTCCACGCCGACAACGCCGCCCGTACCGGGTCCGTTGATCGGTGGCGGGATCACCGCGAAGCAGACATGCCAGCGGCCCGCCCGATCCCGCTTCACCCGAAACGACTTTGCCTTGTCGGGAACGTCGCGGGACCAGCGGAACCGAACCCACCCGACCTTCGGGACACGCACCTCGCCCACCTTGCGGGACTGGCGTCGTACATCCCACTGGTTGCCGCGCTGTCCGACGATCCGAAACCCCTCATGAACGCTCGCCTTACGCCACGTCGGCCGCCGATGCGTCCCGGCGAAAAAATTGCTCATCGCCTGGGCGAAGTCCCGCAACGCCTGCTGCTGCACCGTCTGCGACCCCGCTGCCAACCACCCGAACTCTTTCCTGGCTTCGGTCAACTGACGGGACTGAGCCACATAGCCTGGCGCGCTCGCCCGGCCCGGCCGCCAGTGCTGGTGCTGCTCCACGGCGAGATTCCATACAAAACGGGCATGCCCGCAATGCTCCAGCAACACCACCTCTTGGGCAGGCGTCGGTGCAAGCCGGAACCGCATGCCAGCACGCTAACCACCACTACCGACATTCTGAGGAGGGAGCGGTGTCTCCTCCCCGGTTTGAAGGCCGGGGTCCTTGCACCGCGCAACCGATGAGCCTGTCCTCCCCGGTCGTCGCCGAACCGGCTCCCGTACGGGTCGCCGGGTCGTACCGGCGCATGGCGTCGTTGTTCTTCGCCAACCGGCTCGCCGTCTCCGGGCTGGTGATCCTCGGCGTTCTGCTGCTGTTCTGCTTCCTCGGCCCGCTGGTCCACCACACGGACCAGACGCACACGAACCTGGCCGGCGCCAACCTGTCTCCCGGCCAAGGGGGACATCCGCTGGGCACCGACGACGTCGGCCACGATGAGCTGGGACGTCTGATGATCGGGGGCCAGACGTCCCTCGAAATCGGGATCGCCGCCGGACTGCTGGCCACGCTGATCGGCACCATCTGGGGTGCCGTCTCCGGCTACGCCGGCGGCTGGCTGGACGCGATCATGATGCGGGTCGTCGACGCCGGCATCGCGATCCCGGCGCTGTTCCTGCTGCTGGTCACCGCGACCATCGTCCGGCCCACCGTGCCGGTCCAGATCCTGATCATCGGCTGCGTCTCGTGGCTCGTGCCCGCGCGTCTCGTACGCGCCGAGGCGCTGTCGCTGCGCAGCCGCGACTACGTGCAGGCGATGAAGGCGATGGGCGGCGGCCACCGCCGCGCGGTGTTCCGGCACATCATTCCCAATGCCATCGGGACCGTGGTGGTGAACGCGACCTTCCAGGTGGCGGACGCCATCCTGCTGATCGCCTACGTCAGCTTCCTGGGGCTCGGCGTGGCGCCGCCCAAGACCGACTGGGGCGGCATGCTCAGCAAGGGCATCGCCTACACCTATGACGGCTACTGGTGGATGATCTTCCCGGCCGGCATCGCCATCGTCCTGGTCGTGTGCGCCTTCAACGCCATCGGCGACGGCCTGCGCGACTCCTTCGAAGTACGACTCCAGGGCCGGTGACCTCATGACCGACGCACCCATGCTCACGTTCGAGGATCTGGCCGTCTCGTTCCGCAGCGGCCGGGAGAGCGTACGCGCGGTCGACGGCGTCAGCCTGACGGTGGCGCCCGGCGAGGTCGTCGCCGTCGTCGGCGAGTCCGGCTCGGGCAAGAGCGTCACGTCGATGTCGGCGCTGGGTCTGCTGCCGCCGACCGCCACGACCACCGGGACGGTACGGGTCGGGGGCGTCGACGTGACGACGCTGGACGGGGCGCGGCTGCGGGCGATCCGCGGCGCCGAGGTCGCCATGGTGTTCCAGGAACCCATGACGGCGCTGAACCCGGCGTTCACGGTCGGCTGGCAGGTCGCCGAGGCGCTGCGGCTGCACATCGAGGACCTCTCCAAGAAACAGGCGCTGGACCGGGCCGCGGAGCTGCTGGAGATGGTGGGCATCCGCGACGCGCGTGACCGGCTCGGGCAGTATCCGCACGAGCTCTCCGGCGGGCTCCGGCAGCGCGTCGTGATCGCGATGGCGATCGCGTGCGAGCCGAAGGTGCTCATCGCCGACGAGGCCACGACCGCGCTCGACGTCACGGTGCAGGCGGAGATCCTCGACCTGCTCCGCGACCTGCGGGCCAGGTTCGGCATGGCGCTGCTCGTGATCACGCACAACATGGGTGTCGTCGCCGACATCGCCGACCGGGTCGTCGTGATGTACCAGGGGAAGGTCGTCGAGCAGGCCACCGTCGAGGACCTGTTCGCCCGGCCGCAGGCCGACTACACCAAGAAGCTGCTGGCCTCGGTGCCGCGGCTCGCGCGCGGCGAGGGACGTACGCGTACCGCGCCTGCGGATGAGGAGGTCGCGCTCTCCCTGGAGCACCTCGTCGTGGAGTTCCGGGGCAAGGGCGGACGGAAGAACCGCGCGGTCGACGACGTGTCGCTCACCATCGCCAAGGGCGAGGTCCTGGGGCTGGTCGGCGAGTCCGGGTCCGGCAAGTCCACCGTGGGCCGGGCCGCGATCGGCCTGCTCAAGCCCACCTCGGGATCGGTACGCCTGCTGGGCGAGGCGCTGACCGATGCCCGGGGACGTGACCTGCGCCGGCTGCGGCGCCGGTGCGGCATCGTCTTCCAGGACCCCGCCTCGTCGCTGGACCCGCGGATGACGGTCGGTGACTGTGTCGCCGAGCCTCTGGTCATCAACGGGGTCGGCGACCGGACCGAGCGCGTCGTGGCACTGCTGAAGAGCGTCGAGCTGGACCCCGCACTGCGTCGGCGCCACCCGCACGAGCTGTCCGGCGGTCAGCGGCAGCGCGTCGGTATCGCACGGGCGCTGGCGCTCGACCCCCAGCTGGTCATCGCGGACGAGCCGACCAGCGCGCTGGACGTCTCGGTGCAGGCCGCCGTGCTGGAGGTGTTCCTGGAGCTGCAGGAGCGCCTCGGCTTCGCCTGCCTGTTCATCACCCACGACCTCGCGGTCGTGGGCCGGGTGTCCGACCGCGTGGCGGTGATGAACGCCGGACGGGTGGTCGAGGAGGGGCCGCGCGACGACGTGCTCTTCGACTCACGTGAGGAGTACACGCGCCGCCTGGTCACGTCGGCTCCCGTGCCCGATCCGGTCGAGCAGCGTCAGCGGCGCGCCGAACGGCATGGTCTTTAGGGCCTAGTGCTGCCCCGCAGAAGTTCGTTGAGGACGCCGATCACGCTGTCTTGAGCGGGTGCCGGTCGGTGGGCCTGCCTTGCGGAGTGGGGTTTCGATGACGCACAGCGCCGCGATGAACGCGGCCGCGCACAGGATCGCCCCGGTGAGGAAGATCTGGTGGGTGCCGCTGGTGACCGCGTTCAGGTAGGCATCCTTGGCCCTGGCGGGCAGGTGAGCCAGTGTGTGCGCGTCGGTCTCGGTGTCGCCGCCGGCGCCGGGCAGGTGGGAGTGGACGGCGCGGGTGAACAGGGAGCCGAAGATCGCGACGCCGAGGGATCCGCCCAGGGTGCGGAAGAGGGTGACCGAGCTCATGGCGGCGCCCATGTCGCGCATGTCGACGCTGTTTTGGGCGATGGTGCCGGCCATCTGTTGGGTGAGGCCGAGCCCGATGCCGACAAGGACCATGTATGTGCAGGTCAGGATGCGGGACGTGCCGGTCCCCATGGTCGCGAGCAGTCCGAGGCCGACGGTGAGGAAGCCGCCGCCCAGGACCGGGAAGATCTTGTACTTACCAGTGGCGGACATGACCTTGCCCGCGATGGTGGAGACGATCACGACGGGGATCATCAGGGGCAGCATCAGAAGGCCGGAGTTGGCGGCCGAGGCGTCCTGGACGGTCTGCTGGAACAGCGGCAGGTAGAGGCCGGCACCGAACACGGCCACTCCGGCGGCCAGGAGCAGGATGGTGGCCAGCGGGAAATTGCGGTGGCCGGTGAAGATCGTCAGCGGCAGCACGGGTTCCACAGCCCGCCGTTCCGCGAGGACGAACAGGGTGAGCCCGAGCACGGCGACGGTGCCCAGGGTGAGGATCTGCCAGGAGCCCCACGCGTAGGTGGTGCCCGCCCAGGTCGCGGCCAGCACGATCGCGCTGATCGTGGCGGTCAGCAGGGCGATGCCCAGCCAGTCGATCCTTGCCTTGATGCGCCGGGCGGGCACGTGCAGCATCCGCCACAGCCACACCAGGGCGAGCAGGCCGAGCGGCAGGTTGATGTAGAAGGCCCAGCGCCAGCCCCAGTACCCGGTGATGAAGCCGCCGAGCAGCGGGCCGCCGATGGTGCCGATCGCCATGACGGAGGCGGTCATGCCCTGGTACCTGCCGCGTTCGCGCGGCGGTACGAGAGCGGCGATGAGGGCGAAGGCGCCTGCGCCGATGCCGCCTGCGCCGATGCCCTGCAGCGCGCGGAAGGCGATCAGTTCGGGCATGGACCGGGCGGCGCCGCAGATCGCGGAGCCGGCGATGAACACGGCGATCGAGACCAGGTACATGGGTTTGCGGCCGAACAGGTCGCCGAACTTGCCCCAGATCGGGGTGGTGACGGCGGTGACCAGGGTGTAGGCGGTCACCACCCAGGAGATGTGCTCCAGACCGCCGAGATCGCCGACGATCGTGGGCATCGCGGTGCCGACGACCATGTTGTCGAGCATCGACAGCAGCATCGCGAGCATGACGCCGAACAGCACCCAGCGGACGTTCCTGGGCGTGCCGGCAGGGGCTGTCGAGAGGGCGGCGGGGGATGCAGGAGATGTGGACATGGCGAATCACTCCCTCAGGGATGTGTGGTGAAAGAGAAGTGGGAAGGCCGACGGCCGGCAGGAGCACACGCGGCGACCACACCACGAAACCACAACCGCTCTAAAGGTGCAACAGATCTACTTTTTTATGTGACTCGCATTCCGGGGTAGAGTGCAGGCATGGGAGCGACACAGATCCGGGAACCGCAGACGCAGGGACGTCGTGAGCGCAAGAAGGCGGCGACGCGCAAGGCCATCGCCGACGCGGCACTGCGCCTGTTCCTGGAGCGCGGCTACGACAACGTGGGAATCCGCGAGATCGCCGACGCCGCCGACGTCTCGACCGCCACGCTCTTCAAGCACTTCCCCAGCAAGGAGGCGCTCGTCTTCGACATGGACACCGACCGGGAAGCCAGCCTGCTCGACGCCGTCCACAAGCGCCCCAAGGAGCAGTCGATCCTGGCCGCACTCCGGGACTACATGCTGGCCAGAGCGAACATCTCCCAGGATGCGGAAATGGCACAGTTCCTCGAACTCATCCGCTCGACCCCGGCATTGAGCGAGTACGCCCACCGCATGTGGATGCGGCACGAGGGCGCGCTCACCCAGGCCATCACCGAGGCAAGCGGCACCCCGCCAGAGGATCCCACCTGTGGGGCGCTGGCCCACTTCGTCCTCGAGACCGCCGCCCTCGCCCGCGCGAGCGGCGATCCCCGCACAGCCGTCGAGAGCGCCTTCGACCTCCTGGAACACGGCTGGAACGCCACCGGGTCAGGCGTCTGAGATAAGCAGCGCATCCACAGCCTGCCGATACAACAAGGACAGCTTGATCAACCCCTCAACGAACTTCTGCGGGGCAGCACTAGAACCCGATTCAATCGCTCCCGGGTACGCCGCCTACGATCGAGCCCGTGACGCTACGCGGACTGATCACCGACTGGGGCGGCGTGCTGACCACGCCGCTGCACGACGCCATCGAGGCATGGATCCAAGCGGACGACATCGACGTCGACGACTACAAGGTCGTGATGCGCGAGTGGTTCCTCAACGCGTACGCGGGTGAGGGCGCCGTCAGCCCGGTGCACGGCCTGGAGGACGGCACCATGCCGGCCGCCGAGTTCGAGCGCCGGCTCGCCGAGCGGCTGCGCACCCGCGGCGGCGCCGCGGTGACGGCCGAGGGTCTGCTGACCCGCATGTTCGCCGCCTTCGAGCCGGTGGAGCCGATGTACGACCTGCTCCGCAAGGCGCGGGCGGCCGGCATCCGTACCTGCCTGCTGTCCAACTCCTGGGGCAACAGCTACCCCCGCGAGCAGTTCGCCGAGCTGTTCGACGGCGTGGTGATCTCCGGTGAGGTGGGGCTGCGCAAGCCCGACCCGGAGATCTTCCAGCACGCCCTCGAACTGCTCGACCTGCCGCCGCAGGAGTGCGCGTTCATCGATGACATCGAGCACAACACCGTCGCGGCGGAGCGGCTCGGCATCGTGGGCGTGCACCACGTCGACGCGCCGACCACCGTCACGCGCCTGGAGCAACTGTTCGGGGTGTCGCTGGGTTAGGCGTCACCGGCTACTGGCACACTCTTCAGGAACATGCGCGTCTATCTTCCGTCCACACTCAGCGGACTCGCCGGGATCCTCCGTGATCGCAAGCTCGAGCCGGCGCCGCTGACCGGCTATGCCGTCACACCGGCACTGCGCGAGTGGTACGCCTCGGCCGACCTCGAAGAGCTCGAGTACGCCGCGATGGCCGACGCCGCGAAGGACTCGCTGCGGCTGCTCGCCGCCGATCCGGAGGCGCCGTCCCGCCGCGTCGTCATCGTCGCCGAGGTGCCCGATGACGCGGTCGTCCACGAGGCCGGCGACCTGATGGACGCCGACGACCGCGCTCTGGTGCGGGTGACCCAGCCGGTGTCGTTCGACCGGATCGTGTCCGGCCATGTGGACGACGCCGAGGCCGAAACCGACGTGCGCGTGGCCCGCGGCGCGATCACCGCCGCCGACGCGGGCGACGACGACGCCGGCTTCGACGTCGACGGCGCGGCCGGCCACGAGCTCATGTGGTATGCCACCCAAGAGCTGTCGCACCTGTTCTCCTGATCGGACGTCCACCCAGGACGCGCTGCCGTCCGCCCGGGCGGCGAACAGAGGCCCCTGGCCGGACTACTTCACCTGTTCGGCCGACTCTTGCGGTGCGCATGGTTTGGCGATATACGCAGGGCATGACTGTCGTCGCCCACCTGACCATCGCCGCCGTCTGGCTGGGGTCGATGGTCTACAGCCTCATGGTCGTTCAACCCCGGGTCGATCGTTTCTTCGCTGACCACGAGCGTCGCGAGGAGTTCCTCGTGACCCTGGCCAACGGGAACCGCTGGCGGGTGGTGGCGCTGATCGCCGCGCTGGTGCTCACTGACCTCGCGATACTGATCATGCGGCCCGAACTCCGGCTCGGTTACGGCATCGCTCTGCTGTTCTACCTTCTCGCCGGCGGCCTTTTCGTGCACGTGTCCTGGCGGCACTGGCCCGCACGAGTGTTCGCCCTGCCCGAGGAGCTGCCGGGGTTCCAGCGCCGGCTGCGGCGGCTGGCCTGGACGATGCTCGTGCTGGTCGGCGCGGCCTTCCTGACGACGTTGAGCGTGGCCCTGGGCGTCGGCACTTGAACACGTGGTCATCACGGATCCAGCGGACTGCTCGGAACCGCCCCGCACCGGTCGCCGGAGGCGCGCGGTCATCGGTCGTAGGCTTCCAGCTCCCAGAGCGAGTAGCCCCACTTCGTGGCGCGAGTGGTGCCGTACACGCGAAGGTAACGGGTCGTGCGGGCGGAGAAGGTGATGTCGTCCGTGCCGCCGTTCCCGCTCGTGGTGGAGTACACGGTCGTCCACGCCGAGCCGTCGCTGGAGACCTGCACCTTGTACGCCTTGCCGTAGGCGGCCTCCCAGCGCAGCACCGCCCTCGCCACCGTCGTGCCGGCGCCCAGGTCGACCTGGATCCACTGCGGGCTGCTGTAGACGCTGGACCAACGGGTCGACGTGCTGCCGTCGACGGCCTTCGCGCCCTCCAGACCCGCCTTCTGGGTGGTCGACACCTTCACCGGCCGGCCGCGCGCGAGGTCAGGTCGCGGCAGGAAGGTGGCGGTGTAGGTGGTCGCCGAGTCGGGGGCCGTGATGTTGTGCGCGGCCTCGCCACCGTCGGACCAGGAGCCGAAGACGTACGGCCGGTCGCCCAGCACCTGCGGGGACGGAGCCGCGATCCCCATGCCGCCACCGACGATGATGGTGCGCTTCAGCGGGGCGGTGGTCGTCTGGTCGAACACCGAGACCTTGAGGCCCGCCGGGGAGGAGGCCAGGGTGACGTCCGCGGTCTTCGGGTCCAGGCGCACGGTCTTGACGTCGGTCAGGCCGTCGGAGTCGGTGGCGGTCAGCCGCAGCTCCAGCCAGGACGGATACTCATGGTCCGGTGCGACGATCGTGCCGCTGTCGCCCGTCATCGAGGTGATGCGGTGCTCGTGGCAGTCGCTCGGGCAGTGATGCATGATCAGGTCCCACGTGAGCGCCGAGCCGGGGAGCGTGCCGTCCTCGGCGTCCGTGGCCGTACCGGAGAAGCCGATCGTGTCGCCCACCTTCCAGGTGGTCGCCGATGACGGCGAGGTGATCGTGGCGGTGGGCGGCGTGCTGCCGACCGTGATCACCGTCTGGGCCGTGTCCGTGCCGCCGCGGCCGTCGCTCACCCTCAGCCCGACCGTGACCTTGCCCGCCTGCGGATAGGTGTACGTCACCGTGCCCGCGGTGGAGTCGCCATAGACACCGTCACCGTTCAGATCCCAGGAGTACGCGAGGGGGTTTCCGTCCGCGTCGCTGGAGGCGGTCGCGTCGAGGTGGACGGTCAGCGGCGTGGCGCCACTGGACGGATCGGCCTTGATCGCGGCGACCGGAGGGTTGTTCGTCCCGTTGTAGACGTAGCGAACGACCCGGCCGCCGTCGTAGTCGACGCCGAAGATGTCGCCGCCGGGCCCGGCCTGCAACTCGGTCGCGCCGCCGATCCCCGACGCGAACGTCTGGATCTTCGTCGGGTCCGGCAGCCCGTTCGTCCCCGGCTTCATCGCCCACAGGCACTTGCGGGTGTAGTCGGTGAAGAAGAGCGCGCCGCGGTACGCGGCGGGATAGGTGGTGCCCGAATAGAACGCCAGGCCACCGAGTGAGGAGCTCCCCGTGGGGCACGTCTCGCCGGCGACGACCTTGGCGCTGTGCTTGTAGGTGTAGTACGGCGCGGTGACCGCCCCGGAAGCGGCGTACAGGTTCTGGCACAGCGTCAGCCCGGCCGAGTCGTAGCCGGAATGCTTCGCGGCGCCCTCGTAACAGGGCCAGCCGAAGTTCGTCGTCTTCGCGGCAGGGGCGGGGATCCGGTCGATCTCCTCCCAGGTGCTCATGCCGACGTCGCCGATCCACAGCTCGTTCGTGCCCGGCCGTACGGTGAACCGGAACGGGTTGCGCAGGCCCTCCGCCACCAGGCGCTTGGCGTTGTCGTCACCGGAGCCGGGGTTGCCGGAGGCGGCGGCGCCCGTGTCCGGGTCGACGCGGATGACGCCGCCGTCCAGCGTCGTCGGATCGGCCGGGGTGCGCAGATCCTGGGCGCGCAGTGCGCCGCCCTCGGCGGCGGGCGGCGCGAGCGCCGTGCCGGTCGGCTTCGGCGGGTCGCCGCACGGGTTGTCGGGCGTGACGTCGGAGGAGGTGTAGCCGTCCTGGCCGTAGTCGACATAGTTGAAGCTGGCCCCGTCGCCGCCGCCCGCGTACAGCATGCCGTCGGCGCCGAAGGCGATCGTGCCGATGGAGTGGCTGGGGAACTGCTGGCACCAGTCCTCGACCAGGGTCTTCTCCTGCGGCGGCGCGCCGGGCTGCCCCGAGGGGGACAGCACCGACAGCCGGCCGCTGACCTGGCAGCCATCGCTCGTCGGGCCGGGCGGGGTCGGGCACGGGTCATCCGCCGCGGTGGCGTTGCCCCACTTGGGGGACGTGCCGCCGGCTACACCGTCGTAGGTGTAGAGCACGTAGACCCGCGGATCGGCTGGGAAGTCCGGATGCAGTGCCAGGCCCAGCAGGCCGCGGTCCCAGAAGTTGTGCACCTCGGCGCGCAGATCCGCGAAGACCGCCGGCGTCGTGTCGGTCAGCGAGTCGAAGACCTTGATGACCCCGCTCTTCTCCGCCACGAACACCCGCCCGTCCGGCGAGAACTCCACGTTCGTCGGATGGTTCAGGCCGGTGAAGACCGCCTTCTCCTGGAAACCGGACGGCAGCCCGGCCGCCGCGTGCGCCGTACGGCCGACGAAGACGGCGATCGGCAGGAGTAGGAGGATCGCGAGAAGGGCACGACGGACAGATTGAGCGACCACGACGAACCCCCGTGTGGGACGCGGAACGGAGAGCCCCGGTGTCTCCGCTAGGACCGACGGTGCGACGAATTACGCGGAAAAGCGAGCGACGGGCCATATGTGGACGTCAAGCGAACCGTTCGGCCCGGTGGCGAGTCACCTTCCATCGTCCGCTCTCCGGTTCAGAAGGGCGTGAGCGTGACGTCGATGGAAGGTGACCGCGACAAGCCGGGAGAAGCGTTCGAACAGGTTATTTCGCCGCCTGCACGAAGGTGTTCGTGTAGGTCTTGCTCAGGTCGATCTGGTGCCCCTTCACGTCCGGGGAGAACGAGCTCAGCACCTGGAGGATGGTCGAGGGGCCGTCGGCCGGCATGATGCCGTCCGGGCTGTAGATGCCCTTCTCGCTGTCGAGCGCCTTGGCGTAGTTGGCCTTGCCGACACCGGTGTAGTACGCGGTCGGCATCTGGTCGGCGATCTGCGTGCCGTTGTGCGCCTGGATCCACTTGAGGGTCTTCACGTACGCGTTCACCAGCTTCTGCACGTTCGCCTGGTGGGAGTTCACGTACGCGGTGGTGAAGTACACGCAGGTGGCCGGGTACGTGCCGCCGAGGGCGGCGCGGGTGCCGGCCGCGGTGCGCATGTCGATGACGGGCTTGGCGAGCCCCTTCTGCTCCAGGGCGGTGATCGTCGGCTCGGTCGTCATGCCGGCGTCGATGGACTTGTGCTGCATCGCGGCGATGAACGTCGGGCCTGCCTGGACCGCGACGGGAGTGATGCGGTTCACGGGCACCCCGGCGTGGACGGCGAGCGCCCGGGTGATGAAGTCGGTCGAGGAGCCGAGGTCGGTGATGCCGAGCTTCTTGCCGGCGAAGTTCGCCGCGGAGGTGAAGGTGGAGGCCTCATCGGCCCGGACCATCTCCACCTCGCCGGGCGCCTGCAGCATCTGGGCGACGGACTCGGTCGACTTGCCCTTGGCCTGGAGGTCGATGTTGTGGTCGTAGAAACCGCCGACGCCGTCGACATTGCCGGCGAGCATCTGGTTCTCGGCGTCGACGCCGGCCGGCTCGTCGGACAGCACGACGTTCAGGCCGGCCGCCTTGTAGTAGCCGAGCCGCTGGGCGAGCATGAACGGCAGGTAGATCTGTTTGTCCAGACCACCGACCATGATTTGTACGGTGTTGCCTCCTCCGGAGGAGGAGTGGGACGAGTGCGACGAAGAACCGCACGCGGCTGCGCCCAGCGCGAGCGCGGCTGTGGTGGCTCCGGCCAGAACCTTGCGGTAGATGGACATGGGGATCTCCTTCGTAGGGGTTGGGGCCGAGGGGGAACTACAGCTCGCCCGCGATGTCGCGGTCGTTCGACGGGCGCCAGCCCAGCAGTCGTCGTTCGAGCAGGGTGAGCAGGAGCTCGGCGACCAGCGCCATGACGGCGACGAGGATGGTTCCCGCGTAGACGCCGTTGGGGTTGAAGCTGCCCTTGGCCTGGTTGATGAGGAGCCCGAGGCCGTGCTGGGCGCCCAGCAGCTCCCCGACGACCGCGCCGATCAGCGCGAACCCGAACGCGACGTGCAGGCTCGCGATGATCCAGGTGAACGCGGAGGGCAGGACGAC
Source organism: Actinoallomurus sp. (assembly GCA_025964685.1). Lineage (GTDB taxonomy): Bacteria > Actinomycetota > Actinomycetes > Streptosporangiales > Streptosporangiaceae > Actinoallomurus. The sequence goes on along the minus strand of JAOPYG010000312.1, from coordinate 8,659 downwards.
CTGCGTGGTGACCTTCCAGGCCGAGGCGCCCAGGATCCGCGCGTTGGCGACCAGGTTCTTGTCGACCTCCCGTGTGCCCTGGAAGGCGTTGAAGAAGACGATGAAGAACACCAGCACCACTGCCGTCGCGACCTTGCCGGACATGCCGAGGCCGAACCACAGCACGAAGATCGCGGCGAGCACGATGCGCGGGATCGAGTTGAAGAGCTTGATGAACGGGCCGAACACCGCGGCGAGGATCTGTACCCGGCCCAGGATGACGCCGAGCACGATGCCGGCCACCGAGCCGATCACGAACCCGAGGACCGCTTCCTCGAACGTGACCTCGAACTGCTGCCAGATGGAGCCGGCTTGGGTGCCGTGCTGGAACCAGTCGATCAGCTGGTGCCACACGCCGGTCGGCTGGCCGTAGAGGAAGGTGTCGATCCACTTCTGCCGGGCGCAGAGCTCCCACACGCCCAGCACGGCGACCACCAGGACGAACTGGATCCCCAGTACGGTCGCGCCCTGGCGGTGGCTCCGTTTCGGCGCGCGGGGCGCCGGCTCGGGCGTGAAGATGGGCCTGGCCGTTTCCTCCGGACGTGCGGGGGTGCTCATGCGGCCTCCCCGGTGGAGCCGGCCGTACGGGCGTACGCCGCCTGCACCTCGTCACGAAGCGACTCCCAGATCCGCTCGTAGAGCCGGATGAACTCCGGTTCGAACTTGATCTCCTGGACGCGGCGGGGCCGGGGGAGGTCGATGGGGAAGACGTCCTTCACGGTGCCGGGGCCGACCGTGAGGACCACGACCTTGTCGGCGAGTGCGATGGCCTCCTCGAGGTCGTGCGTGACGAAGACGACGGAGGGCCGGGTCAGCTCCCAGAGATCGAGCAACTCGTCCGACATGATCTGCCGGGTCTGCACATCGAGCGCGGAGAACGGCTCGTCCATCAGCAGGATCCGCGGCTCGTTGATCAGCGTCTGCGCGAGCGCGACCCGCTTGCGCATACCGCCGGAGAGCTGGTGCGGATAGTGCCCCTCGAAGCCGGACAGGCCCACGCGCCGCAGCCAGTCCCGTGCCCGCTCGACCGCCTCCTTCTTGGCCGCGCCGCGGAACAGCGGTCCGGCCGAGACGTTGGCCAGGACCGACTTCCACGGGAAGACGGCGTCCTGCTGGAACATGAATCCGACCCGCGGGTCGATCCCGGTGACCGGCTTCGCGTCGAGCGTCACGGTGCCTTCACCGGCCATCTCCAGGCCCGCGATGAGCGAGAGCGCGGTGGACTTGCCGCATCCGGTGGGGCCGACCACCGCGCAGAACTCACCGGGCTCGACGGCGAGGTCGACGTCGCGGAGCGCGGTGTAGGCGGAACCGTCGGGGGTGCGAAATCGCTTGGTGACGCCGCGCAGTTCGATCGGCGGGGTCACCTCTGTTTGACTCATGGGTCCTCTCTCCGCGTCGTGTTGCGGAGAAGTTAAGGACCTCTCACCGTCCGTGGCGATGCTTGTGTTCGTTGTGTGGGATCTCAGGTTTTCCCGTTGTTTTGTGCGTTGTTATCACGGGGCGGGGCTATTCGGTCCTCTGCCGCTTGGCCATACTCGACGCATGTGGCCCCCGGGCGGCCGGAAGCTGTCGACGCGCATTCTGACCAGCCAGCTCACGATTCTGGTGATGAGCATGCTCGTCGGGTTCGGCCTGTTCGCCCACGAGGAGCGGACGAAGCTCGACGCCCAGTACCGCGAGCGCGCCCTGGCCATCGCCCAGACCGCCGCCGGCACCCCGCAGATCCAGGGGGCCATGGAGTACGGCGGCGCCGGCGATCTGGTGCAGACCACCGCCGAGCGGATGCGCAGGTCGTCCGGGGCCGAGTACATCGTGGTCCTCGACCTCAAGGGGATCCGGCACTCCCACCCCAATCCGGCGCTCCTCGGCAAGCCGGTCGAGGAGCCGTTGATCGCCGCGGACGGACACGGCCACATCGGCGTCGACCGCGGCAGCCTGTGCCGCTCGGCGAACGGCAAGGCCCCGCTGTACGGGCCGTCCGGCAGCCTGGTGGGCGAGGTCTCGGCCGGTATCTGCGAACGCGCGGTGTCCAACACACTGTGGAGCGAGCTGCCAGCCTTCGCGCTGTGGATGGGACTCGCGCTCGCCTTCGGCGCGGTGGCCTCGTACGTGCTCGCGTGGCGGCTCAAACGGCGTACGTTCGGCCTTGAACTGGAGGAGATCAGCAAGCTGCTGCAGGAGCGCGAGGCGGTACTCCACGGCATCAAGGAGGGCGTCATCGCGTTCGACCGGGCGGGCCGGGTCACCATCGTGAACGACGAGGCGCGGCGCCTGCTGCGGCCGTGTACCGTGACGCTCGGCCGGCGGCTGGAGGACGTCATGTCTCCGGGGCGCCTGCGCGACCTGCTGGCCGGCTCCGAGGGCGGTGCCGACGCGTCCGTGCTCACCGATGACTACTATCTGACCGTCAACCGCCGGCCGGTGGTCCTGCACGGCAGGGAACTGGGCGCGGTGGTGACCCTGCGGGACCGGACCGAGCTTTCGGGGCTGCTGCGGGAGCTGGACAGCGTACGGGCGCTGACGGACGCGCTGCGGGCGCAGCAGCATGAGTTCTCCAACCGCATGCACACGGTCGCCGGGCTGCTGGAGCTGGGCGACCGCGACGAGGCCCTGACCTACCTCACCACCGCGCAGGGCGCCGAGGCGGCCCTGTCGGAGTCGGTGCGCGAACGCGTCGCCAACCCGCTCGTCGTCGGGCTGATTCTCGCCAAGTCGGTCGTGGCGGCTGAGCGGGGTGTCACGCTGACGCTCACCGAGGACTCCTGGCTGGGTGACTCTCCGGCGCGCGTGCAGGCCGTGCTCACGGTCCTGGGGAACCTGGTGGACAACGCCATCGACGCCGCGGCCGGGGCGTCGCCGGCCGAGGTCACCGTACGGCTCGTCGACGACGCCGGTATCACCATGGCCGTCTCCGACACCGGCCCGGGCATACCGCCCGGCCACCTCGAGTCGATCTTCACCGACGGGTACAGCACCAAGGCGGGTTCGGACGTGCGCCGCCGCGGCCTCGGCCTGGCGATCGTCCACCGGCTGGTCCGCCGGATCGGCGGGCGGATCGACGTCGGTGAGGGGCCCGGCGCGACGTTCACCGTCGAGCTGCCCGGCGCCACCCTGGGGAGAACGCCGGTGACCGAGAAAGCGAGGACGTCGCGATGATCGGCGTCCTGGTCGCCGACGACGACTTCCACGTCGCCAAGATCCATACCGCCTATGTCGAGCGGGTGCCCGGGTTCGCGGTGCTGGGCCGGGAGCACAGCGCCGCCGGCACGCTCGACGCCGTCGCCGAGCTCCGGCCCGATCTGGTCCTGCTCGACATCTACCTGCCCGACGAGAACGGCCTGAACGTCATCCGCCGCGCCCTCGACCGTGCCACCGGCGACGACGCGCCGCCTCCGCCCGACTTCATCGTGATCAGCTCGGCCCGCGACGTGGGGAGCGTACGTACGGCGATGCAACTCGGCGCTGTGCACTACCTGGTCAAGCCGTTCGGGTTCGCCGCGTTGCGGGACCGGCTCGTCGCGTACCAGGACCTGCGCGAACGACTCACGACGCTGGACGACCAGGCGGACCAGTCGGATGTCGACGCGCTGTACGGCCTGCTGCGCGGGCCGGCGACGCTGCCGCCGAATCTGCCCAAGGGGCACTCGGCGCCGACGCTGGAGCGGGTACGTGACGCGGTGCGGTCGGCGCGGGGAGACGTGTCGGCCGCCGAGGTCGCCGAACTGGTCGGCGTCAGCCGGCCGACCGCGCAGCGCTACCTGTCCTACCTCGCCAAGCACGGCGTCGTGCGCCTCAGGTTGCGGTACGGCATCACCGGGCGGCCCGAGCACCGCTACGGCACTCGCTGAGCCGCTGTCGTACGGGCGGCCTATGCTCAGGACGTCATGGGGCACATTGTCTGGGACTGGAACGGCACGCTGTTCGACGACCGCGACGCCATCCTCGACGCGACCAACGAGGTCTTCCACACTTACGGCCTGCCGCCGATGGAGCTGGAGCACTACCGGTCGGTCTACCGCCGCCCGATCTGGGACTCCTACGAGCGGATCCTCGGCCGTGTCCTCGAAGACGGCGAGTGGGAGCGGATCGACGCCGCGTTCCACGACTCCTACCACCGGCTGATGGAGCGGTGCCGGCTCGCCGCCGGCGCCCGGCAGGTGATCGACGCGCTCGCCGGTGACGGGCACACGCAGTCGGTGCTGTCGATGTGGCGGCACGACCGGCTCTCCGTGGCCGTACGCGAGCTCGGTCTCGGCCTGGCCTTCCGGCGGGTCGACGGGCTGCGCCCCGAGGAGGCCGGTGGGGAGAAGGCGGAGTTCATGGTGCGTCACCTGGCGGCACTGGGCGCCGACGCCGCCGACGTCGTCATGATCGGCGACAGCGTGGACGACGCGATCGCCGCGCGGCACGTCGGCGCGCGGGCGATCCTCTACACCGGCGGCCTTCAGTCGCGTGCCGATCTCGATCGGCTCGGCGTCCCGGTGATCGAACGGCTCTCTGACGCCGCGGTCCACATCTGACCTGGATCAACATGCGTTTTGTCGGGTAAGGCATCCCGTGCGACGATGCTGACGACGACGACGTCGATGAACCGCTGGGGAGTTTTTCCATGCACGCTGTGACGAACGTACCGGCCCCCGTGAACGAGCCGGTCAGGACCTACGCCCCCGGTAGTCAGGATCGGATCTCACTCGAGGCGAAGATCAAGGAACTCGCCGGTGAGCAGATCGATCTGACCATGACGATCGGCGGCGAGCAGCGGCTCGGCGGGGGAGCGCCGATCGACGCGGTCGAGCCGCACAACCACCGGCATGTGCTCGGGCGGATGCACGACGCGACCGGCGACGACGTCACCGCGGCCGTCGAGGCGGCCCGCGCGGCGGCGCCGGGCTGGCGGGCGATGTCGTTCGACGACCGCGCCGCGATCTTCCTGAGGGCCGCCGAGCTGCTGGCCGGTCCCTGGCGCTCGACGCTGAACGCCGCCACGATCCTCGGGCAGTCCAAGTCGGTGCAGCAGGCCGAGATCGACGCGGCCTGTGAGCTGATCGACTTCCTGCGGTTCAACGTCTCCTTCGCGCGTGAGCTGATGACCCAGCAACCGATCTCCTCCCCGGGCGTGTGGAACCGGATGGAGTACCGGCCGCTGGAGGGCTTCGTCGTCGCGATCACTCCCTTCAACTTCACCGCGATCGCCGCCAACCTTCCGGCCTCGGTGGCGCTGATGGGCAACGTCGTCGTGTGGAAGCCCTCCCCGACGCAGACCTTCGCCGCGCACTTCACCATGCGGCTGCTCGAAGAGGCCGGGCTCCCGCCGGGCGTGATCAACCTGGTGACCGGCAACGGGCAGGCCGTCTCCGAGGTCGCGCTCCACCAGCCGGATCTCGCGGGCATCCACTTCACCGGCTCCACCCCCACCTTCCAGCACCTGTGGCGGACCGTGGGCGAGAACATCGCCGGCTACCGGACGTACCCGCGGCTCGTCGGTGAGACCGGAGGCAAGGACTTCATCGTCGCGCACCCGTCGGCCGACCCGAAGGCGCTCGCCACGATCCTGGTCCGCGGCGCGTTCGAGTACCAGGGCCAGAAGTGCTCGGCCGCCTCCCGCGCGTACCTCCCGCGCTCCCTGTGGAACGGCATGCGCGACGAGCTGGTCGCCACGGTGGAGTCCCTGACGGTGGGCAACGTCGCGGAGGACCTGTCGGCGTTCATGGGCGCGGTCATCGACGAGCGGGCGTTCGCCAAGCACAAGGAGGCCCTGGAGCGCGCGAGGTCCCACGACGGCGTCACGGTCCAGGTCGGCGGCGGCCTGGACGACTCCGAGGGCTACTTCGTCCAGCCGACCATCCTGGAGAGCGCCGACCCGACGGATGAGATCTTCACCAAGGAGTACTTCGGCCCGATCCTCGGCGTGCACGTCTACGACGACGCCGACTACGACGCGATGCTGACCCAGATGGAGAGCGCGGCCCCGTACGGTTTGACCGGCGCGATCGTCGCGCGGGACCGGCAGGCCATCGCCGCGGCCTCGGACAAACTGCGTTACGCCGCCGGGAACTTCTACGTCAACGACAAGCCGACCGGCGCGGTCGTCGGCCAGCAGCCCTTCGGCGGCGCGCGGGGCAGCGGGACGAACGACAAGGCGGGCTCGATCCTCAACCTCACCCGGTGGGTCAGCGCCCGTTCGATCAAGGAGACCCTCGTCCCGCCGACCGACCACCGTTATCCCCACATGGGCTCCTGAGTTCCGCGTGGGCGGCTCTCCCCGGGGAGAGCCCCCCGCTGAACAGCGGGTTTGCGCACGCAGGGGACAACCCCGACGATTAACCGTCGATCCGATTTCACCGCAGGAGCCCCCTTATGCCCCGTCTCGTGCTGTGGAACGTCGATCACACGCTTGTCGACGTCGGGCGGGTGACACGGGAGGCGTACGCCGAGGCGTTCCAGCGGGTGACCGGCCGCCCGCTGGTCCGCCTGGCACCGACCGCGGGACGCACCGAATCCGAGATCATCTTTGAGACGCTCGCATTCAACGACGTCGTGACGACCGAGGACCACCTCGCGGAGTTCATCGCGGCGCTCGGTGAGGCGTTCGGCTCGCGTCGCAAGTCCATCCGCAAGGACGGCCGGGTGCTGCCGGGCGCCCGCGAGGCCCTCGCCGCGGTCGGAAGGCTGCGCGAGGTCATCCAGTCGGTCCTGACCGGCTCGATCGAACCCAACGCGATCACCAAGCTGACCGCGCTCGGGCTGGACAAGTACCTCGACTTCACGGTCGGCGGCTACGGCTCGGAGACCTACCCCAAGGCCGCGCTGGTGGAGCTGGCGCGCACCCGTACGGCCAAGAAGTACGGCACCAAGATCGAAGAGGCGGCCACCGTCCTCATCGCGGACTCACCGAACGACGTGCGGGCCGCGCAGATCAGCCGTGCCCGGACCATCGCGGTCGCCACCGGCAACGCCACCGAGGCGGAGCTGCGCGGCGCCGGCGCGGACATCGTGCTGCCCACCCTCGCCGACACCGACCGCGTCGTACGCGCCGTCGAGTCCCTCACCGGCAGCCCCTGAGACGTCGCACGGGTTGGCCGAGCGGCCGGACCACCACGGTGTTGACGTCGACGCCGCTCGGCCGGCGGATCGCCCAGACGATGGACTCGGCGAGCTGGGCATCGGCCAGGTCGCCGAACGCACCGGCCTGAGCGTTCACGCGTTTCGTTTCTATGAGCGCGAGGGCATTCTTGCCAATCCGGTCGAACGCGGTCCCGGTGGCCGTCGCCTGTACCGCGAAGACGATGTTGAACGGCTCACCGTCTGTATTGTTCTGCGCGCCTCTGGCAGGCCCATTCCGGCGATCCGCCGATACACCGAACTCGTCCGGCAGGGCGTGGGCAACGAGAAAGAGCGGCTTGCCGTCATGCGCCGGCATCAGGACCAGGTCAACGCGCAGATCGCCCGCCTGACCGAATGCCTGGACCTCATCAACTACAAGGTCGGAGTGTACGAGGACATCCTCGCCGACCAATGCTTGACCGAAGGCGATATCGCGGAGTCCACTGCGAGTTGAATTGGACGTGGACCGGAGCGGGCCGCCGTACGTCCCATTCTCGTCCCGGCTCTCCAGGAGGCCCCGTGGGGAACTCCGAACGCCTACCGGCTACGACGCCCGCGTCTGTTCGCCGACCGACTGGGCCTGGGGTTTTCTCACCGCGGCGGTGGGCGTCGCGATGGCGGAGCCGGTGGGACTGCTTCAGCGACCGCTTCGCACCCTCGAGATCGTGGTGACCCTGCACGCCGTCCACCCTCCCGGCGCGATGACCGCGTGAAAAACCGTTCGACGGCGCGAGACCCCCCTGCGAGCATGCCCATCAGACCGTGCGGGGGCCCTGACGCGGTCGTTCCCGGGCGTGTGAACAGGTGACCGGTGGAACTCCACGAGTACGCGAGCCTCGACGCCGTCGGACTCCGCGATCTGATCAGGGCGGGCCACGTCACCGCCGCCGAGGTCGAGGACGTCGCGCGGCATGCCCTCGAGGCGGCGAACGCCGAGGTCAACGGGCTCGCACTGCCGCTTTTCTCTCCGGCGCTCGATCGGGCGGCCGACGGCCCTCTCGCCGGAGTCCCGTTCCTGATCAAGGACAGCGGGCCGATGGCGAAGGGGGTGCCGTTCTTCCTCGGCAGCCGCGCCATCCCAGGGGTGATCGCGCCGTACGACACCGACCTGATGACGCGGTTCCGCGCCGCCGGCCTGGTCACCCTGGGCCTCACCACCGTGCCCGAGCTGGTGATCAGCTTCTCCACCGAGTCGCGCAAGCACGGTCCGACGCGCAACCCCTGGGACACCCACCGGGGGGTGGGCGGGTCGAGCGGTGGCGCCGCCGCGCTGGTGGCGGCCGGGGCGGTGCCGCTCGCGCACGGAAACGACGGGGCCGGCTCCGTCCGGATCCCCGCCTCGTGCTGCGGGCTGGTCGGCCTCAAGCCGAGCCGCGGCCGTACGCCCTGTGGACCGGGCATAGGCGAGCCGGCCTTCGGGATGGCGTACGAGTCCGGGCTGACGCGCACCGTCCGCGACAGCGCTCACTACCTCGACGCGATCCAGGGCCCCGGCGTGGGCGACAAGTACACC